>JAHHTP010000049.1 GCA_020024615.1 Oscillospiraceae bacterium
AAATTGGCAAACGCTCATTTTTGATTAGCAGGCTTGGAGCTAGCTCATAGAAGTGATAGCCACCACCACCATTCCAATTCACTGCTTTCGTAATGCCCGAACTGTCTTCACCAGAAATAAGAGCGTCTAAGCGTATTTTGCAGTGGGTATACGCTTGTTCCCCCATTTCGATTCCGATATACTTTCTATCCATCTTGTGAGCAACCGCAATCGAAGTTCCTGACCCCAAAAAGGAATCCAAAAACCAATCATCTTTATCCGTTGCGATTTCAAGCACTCGTTTTATTAAATGTTCAGGTTTTTTTCCTTTTGGGAACGATACTCCGCCTTCATTGTGTAAATTGTTTGACAATATATCATCCCAAAGCGTGGTTAGTGGCTCAGCGGAAACGAGTTCTCCGTCTATTTCCCGTAATTTATCCTTGTAAAAGAGAATTCTTTCACCTTTGATAAAGTACATATCTGGATTATTTTCTCTATACAGATAATGGATAGTTTCTGGGTTTACCGTAGACTCTCGGATTTTCTCTTGAATGTCTTTGCCCACACTTTTCATATCCGGTCGTGCGGTACGGATAACCGATGCCGCATTGGATATAACAAAATCATCTATTAGCGTGGGATTTCCCTTTATCTCTTTTCTCGCCTCAGACAAAGACAATCCTTTGGAGGAAGCATAAGCTTCTGTTAGTGTAATAATATTCCACTCTGAAAAAGGGCTTTCAATATTCGTGATAAACTTTGTATATCGAGTATCGCGAGCTACTCTTTTCGTATAAACTTTGTTTGGCTTCCAAAAAGATTTGTCTTTAGCAACCATGACGATATAGTTCGTAGTCGTAACACAGCCGGGATTGATTGCCTTATGTCCAGTAGCAGCTCCTTGCTTGAAAGTAATCAAATATAGACGATTCTGTCTACCAAAGATTTCGTCTAAAAGGATTGTAATGTACGGCAAATAAGCATCATCAATATGCACGAACATGGTTCCATCGTCACGCAACAGCTCATGTAGCAGCTCAATTCGCTTTCTCATTAGACTTAGCCAGATGGACATTTCAAGATTATCATCATAGTTTTCAAATGCCTGCCCGGTGTTAAAGGGAGGATCAATATAGATGCACTTTATTTGTCCGGCGAAATCCTGCTGAAGTGCTTGTAGTGTAATCAGATTATCACCATGAATTAGCATATTTTCACTGTGAGGGTCTCCATATGACTTTTCATGATCCTCAACCAGAATACGAGGCTCAATCACTTTGTCATCATATTTTCCGACCCAGGTCAGTTCCAGTTTTCCTTTTGGTTCCATTCCTGTGTCTCCTTATCATTTAGAACTTCAACACAACATTGACAAGCAAAATCGGCTGTATGTCAAATTGCTGGTTAAACTCTGTAATTTCCTTTGCGGCCTCTGCCTGGATAGACGAGACCTTTTGGTGGAAGGTCGTTTGGATTTTCTGAAGCTGCCTCTTTTTCTCGTCAACCTTTTTCCGGATGTCAACCTTCTGTAAGAAGTCCTTCGCAGCGGCTGCATCCTCAGACAATGCTTCGATCTCCGCATTCATTTCCACAATCTGAATGTTCAGCTGTTCTCTTTGGATATCAGCCCAATTTTCCACCTTGCGTTTATTGTAGTCAATCATCGGCTGAAATGCAGCGTGGTACCTAGACAGCATTTCTCGAATCAGTGCATCATACATGCTCCGGTAAGAGGCCATTTCTTCCTCTGTAGGTTGGAAGTATCTGACGTCACCATCGTCTACAGCCTCAAGCGCACCTACAATATCATCCTCAGTAAAGTCGATATACTGCCCTTGTTCATCACAGAGAAGGAGAACAGGGAAAAGTATCTCATTGTTGGACTTACAGAATGCACCGACAAAAAGCGTTCCATGTGATCCGAAAGTTTCCTCGCCCCAATTATCGATTTTCCAATAGTGGATACCACCCTCTGACTCTGGTTCTGCCACTTGAGACCAGAAATCTACTTGCCGCAAATACCGATCAATGTCCTGTTTAGTCTTATCCAATGCTGCACCCTTCGCAGTATCGCTTTCTGTCATTAAAATTGAGCGAAGCTGGATCGCTTTCTTGTTACGCCTTGCATCCAGCTGGCGATCCAACTTATCAAAGGCTTTTTTGAACTCCGCCCTCGTCCCACAATTCTGATAAATTTCAAGAATTGTCTTTTCAAAACTGGTTCCCGATTCCAATGCTCCAAGGGCAATATCGGAAGCTCCAAATACGCCCTCAAACAATTCAAACTTCTTAGACAGAATTTCATAGACACGACGATCTGCTTCATTTCCCGTGTTCAGAAGATTGATTGCTACCACATCATGCTTTTGCCCATAACGATGGCAACGACCAATTCTCTGTTCAATCTTCTGGGGGTTCCAAGGTAGGTCATAGTTGATAACCGTATTACAGAATTGAAGGTTCAAGCCTTCTGAACCTGCATCCGTTACGATGAGTATTTTGGAATGCTCTTTGAAATAATCGACAATGGCATGCTTATATTCAACGCTGCGACCATAATTTGTTTTACCAAAATTCTTTACCTGCCATGCACGATAAATTTCTTTGGTCATGGCATCATTGAAATCACCGTTGAATAGCAGAATGTCATTCTCATCGAACCCATCCTTGCGCAGTTCGAAGGCAATATATTTTTGAGTCCGCTTTGATTCGGTGAAAACGACAACCTTTTGCGGAATATTCTGCTTTCCTTGGTAATCGAATGCTGTGTGGATTGCGATTTTCAGAGCTTTGATTTTTGCATTGCTCTTAATGCGACTTGCCGTATCGATGATTGCATCAACCTCGTCCATTTCTGCTTGGATTTGCTGCTTCTGGAAGAGGGTATCTTCATCATCGACTTCTTCAAAGCCGGATTCATCAATTTCATCTTCAACAAAATCCCAGAACAAATCAAATCCATCCTGGGCGTTGGCCGACTTTGTACCCTCATACAGCTTCTGAAGTCTATTCTTCAGTACCTCGAATGTTTCAATCAAGGCGTAGCTGGAGGATGCCAGCAGCTTGCGGATAACCAACACGATAAGGCCTTTATTAGCGTTGGGGATGGAGTATAAAATATCTTTTTTCAGGAAGTTGTTTACTCGCATATATAATTCGACTTCATCCGGAGAAAGGACAAAGTCAATTGTTCGGCACTCTCTCTTTTTGAAATCCATGTATTTTCCTACATCTCGGCGAAGAGTTCTATATAACACCGGGATGAGATCTCTTTTCAGTTCTGTGTAATCCTGTCCTTCGATGAATCTTTTGTTAAAGACCTTTTCACTTCCAAAAATCCGAGGATCAATAAATGAAATCAGCCCATGGAGATCGGACAGGGAGTTCTGCAAAGGTGTAGCGGTAAGCAGTATTTTAGGGATACCCTTCGAGAGTTCGTATAGTCTTTTGGCTCTCTTGGTCCCATGAAATACATTGCGTAGGTTGTGGGCCTCATCGATGATAATAAAGTCCCACTTCACATTTGGAAACCGCTGCATTAACTTGGAGGAATAGTCATAAGAGGTAATTATAATCTTGACTTTGTCTCTATTTTCCAAGCAGTTTTTCCAGTAAAACAAATCGTTCTCCACTGTGAGACGATCCAATATTGTTGCACTAAGGTTGAATTTTTCCTCCAATTCAACCTCCCACTGCTTGCGAAGGGTTGCAGGAAGTGCAATCAAAATACGCTTTGCCCCCGAATCCAAAACATATTTAAGCGTAAGGCCCGCTTCAATCGTTTTTCCGAGACCAACTTCATCTGCGAGGACAATGCCTCCCGTTTTTAGAGCTTGGATAGCTGCACAAAAAGCATTGATCTGATGGGGGTTGATCTCAATGTTTGTGTTCAATAGGCAACGAAACGGAGATTCCTCCAATTCCGCCTTCTTGAATCTTCCATATTGTTCTAAAAGTAAGTTGCTCTCCATCGCTGTTACTCCTGTCTACGATCCAGTTGCTCAGCTATTTCCAAAGCGATTCCTTTTGCCATAAGAGGGGGGACTGCATTTCCCACCTGAACAAATTGCGCTGTTCTGGGTCCTTCAAAGAAATAACTATCTGGGAACGACTGAATGCGTGCGGCTTCACGTACTGTAATTGAACGATGCTGCTCTATATCCGGGTGGATAAAATAATGTCCATCCTTGGAAAGATGTGCAAGCACAGTATGGCAACATGATTCATCACCCTCGACAACTTTAAACCTATCTACAAAAGAACTCCTATTTTTGTGGGTTTTCAGTTCATCAGGCAAGTCGTTGTAGTTAAGGCGCTTATGATCATCATTCCAGAGGCGTATTGCCCGTTTATAGATTTCAATATCCCTATCTTTGTTTGGACGGCTCTTGTGAAGTGTAAGAACATCATCTGCTGTCCTCACCTCAGTCTCCGATACACATTGACTCCACGTTTTAGTTCGGTATTCGGATGCTTCAAGACCTGGCTTCAATTTAGGAAGGTCAGACAATAAATCGTTCACAGTAAATGTACTTTCCTTCTTAGGAAATTTCGGATATGCCATCCCGCTATTTTTTAGCCAACCGACAATTATCATTCTGCGTCGATTCTGCAAAACTCCAAAATTTTTTGAATTTTGTTCATGACATTCTATTTCATATCCTACTCTACGAAGATATTTTTGTAGGTTTTTGAATGTCGAGCCATTATTTGCAGAGGAAATTCCCATAACATTTTCAAAAACAAACATTTTAGGTTGATAACGCTTTAATACTCGTGCATATAATTTATATAATCCATTTCTTGGGTCTTCGGACATCGGGTGATTCATGTGGTTACTTTGTGCGCGCCCAACAAGTGAATACGCCTGACAGGGTGGTCCACCAACTACTACATCTACGCTCTGGATATTCCGAAGTTTCATGATTTCATCTATCGTTTTAAAAATCCTTGGAAGAGTTTTATCTGACATAGTCTCACATATTATAGTTTTCAAGATATCATTAGGAATCTGCTTCAAAAAATCATCCTGTGTCATCTCACCGCGCAGATACTGATAATAAATATCTAACTGCTTTGTTTGCTTTAGATAGTAATAAGCACTTCTTGTAACCAGCGTTTGAGCTGCAAATGGATTCATTTCAACATGGGCTATAGGATTGAATCCTGCCTGAATAAAGCCTTCAGAAAGCCCGCCGGCTCCTGCAAACAAATCTATAAAATTGTAATTGCCCTTGCCGGGGATTTTACTTGGCATAATGATTCTCCTATTCCATCCTTACTTTTCTAATTCAAAGGCAAGCCAAGTACTTTCAAGAGGCTCATAGTCAACATTATGCTTTGTGCAAAACTCTTTTATTTGCCGCATTGTAGACATATTAGGTTTGCTTTTTCCAGTTTCCCAGCGGCTCACTGTTGTCAAATTAACGCTAAGCTCTTTTGCAAATACCTCTTGTGAGAAGAATAGGCGTTGTCTCGTTTGCTTTATATTCTCTGCAAATGTCATATTCATCGTCTCCTTGGCTCTGAATGTATATAACTACAGCATAATTTTAGCATGAATTAGGCGTTTGGTCAACGAGAGACCTTGTTGTCACAAGGTTAGGTCGCATCTGAAAACTCAAAGTTGCACAAAATATGATATAATCACTCTAAAGGAGCTGAGAAACATAGCAAGACGATATGAAGTAAGTGACGATGAGTGGAGACACATTGAGTATCTGTTTCTCACGGCTAGAACTGGCAGGTCAGCCAAATGGGATAATAAAACCATGTTTAACGCGATTCTTTGGATTGCACGCAGTGGTTCAGCCTAGGAGGATATGCGAGGACGTTATCCTCCTCACCAAAGTGTTTACAGTTGCTTCTGCAAATGGCGTGATGATGGAACCCTGACAGCTTCATTCCATGCGTTGAATGCAGATGCAGCTCTCGAAACCTTGAATATAGACAGTACTTGTGTCAAAGCACATCCTCAAAGCGCAGGAGCTAAAACAGGTCTGTAAATGCAGAATTCAATCAGTTTATTGGCACAAGCAAGGGTGGAAAGAATACAAAAATTCATGTAATTGTAGACAGTCTTGGAAATCCGCTCTCCTTTCTTCTTTCCGGCGGGAATATTCACGACAGCAAAATGGCTGTTCCATTCTTAAAAACCGTGAACATAAAAGACAGCCATGTTTTAGCCAATCGAGCCTACGGAAGTAAAGAAATCCATTCCTATATTGCCAGTCAACAAAGCAGAATATGTCATTCCACCAAAGACAAATACCAAGGAACAATGGGATGTAGATTGGTGGCTTTATAAGGATCGGCATCTGGTCGAATGTTTCTTTCATAAAATTAAACAGTTTTGTCGTACCCCTACATGATATGACAAGCTTGCTACGTCCTTTTGACTTTTGTCCACGTTGCTGCCATTGCCATTCTGTTAAAATGACGGAACTATGGGTCTTTTCAGATACATCCTAGTACTATATAAATCCAGAAAACAGTATGAATCGAAGTAAAAGTGTGTTATGATATAGTTGGGTGATAAAAATGAAACAGAAATACTTTGTAACATTGACGGATGAAGAACGAGCTTATCTTAAAGATCTGATTGCGAAAGGACGCACACAAGGAT
>JAHHTP010000050.1 GCA_020024615.1 Oscillospiraceae bacterium
AAGCGTTTGATTCCGCCTGATTTTTGTTTCATAGAAACAAATCCTCCTTCCATTTGTGATTAGCTGTAGCTAACTTAATTCTATTATAGCGGTTTCTACTTTGATTCTCTACAACCTTTTAGGTATATTGATACTCCAATCAGACAAGAGTAAAAACCACAAGAAAGGGTGGTCTGCAACAGTCACCCTCCCAAATAAATGATTATTTTACCTTGATATTCTGAACAGCAGTAAAACTCGTATCACCAATATACTCATAGTCCGCAACCTTGTCATTGTAAACAGCTAACTGATGTGTATAGTACAAAGGTGTAACAAGGCACCGATCAGCCATTGTTGTCAGAATTGTTTGATAGATTTCCTGAATCTTTGCCTCGTCTGTTTCCGCATTCAGTTCGTTTAACAGGTTCTCCGGCAAGTAGTTATACACCTGTGCCAGAATTGGGTCAGTGGACACATTCGGATCTAACCCTGCGATTACAACAGTGGGATCATAATATCCACCCTGAGTTCTGAAAATGGTAGCGCCATATTTTCCTCCTGTGACCATCATATACCAGTCCATCATCGCAGCAGAGTTTGGTGTAAACTCAATACCAATCTTTTTCAACTGATCACAAATATAAACTACGGTATTATCATCAGATGCAGAGCCTGTCTGATAAGCAAATACAGCAGACAGTTTCAATCCATCCTTTTCTCGGATTCCATCACCATCTGTATCAACATAGCCAGCACTATCCAAAAGCTTATTAGCCTCATCAATATTGTAATCAAAAACCTTTTGGTCCACATTACAATAAGGAACACTTCGTGCAAAGAAAGTATCTGATTCCTCATACAGACCGCCAAAAATATTTTTGACGATAGCACTTTTATCAACTGCCATCGTAATGGCTTCACGGACAACCTGATCGCTGAAGACAGGATCACTTAAGTTATAGCCCATATAATAGGTCTGCATAGATCCGTCATCGGCTTTTGCCGTATAACCATCCGCAGCACTGATTTCCTCAAAATTTTCAACGGAGATTTTGGTGATACCGGAATAAAAGTCGATTTCGCCATTTTTAAGTGCCAGTAGCTTAGCATCATTATCAGGTATATTTGTAATGGAGAAGCTGTCAACATCAGGTTCCTCTCCCCAATAATTGGGGTTCTTCTCGAAATTCCAGACCTTTCCATTATTGTCACCGGAATACATATATGGACCAGTACCGCAGGTTGAAGACTTAAAGGTATCCTTTGCGGTCAAATCATCATTGAACTGCTCACTGGATACGATGCCCCACGGATTTGCAAGACAGAGTTCACGCATCGTACCATAGTATGGCTGGGTCAGGTGAAGCTCCACTGTATAGTCATCAATTACCTCAGCCTTATCGATAATAGTAGAGAGCTTGCCATAACCTCCATTGTATTGACCAAGGTTTACCGGAACTGCCATAAGGGATACAGCCACATCATCGGCAGTCAGATCGGAACCATCTGAAAACTTGATTTCCTTTTTAATCTTGAAGGTATATACTGTTCCATCCTCACTCATAGACCAACTTTCAGCCAGCATACCAGTCAGTTCTCCATTTGCGTCATACTTTACCAGAGTATCATAGAAAGAGGGGAGCCAATAAGTAAGATCATAGCCGCTGGAGGTGACTGCGGGCGTGATGACCGTATAAAAATACTCGAATCCCCAACTTTCAGCCAGATTAAGATGCACGGGTTTACTGTTTTCCTGTGGCGTTCCAGATCCAGACGACTCTGAGCAAGCCGCCAGAGAAAAAAGCATAGCTGCGGACAGTGCCGCTACTGCAAATCGTTTGAATTTCATAGTATAACTTTCCTTTCTTAATATGAATTATTTTTATATGTACAGCGGTGATTGTATAACCCCGCTTGCATCCAGTAGTACTTTGCTGTATTCATTCTTGAACACATTCACATCGCCAGAAAAGTTGACCTGTTCGATCAGCCTGGAGGATCGCATTACTAGGATCTCATCCGCCACGACGAGTGCAAGTTCCATGTCATGTGTAATGAAAATTAAGGTAAAGCCCACTATCTTATGCAGTTTTATGATTTCCTCGATAATTTTCTTACGTAGCGGTAAGTCAAACCCATTTGTAGCTTCATCAAAAATCAGGCACTCCGGCTCCGCTGCTAACGCTCTTGCAATTGCCACACGCTTTTGCTCACCCCCAGATAGTTCGGATGGCAGGCGTGCATAGTAGTTTATAGGAAGGTTACAAAGGGTCATAAGCTCCTCACATCGTTGTTTTCGCTTTGAGCGATTCATATGAAAGAAGCAGACCAATGGCTCCTCGATAGATTTCCCGATGGATATTTTGGGGTCAAGTGCAGAAGCGGAATTTTGCTGTATGATCTGTACTTTCTTAAAGTAGTTTCTATCTACTTTATATCTACCTTTGTAGATGGCAATGCCATCTATCAGCACATTGCCGCCACTTGGTCTTTGAAGTCCGGCAATCATCCGAGCTAATGTTGTTTTTCCTGAACCGGATTCCCCCACAATCGCATACCGACCTCCATCTCGAAAAGTAACGCTTATGGGAGAAACAGCCATAAAGCGGTCTTTTTCAAGCACCCCACCAGAAAAAGAACAACTAAGACTCTGTACTTCAATCATCTACATTTCTCCTTTCCAGTTGACACGCACTCAGAAGATATTTTGTGTATTCCTGCATGGGGCATTTCATAATATTTTCTGTCTTGCCGGATTCCACCACTTTCCCGTGGTTCATTATGAGGATCCTGTCAGAAAACGCTGCCGTCCTCATATCATGGGTGACAAACAGCCCTGACATTCCTTCTTTGCACAAAGATCGCAATTCTTTCATCAGTTCTATACGGTTACAGGCATCAATGGCAGTAGTTGCTTCATCTGCAATCAACAGCTGCGGTTGATTGACGAGAGCTGTCACTATCATAAGCCGTTGGAGCATACCGCCTGAAAGAGTGAACGGATAGCTTTTTAGAATCCGCTTTGTGTCTGTCAATCCAAGGCGATGCAGGGTTGCTTCAATCAAATTGGTCATTTCTGTCCTTGTTGCCTTTATATGATGACGCAGATAGGTTTCTTCAATCTGTCTGCCAACACGGATAGATGGATTAAAGGCCGTCATTGGATTCTGCATAATACAGCAGATTTCTTTTCCATAAATCTGCCGCCGCTCTTTTGAAGGGAGCGACAGCAAATCTCTGTCCTTGAACAGGATTTCTCCCCTGGATTGATAACCACTGCCCAGTAAGCCCATGATCGCTTTGCAGATGGTTGTTTTCCCGGCACCGGAGCTACCTACAATGGACAGTATTTCTCCTGGTGCAATTTGAAAGGCAATATGATCTACAATTGTTTCTCCCGAAGTGAGTGATACAGTAAGATTTCTGACTTCAAATAACACTAATATGATCCTCCTTTCCAATTGTATCCCGCAGCCCTTCTCCCAATAAATTAAAACCAGCACAGCACACAATCAGGCAGATACCGGGATAAATAATCAGTGCAGGATTTGAATAAATGCTGTTACGTGCTTCATTCAGCATTGCACCCCATTCTGCAGTACCCTGAACCAAACCAACTCCTAAAAAAGCAAAACTTGATATGGACATAATAACCGACGCAATTCCTGTTGTAAAATACACAATAAATTGTGGCAGAACATTTGGAATCAGGTGAACCATTACAATCCGTATCCTTGACGCACCTGATGTTTTCGCTGCTTCTATATACTCCTTTCTGCACTCCATTTTTGCGTAAGAGCGAACCATCCTTAAAAACCATGCGGTCATAGATATACTAATTGCGGTGAGAATACAGGCTGTTGTATCCTCGAAAGAGGTTACTAAAGCCATTGCAATTACCAATACAGGGAATGCCATAAATATATCACATAGTAAACGAATGATTTCGTCCATAACACTGCCCTTATAACATGAGTAACATCCTACAAACAGTGCGATTGCTGATAAGATAGCTAAAATAGGAACAGACAGTCCAAGGGAATATCTTGCTCCGTAAAGCAGTCTGGATAGTTCACATCGTCCCAGCTGGTCACATCCCAAGGGGTATTCTGCTGATGGTGCGGCATTCTTCAATGCCAGATTGGTTACATTGGGGGCATGGGGTGCAAGGATAGGTGCACATATCGCCAATATCACAAAAATAGCAATCAGCAGGGATCCGAAGATTATTTGTCCTTTTCGTTTCATATTATTTCCCTCCTGTATGTCGGACAGATGATACCCGAAAGAATATCTGCCACGGTATTGAACAAGACAAATAGGATGGCACATACCAGAATGGATCCAGATATTCCGTAGATGTCCATTCCCTCACATGATTTAATCAGATAACTGCCTAATCCATCAATAGAAAAAACTCTCTCAATCAATGCAGAAGTTCCAAACAGAGCTGCACTATACTGGGCCAAAAGCGTAATGGCAGCAGGCAGTGCATTTCTTAATACCTGTCCATACACAATTTGTGAATTGGAAAAACCTCTGGCTTTTGCATATACAACATAATCACTTTTCAATTCGTTTAAGATAGATGCCCTAAGAACTCTTGTTGCAATACAGATAATTGGTACAGCCATCGAAATTGATGGCAGTATAAGTGATTTGAAACTTCCATCTGCAATCACATGAAAAAGTGGTATTTTAACTGCAAACACCGCCAAAAGTACCAAAGCCAGCCAAAAGCTGGGGACACAGATTCCGATAATACAAAGAACCCTCGTCACATTATCAAAAATTCCATCCTTCCGTATTACGGAAATCGCCGCTATCAGAACAGTAAATAATATTATCCAGACGATTGCCATAAGAATCATCATGCAAGTGACCGGTAATGCATTCGCAATATTCTCTATAACAGGCTTTCGGTTTGTGATTGCGGTTCCCAAATCACCATGAAGGACACCTTTTATATAGTTGACATATCTTTCTGAAAAGGGGGCATCTAAGCCAAGGCTTTCCCGAACTGACTGCACCTGCTCATCTGTTGCAAAGACATTGTTCTTCCTGACAAGCATTTCCGCTGGGTCGGTTCCCGTGAAAAGCTGTAGGCTGAAACTTAATGTGACAACACTCAAAATGACAAGGATGAAATTGATGCTACGTATAGCAATTTTTTTTGTGGTTTCTCCAGCAATTCGCATGAAACATCCCTCCAAAGTTAGTTAGGTTAGGCTAACTATTGATTTAAAAAAAGCAGCCGCTTTTCAACGACTGCTCTACAGCATACTCATCATTAGCATCTTAATTATTATAGCATACTAAAGTGGTGCATTCTATGACCGAACGGGTCGGTTTTTGCTCCGATCGGGTCAGCGATACTTGTGACGGTACACCTGTGGCGTTACGCCTATAACAGATTTGAAAGCGGCGGAAAACTTACTTTGGTTTTCGTATCCTGCCGTGTTCCCAATCTCTCCGATACTCAAAGTCGGTTCATAAATCAACATTTCAGCAGCGGCCTCCATACGCTTTTCCTTAATAAATGTGCCAATAGGCGCTCCTGAAATAGACTTAAAACACCGTTTTAAGCTGGATTCTGACAGTCCAAACATGTAGGACAGATCCTGAATTGTATCTCTGCAAAAAGGATTTTCAATGATGTATTGGTAAACTTTCTGTGTTTGTTTGGATATATCCACAGAAAACTGCTGTGGTCGGCAAACAGCACTACCATCCAAAAGACTTAAAAACAGCAGTAGTTCGATGCTCTTAATCCAAAAATATGGACCTTGGATACGCTCATCTACTGAGTATAACTCACTAAAGATATGGTCAATTTCATGTTTGGACCTGATGATAAGGGAACGACCATCCGTACACAGACGATCCCTTATTTGTTCCAAACAGATGTGTGCTTGTTGAAAGCCTTGATCTAAAGTTTGCTGTGCCGTTTCCATTTCTAACAACACAGTGACACCTCGATATTTTTTCAACGGAATATGAGAACCGAGAAATATCTGTTTATCTTTGGAGAGATAATCAACACAGAGGTCACCTTCGCCCAAAAAGCTGACTGATCCACCTTCCAGTTCACACTCATAGCATCCTTCCAAACAATGATTAATCTGCAAAAAATTTTTTTCAAATCGGATAGGACGGAAACAGGAGTCCATTTTTAAGTCATTATAGGTAATTTGAATACCAGGTGCAACCTCAAAACGCCGCATGGTTCCTTCGCCTGATTCATTTCCTTCGTGCAACACTCCTACTGCTGTTTCTGTCTCTATTCCAGTTTTATAAATATTATGAAATGTACCTGCTCCTCTAGTTACATCAAACATTGTGATCCTCCTAATTCAACCGTTTTTTTCTGATTTATAACATTAAATTATATCTTTTTTTGTGATAGAATTCAAGTCAGTTTCTTTGCCACTTTCGATAATGTGTAAGATTACAATAGATGTGTTATAGTA
>JAHHTP010000051.1 GCA_020024615.1 Oscillospiraceae bacterium
GGGGGTGATCTTTGAAAAAATCTTTGAAAATTTTTCTGACTGCCTCAATAGAATCCCGGACTGCATACTTGGAGCAGCCGCACAGCTTTCCGATTTCTGCAAGACTCAGCCCATCCAGTGCGTAGAGCAAAAAACGGTGACGCTGCACCTCTGTACAGGTGTCCAGAATCGCCATAAGTTCCGTCAGCGTTTCCATACGGCAGATATACTGCTCCGGTGTTTCTCGGTAGCCTTCCATGCCCTCTGTGGCGATGATGTACTCATCAAACTCCCGTCCGTCCCAGTGCCGCCGCTGCTCATGGGCAAGGTTTTCTGTTTTACGATCTGATTGCTCCAGATACGCATAAACTTCCATGCTCACTTCCACGGACACAACCTGTCCGTTTATTTTGATGGTGATTTTCATTTGCCGTTCCTCCGTTCAGATTTTTGTGGGTGATCTGAACGGGGGCGGCGGGGACCGACAGTGGAAACCAAATATGCTAAGATTGCGTCCCCATAGGAACACAAAAACGCCCGAATGGCACAAGGCCATACGGGCGTTATCTGTTATATTATGCTGTTTACTTACATGGTATAGTTCATACTGATAGCCGCTTGTATCCGCTGCTGGGAATAAGCTTTTTTGATAGGAAAGCCTGGGGCAGATCAGTCGTGAACGATATGCAGCACATGGCGGCATCCTCCTTCTATTCCGCCGTTTATACCGCTTGGGGTAAAAGAATAGCGGCTTTGATTTCTCAAAGCCGCATAAAATAGGATAGGCGTGTCAATATGTCTGCTGAACGACGGCTTTTTTTCTTTTGCCGTCGTCCGGCAGATTTTAATTTTCCTTAAAATCGAACAAATCTTCAATCGTTACATCAAAGATTTTTGCAATGCTATAAGTCAGCAACATAGATGGATTTCCACGATTTTGCTCAAGCTGAACGATTGTCTGTCTCGATACACCAACTAAATCAGCAAGCTCTTTTTGACTCATCCGTTGTATGGCTCGATACACATGAATTCGGCTTGTAAAAGTGTATTTACTGTTTTCAGCCACTCTCTCATCGCCTTTCTCTGTAACTGGCTTATTCATAGCATTTTAGATATTAGTTTTCAATCTTTCGCTTATGTGAAAACACCAGCAGTCCAACGACGAATAATATCACAAAACAGATCAAGGTGCTAAGACAGCCTCCGATTGTTGCGGAGCCCGGTGCATCATAGTAAGTCGATTGATCCGAAAAATACATGGCCACACGGTAGGCAAAGCCGCCTGGAACAACAAACCCCTTTTCTGAGCCGATAAAAAGGCAGGAAATAAAGCCATAGATGACACCAACAACGCTTGTCACAATAATATTACGACTTAAATTGATTATGATTGCACCTGTGCAAGTAGTTACAAAGACAACAATGCAGGATTCAATTCCAAAGCCAATTGCCAAATCGAAGAGCGTTGAAATACTGCCAGATATTCTTCCCACGGCATTTAAACCTACTACGAATGCTGCGAATAAGAGAAACAGCACTGTCGCAAAATACAGACCTACGAAAAAACTTACGATAATTTTGGACAAGAATAACTTCTTCTTCGAGAAACCATAGGTAACCCAGTTAATATAGGTTTTGTTCTTATATTCTTGATAAAACAAAGAACCGATCAAAATGAAGATTACCATTGGAAAAAACATAGAAAATTGATTGTTCATGAAAAAGAATAAATCCGGCAGTGTTTGGGTGTTGCCATTGAAAATAGCACCTGCCCCTCCTGTTAAAATCGGAAGTAAGGATAAAAGTAACAGAAACGCCATAAACCATTCTCGTTTCAGTTTGTAAAACTCACTTTTAATCAAAGTTCCCATTAGGCTTCCTCCTTCTGGCCGGAAGTCATGATTTCCTCATATAGTGCTTCCAGTTCTTGTTCGTTGTAATTATTCTCTAATACTTTGATGATCCGTCCACCCCGAATAAAGACTAAAACATCGGTAATGGCAGCAATCTCCGTTAAATTATGGCTGGACACCAAGATACAATGCTGTGGAGATTTTAACCTTTCCTTTAACAAAATCCTGATTTCTTTTATTCCCATAGGATCAAGTCCATTGGTTGGCTCATCAAGCAGCAGATAATGCACATCGCCTAAGAAAGCACGGGCGATTCCCAGTCTTTGCCGCATCCCCAACGAAAGTTGTGAGAATAACTTCTTTCTGGCATCCAGCAAATTGACCTGCTTTAGTGCATTGTCAATATCCGGATGCTTTATGCCTAAGTACCGTGCGTGAAGTTTTAAGTTTTCTTCTACGGTAAGGCGGGGATAAAACGCCGGATACTCAATTAGACTGCCAAAGTCTTTACTGGAGACAGGTTTTTCGTCTGAAAGGATTTCTCCTGAAAAATCGGTAAGCCCCAGCATGGACTTAAATAGAGTTGTTTTACCCGCTCCATTTGGGCCGAGAATTCCATAAATCTTTCCTTGCTCTAAAGTCAGGTTGATGTTGGAAAGTAATACAGTATTGCCGATGTTGAGATTTACATTTTTGATTTGTAGCATAGGACACCTCCGTCACTGCGTCACAAGAAAAAGTAAAAAGGTTACAGCATAAATCAAAAATGTAAGACCAATCCATTTTGATTTTGCTTTCAGCCCTTTCATCCCGTCTCTCAGTATCCCGCTGAGTGCAGTTAAAAAGCAGACGGCCAAAGAGATTATAGAAATTACAAGTGCGATTTTATCCATATGTGTCATACCTCCTATGACTAATAGGTTATCAAAGAGGTTTAGGATTTCCATAGGAAAAGTCTAAGGAAAGTTTAAGGATATAAAAAAGAGCCGCTGTTGCGGCTCTTAGAGGGAGGTAATTGGGAATATAATCTGAATAGAAAATACTCCGTTTTGGAGTTTGGCTGAGATACTACCATCCATTCGGAGTACAAGTTTCTGGGCGATTGCTAAACCCAGCCCCGTAGTCTTTTTTGACCGGGATTGATCGGTTGTATAAAATCGGTCAAACAAATGGGCGATATCTTCCTGTTGGATGCTGTCTGAGGTGTTTTGAATCGCAATGATGCTATTCGATTGTTCTACAACAGCGGTGATTTTATAATCTTTGTCACCATGGATAAGTGCGTTGTAAATGACATTTGAAAATATCCGGGTCAATGCATCTGAATCAGCCCAAATCACTGCTGGCAAATTAGGAATCGCAATATCCGGGATGCAGTCTTTTTGCTCGAAGTCACTGTAATACGATGCGATAGCATCGCGTAGGACACTATGCACATCAACGCTCTTACAGTTTAGCTTCAGCTCATCGGATTCAATCCTTGCAAATTCAAATAATTGATCCAGCAATAATTTCACAGCCGAAATGCGATCCCTTGCAATATGCAAGTATGCCTGCTGTTTTGTACCAAGCTTTTCCTCCTGCAATAGCTGGATATATCCATTCGCAGTTGCTAATGGAGTACGCAGATCATGGGATAGGCTTGTAATCGTGTCACGAAATAGCATATCACTTCTTTCAATTGCCTGTCCTGTGTTACGGTATTTGTCCAGAAGATGATTGATGCTTATAACCAAAGCATCTATGGAGCCATCGGTTCTCTCCAGCATAATTTCGGTTTGTGTATCACGATCCACAAGAAAGTCAATTTGTTTCTGTACTCTCCGGATCAGTTGCCTTTGGTAAAGCAGTTTTATCAGGAGAAAAAGGCATACGCCAAATAACCCAACACAAAGTACAACCATATCGTCACCGCCTTTCCAATCGGCGCAAGTCTATCTTCTGAAACAAGTAGAACGCAAAGCCAGTCGGGCATAAGAGGTATGCGGTAATCGTAGCTATAATCGGAACAAAATTCTCTGTGTAGTCGTTTATCTGCATACTGTGAGATAGACCGACGATCCAATAACTGTAAAGCGAATCATCCAAATCCAAGGCAGTACTTATTTTTGTAAGATACAGATACAGCGCCCCTAATAAGAAAAATGCAGCAACAGTTACAATAATGCGATGGCGAAGCAAGCAGCTTAGCAAGTTGAGCACGGTCACATAACCCCCAAAACACAGGCATTGGAGTATCAGAAATAGTCCCATCGTAGAAACAGAATAGGTTATGTTAGGTAACCCTGCACACATCATCAAGATAAATATATAGGAGAGTCCAAAGCAGACTAAGAGGTAAACACAAGTCCCAAGCCACGCAGCAAACAGTTTCCCCCAAAAGATATTGTTCCTTGTGTTACCTTTTGACAGCAATAAGGCATATGTTCCCTCATGGAAATCTTCTGTAAAGTATAAGCAAAGAAATAAGGTCAGCGGGAATATCAAACTATAATCCGAAAACAAGAATTCGGTAAATGCTACCAGAGATATCGTGGGCTGTTCGCCATTTTTGAGGGGAACGGTTACCGTATTATAACGAAAGGTTAGGGCAAGTGCAAAAACGAAAAACACTGCTAAAACAAGACAACCGAAAAACAGGCGGCTCTTTCGGATTCGATAAAATTCACTTTGTATCATTTGAATCACAGTTTACACCTCCTGCCATTTTCAAAAGATAGTCTGTCGGCTCCATACCGGCCCGCCAAATTTCCGAAACTTCGATTCCTGCATTTATGAGCAAGGCATTGATTGTTCCTGATTGCTCGTTTGCATCGAAAATTCTGATAAGATCGTTGGACAATACCTCAAACTCAGGAAAACTTGTCCTTAAAATCGGAATTGCTTTTTCTAACTGTGGGGTTCTCAATTTTACACACCGTTGACAGCCTTCTCTAAGTTTTTGATCTGTAAGTTCTCCAAGCAACCTGCCGTTTGCCATAACACCATATTTGGAAGCAATTCGAGAAAGTATAGCATAATCCTGCCCAGCAAGCAGAAAAGTGGTGTGACGGCTCTCATTCAAAAAAGACAGCACTGAAAGTAAGTGTTCACTTTCCTCCTTATCTAATCCTGAAAAGGGATCGTCCATAAGTATAAGGTCAGGGTTTCCTAAAAGGGATATCCCTAAATTGACAAGTCGTTGAGTTGATAGCGGCAATCGGCAAACCGCTTTTTTCTCCTTCAAATTTAGGTGAAGAAGATCTGCAACATGGTTTTCTGGCGCTCCAAAAGAAAGGGAAAAATAGTGCAGCATATCTGCTGGTGTCAGTTTTCCAAGCACCACAGGGATTTCTGGGACAAATCCGATTCGGCAGCGTTCTTGCTCATAATCCATATTATCGAACAATTTGATTGTTCCAGATTGGGAGCGAAGCGTTCCCATGATTGTTTGAAGCAATACGGACTTTCCCGCATGATGTCCGCCATAAAGAACATAAACGTCTCCTCGTTTTACTTGGAATGTGATATTTTCAATTCCATTTCCGTCTGGAAACTTATAGCTCAATCCTATTGTTTCTAAGGCAATATCCATGCAACCATCTCCTTTCCAAGTAGTTTCTATTGTAACAAATTGATCTTCAAAGTTTATAAGTTTTTTCTAAGGATTAACCTTGCATTTTAAATCCAAGGCCCCAAACGGTTTGGATATAGCTTTCATCTGGATTGACCTTAGAAAATTTTTTGCGGAGATTTCCAATATGAACATTGATGGCATTATCGTCTCCAATAAAATTTTCGTTCCATACACGCTCAAAGATATTGTTTTTTGTAAATACCTTTGAGGGAGCAGACATCAATAGTTGTAAAATCAGGTATTCATACCTCGTCAGAGCAATGGCTGTATTTCCAATTTTCACCTCCATAGAGTCTGTATTTAAGGATAAATCTTTGAATTGCAATATTTTTCCGTTGCCAGATGCTCTATGACTGCGCCGCAATACTGCCTCGATCCGCACCAACAATTCTTGGTTATCAAAGGGCTTGGTAATGTAATCATCAGCACCATTGCGCATCAGATTTACTTTGCTTTCTATATCTGTTTTGGCAGAAACTCCAATAATCGGAATATCGGCTTTTTTTCGTATTTGTTCCAAAACCTTCTCACCCGATATGCCCGGGAGCATCAAATCAAGCAACACTAAATCGAACTGATCTTTCTCTATCAAAAGTATCGCTTCGCTTCCAGAGTAAGCAGAAATAGGGGTATATCCATGCTGAATCAGAAGCCTCGTAGTCATATCATTTAGTAAAATATCATCTTCAACGATTAATATCTTATAGCTTCTTTCCATCTTTGGTCCTCCTGTCAATAGGCTTTTCTGCATCTTTCGGTATTAGCCAAACTGTCCTTATTTTCTCTGCTCTTGGGATACGCCCACCGGTGCAGTAGTAGTTTATCTGACGGGACGAAATGCCCCATTTCTCACTTGCTTCTTTCAGTGTCAT
>JAHHTP010000052.1 GCA_020024615.1 Oscillospiraceae bacterium
TATGGGATTTGTATGGGATGAAATTCTGTATATTAAAAGATGTTCAGCACAGAAAGCTATGGATTCGGAACAATGCAACAGTATTATTCCGAATGATAATGATTTCCTTCTGGAAGGTGTAAAATATGAGCCACTGTAAACAAAGAAAATTCATCCAATTAAACCAACTATCTTCTTATATAGTTTTTCTTACTTATTAAGCAAATTCAATATAGTGAAGTTGTCAATATTAGTTGACACATTTCTCCCAAGGATTTTGCCATCAGGCGATTGAATGGATGGCATCATAGTAGCGTTGTCTCTTCACAGCAGGCGGAAGTCCCCCGTTGCTGGAAAAGATCCAACGATTGTTCCAGTAGCTCATGAAGTACCTCCAAATCAGCTGCTTCACCTCCTGAATGGTCATGGTCCTGGTGTCAAAGCGATCATAGAGCAGCTCGCTTTTCATCCTCGCCCACATACTCTCACAGCGGGCGTTATCGTGGCATCTGCCGCCGGCACGGTTCATGCTCCGCTGGATATCATATTTTCGGATGGCATTACGGTAACATTCACTTGTGTACTGGGAGCCACGGTCACTGTGGACGATGGCTCCCCGCAGCGCCGGATAGGAAAGATATGCGTTGTCCAGTGCATGCTCACACAGCGTCGCCCTCATGTGGTCCTCCATGGCAAGGCCCAGCACAGTGGAATCAAAGCAATCAAACAGTGCGGAAACATAGAGCTTTCCGTCTTTTGCCTTAATTTCTGTCACATCTGTGACACATTTTTTCAAGGGTGCGTCTGCGGTAAAATCCCGATGGAGGAGATCCTCCGAGGCTCTGGCTTCCCGGTCTGCCCTCGTGATTCCGTTGGGCTTTCTCTTTGGGCGGTGGTGCAGACCAATGGCCTCCATCACCCGATAGACCGTCCGCTGGCTGGGAATATGCAGGCCCTCCGGCCCCCTTAATTGCAGCGCCTGAAACATCCGAATGCGGCCATAGGTGTCATTGCAGATATCCTCGCCATGGATCTCCAGCATGGCATTGGTTAAGGCCTCGTATTTCCAGGGCCGATTTCGGTTCGCCAGATACTGGTAAAACCCCTGTCGGCTCACCTGGAGCACCCGGCAGTACAACGCGATTTTCCCTGTGCATTTGCCGTCTTCCGTCTTGTGTGCCAGAAACTTCATCCTCGACTCTTTGTTGACTTCTGACGGCTTGCGGCGAAAAAAGCGCTGGCTTCCTCCAAAAATTCGTTGATCTCCCGAAGTTGCCGAATTTCCTTCTCCTGAGCCTTTACCTGCTTGCGCAGTGTGGCGATTTCCTCCGCCAGGCTCAGGGCACTTTCCGGCGTGCGGGTTCCGGCACCGGCATCCAGGTACCCCGTTTTCACCGCATGGAGCCAGCTGTAGAGCGTCCCCCCGGGATCCCCAGTTCCTTCGCTGCCTTGCTGCCGCCGATCTCCTGCGCCAGCTTCACTGCCTGAACCTTGTACGCATCATCGTATTTCCTTGCCATATTGCTGCACCCCTTTTTCTATCTCTTCTATCATGACATCCTTGTGGGTGAGGTGTCAACTTTTATTGTACAAGATCATAGATAATCATTCTTTCATTTCATCATACAATTCTCTCGCTACAATTGTATAGCCAGATTCTGAAGAATATTTAGAAAAGGATTCGCCCGGCAGCCATTTCATAGTCCTTACTGAGAGTCGTTGTATACCTCGTTCAAAATCTGAAATGAACTCATACTCGTCCTCGTATTTTCGATTATCGAGCATCCATACCATTACTCTATTAAATGCGGAATATCCGATTGCACCTTGTATGATTTTACATTTCCCCAAATCTTGTTCAAACAAATCTGGCCATTTCCTTTTGATTATATTCCATACTGCCGTAAGAATTTTATTGCATTTTTCTATGGTGTTTCTAATTTCTAAATCATTATTCCAGCTTAAAGTAATCAAATTAGCTTTCTCATAGTGTTTTAGTAATGTGCGAGTAGATTTGACAAACGCATTTAGACTTATAGTTTGTGCTGTATTCTTAGGATTTCCTTCAAACAATATTTTGTTATACCAAATATTATTGCTAGAATTCGCAAAGTTCAGGGTTTGTGCTAACTCCACAGCTATATATTCAGCCTTGGACATCGTAAGGTTCTCACTGTCATTATCTCGATTCATCTTGTTTTTCAAAACTAATGCTAGCGAAGTATCTACTTTTTTGGATGTTTTATTTATTGTTATAAATGTGTCTATTTCTGTATTTTCATCGACATCTGCCATCACAATAACTGGAATCTCATACCTTTTTATTTCTTCGTATCGTTCAGGCACCTCTTTCTCTAACACTTCAAATGCATGTACTCTATGTTGTCCATCTACAATTCTCAACTGACTATCTTCGCTAAAATCATCATCTGTCGCACAGATGATTGCTGTAGGCAAAAAGAACTCACGCTTCAGATATTCCACTATTCGAGAACAATGTTTATCATCAATCTTTCGCTGGTATCCCTTGAAATCGATTGGATCAAACACACTAACTGTAGTATTATTTACTAACCACTCTACCGTCTTTTTTGTCTGCAATAATTTAAGTCGCTGATTTTGGAACAACAAATCCATTTTCCTTCAGTCCTCCTATCTCGTCTTCCAGAATCTTTAAAATCTGGTCATTAAGATTGTCTGTTTTTTCCTCATCGTCTTCAAACGCATCAAAACCATCCGTCTCATCCTCTGGTAATCCATATTTGGATAACAAATACTGTGCCAAAAAAGTTATAAAATCTTCAAACGTTGTAAAATTATAAAGTAAACCACAAATGTTGTAGATACATCTCAGATTAAACTCTAAAAACTGTGATAAAATCAAATCTTTCAGTTCTGCAACGTTCTTTGTATCCTGTTTATTGAGACTTGGTTGCATTTTTTGATATTCTTTTTCCAGCAATGTGTAAGCTACATACTGAGTGATTCCGTTTATACTTTGGGAATCCATAAAAATCCGAAAAAAGCCTCTATAATGGACTGCTAAAATCTCTGTTCTACATAGATTCGATATTTTTGCTTTAGTTTGCTCATAAAACAATGCATAAATTAACTGTCTCTTATCATTTTTTCTGCTGAATAATGAAATCAATTGCTTATCTGAGGCTTGTAAAATATTAAACACTTCTTCAGTGATAGCTTTCTTACTATCTATATCAGCATCATATTCTCTGCTTTTGTAAACTGTTTTGTGTTCAACTTCTCCCCAGATATTATGCATTATGGACTTTATCTGTATTTCAAAACAATAATGTTCTTTATAGATACCTGATACTTTATTGATTATATGTCCATTTTTTTGTTTGCAATTCTCGTTAAAATTTAATTTGAATCCATCCAATTTACCTTCTTGATAGTAATCTTGTAAAAGATAATATATTTTTTCTTCATCTTGCCAAAAAAAACAATTAATTCTAAAACCAAGTAAATCTGGTAAATGCAAAGCGATTAAATTCTGATTATCCTGCTTGTTTTGTGAAACATCCCACTTTTCAATATAATCTTTTCTATAGATTTTTTCCTTAAAACTGTCTTCACCTTTGATTCTGGACTCAATATTCTCATATATTTTTTGATTCTCAGATAATGCCTCTTTCAAATACGTGATGAACTCTTTTAGCTTATCTTCCATTTCAATACGTATTTTTTTTAGCTCATTTGCAAAATTAGCTTCTGTAAAAGCAGCTACTAAAAGATTTTCTCTCCTTTTCAATTCATCATCGGTATACACTCTTTTATCCTCCATATATTAGTAGTTCTTATCTATCACAAAATATTATCTTTTGTACATTATATACGAATCATACCTCTTTTTCTACTATAAAGACGAAACGCCACCCGCAGACCTAAATCATACTGCGAGTGGCGTTTTTTACATTTTCTCTATCAATGCTAAAACAGCGTCCTGTTTTTCTTTACTCAGTCGTGCCCAGCACTTCAGTAGCTTCTGCTGGGATTCGGTTAGCAAAACAGGTTCATTATCCTCAGCGAACAGCTGAGACAATGTGATTCCAAACGCATCGCAAATCTTCTCCAACGATGGGATCGACGGAACCATGTTTTTACGATACCAGGAAGAAATCGTAGATTGCGGCAGCCCGGAACGCTCTGCCAGCTGATATTCCGTCCAGCCGCGCTCATCCCGCAATATTGTAATGACTGAAAGGATATCCTTCATCGCCGCCACCTCTTTGCTTTAATTCTTCGTATAGTATACTTTGATAAATCGTTGCAATTTAATCATTTTTATCGTATACTTTTAACGATAAAGCGTTGTAAGAGGTGAAACGAATTGAACCATAAATCGTGCTTCTTTATCGGGCATCGAGAAGCTCCAGATGCGATTTATCCAGCGCTGTTGGTAGCAGTTCGACAGCATATCGTTGATTTCCATGTGTCTGAGTTTGTAGTCGGTCATTATGGGCGGTTCGATTGTCTTGCTGCCCGTGCTGTGATTGAAATCAAACAGGAGTTTCCAGAGATCACGCTGTTGATGCTCATCCCATACCATCCTGTAGAAGCTCCGATTGAACCGCCAAAGGGATTTGACGGAACATTTTACCCGCCGGGAATGGAGTCTGTTCCACGTCAATTTGCTATTACTCGAGCCAACCGCTATATGCTGAACCATTCCGATTTTTTGATTGCTTATGTTCGCCACCCGGCCAGCAATGCTGCAAATCTGGTAGCAGATGCTGTTTCCAGAGAACGCCGAGGACTGATCCACATTACCCAAAGTTAATGCAAAATCCACGCCACTATAAACAATGAAAAGACATATTGGCTTTCTTTTTCTTTCGCTAGCTATTTCCCTTCTTCTGTGATATTGTTGTCGCAAAAGGAGGCGATACCGTGAAAAAAGAAGGATATACCGTGGGGCAGTGGTGCTGTCTGTGGTTCCAAAGTAACCAGTACAAATGGAATCCAAACACGAAGGGCGGCTATCACAATCTAATTGAACATCACATCCTGCCAGCTATTGGGAACGTTCCACTGATGGGATTGACAGAGAATGTTGCCACAGATTTTTATGCTAAGTTGCAGCTGAACGGCTTGAGCAGCCAGACCATCCATTGTATCCACCTACTCCTGCGGCGGTGCATGGATGAGGCAGCCAGAGAGCATCTGATTCCCTTCAATCCTGTACGCAATTGTACTGTGTCCAAAAAAGAAGGGCACCCTCCCATCCGCCTACGATTGGGTCAGATCCAGCGTTATTTGAACACAGCGGAACAGTTTGATGCCCTTCCCATGATCTATGTTGGACTTACCAGCGGCCTACGGCAATGTGAACTCATCACACTGTCGTGGGCCGATTTTCATGTCCCGTACAAGTACATTCACCGTCGAGGTCGGCTGCTCACACTGAATCCAAAGGCATCTCCCCTGTTGAAAAACATGAAACCCACAGAATCACCATATGTATTCCTCAACCCCAAAACGAACCGTCTATATCAGCTCCACGAGTTCTATTATCTCCACAAGATGCTCCTGAAAAAAGCTGGGCTCCCGTGGGTGGCATTCCGTGACTTACAGCACCAGTGCATGGAGGTGGGAATATGACACTCTGGGAATACATCATCTACTGGCAAGATGCCCACGACCGTCAGAAAAGCAGACCCAC
>JAHHTP010000053.1 GCA_020024615.1 Oscillospiraceae bacterium
GCCTGGAAGCAGCCCGTGAGCAACTGACGAACCTCCAAAATCAGCAGGAAGCCACAAAAACGGAGTTGGGAAAACCATTCCCCCAGGAAGCGGAACTGGCTCAGAAAAGTGCCCGTTTGTCAGAGTTGGATGCAGAACTGAATATGGAGGAAAAGCCATCAGCAGAACACACAGAGGAGCGTTCCTCTGTGCTGGCTGACCTGAAATCCAAGTCGGAAAGCATTCCCCCTGCCAAGCGTTCCGATGAAAAGGAGGAGGTGCTGTGAACGAAAAAAGAAATGTTCAAATTCATTTTAGACTGACCCCATCAGAAGTACAGCGGATGCGAATGAAAATGAAAGAGGTGGGAATTTGCAGTCAGGGAGCCTATCTTCGCAAGATGGCATTAGATGGTTACTGCATCAATTTGGAACTAAGCGATGTAAAAGAACTGGTTTCTCTTTTGAGAAGATGCAGCAACAATTTGAACCAATACACCAAGCGAGCCAATGAAATCGGAAGTATCTATCAAGCCGACATTCAGGACTTGCAGGAACGACTGGATCGCATTTGGGAAGATGTGAAAGATGTATTGGTTCACCTGTCCGGCATCTACTAAAAAACAGGGCTATGGCAAATTTTTTGCCATAGCCTTACATACGGAGTTGACATCATTGCCATACTGATAAGTATGGGATAAAATAAAGTCAAGAAAAGAGGTGTTACCATGAAATTCTTATTGAAAATGATTGTATTCCCCATTTGGCTTGCTGTGAAATTGATTGCTTTCATTGGCAATGTACTTACGCACTGTGCTTGTTTTGTATTCAATTTGCTGTTTCTCTGCATTGCTATCAGTGTTGTAATGAGCATTGCACAAGGACTTTGGACAACGCTGTTTCTTTTGTTGGGGATTGGCATTGTCGCTTTTCTTATACTGCTGGTATTTGCCTTTGTTGCAACGGAATTTTGGGTGATGCTCTCAGACGGACTGAAAAAATTTATCTTCTCATAAGGACGGAGGCTGTGTATGAATAAAGAAATGATGCTGCACTATTTTGAAACAGAATATGAAGACCCCATCGGTGAAATTGTGGGTGATGACCCAGAGTTTAAGAAAATCAATGACCTGTTTTTCAAAAAATCCGAGGAGCTGTGCCAATTTGTCGGGGGTGCCAATTCTCCGGTGTGGGATTTGTTTGAAGAAGTCATGGACGAATATCATAAGATCGAGCTGATTCTCTCGAAAGCGATGTATCTGAAAGGTGCTGAGGACAGAGAGAAAATGCTGAAATAAAAAATAACAGCAAGGCCTCCGAAATGGTGACCTTGCTGTTTTGTTGATGTGATAGAAAAATTTGAATCTACGAAAATTATACTCTCATTTACAATAAAAATAGGATGATTATTTTAAGTATCTTTCTCTGATGTGTTTAGCAGTATACTCCAGCTCTGGATATACAAACTTTTCATTTATGTTGATTGAATCAAGTTCTTCCATTATGAGTTTTTTGTGTTTTGGTCTAATTAAGATGCTACAGAAGTGATGCCGTATAGATATATCTTCAATTGGCTGAATTTGATCATCAACTTCATACCTTCTAAAGAAAGGGTTTGGTGCGTCTTCGACTTGAACTTCACCTTCGTAGTTTATGATTCCTAATTTCTTGTATAGACAATACTGTTTATACATGGTTTGAAAAGTGGAAGTGAAGTTTACTATTTTCCCTGCCAAACAATATTTTTGTAATGTTTTATCATTCACTTTTTTCCATGGATAAATTGATTCAAAATCTTCATGCTGCTTAACAAAATCAATTAACTCTCTTTCATAATCAGAAATATCAAAGCCGTAGTTAATATTTTCTCGGTTTTTCATATGCTTTTCACAGTATGCTGCTCTTCCGATTCTATCACAAAGTTTATTCGGGAAAATCATAAAAACCGCTTCTTGGTTTTTAATTCGATCATCAAAATATGGCGGTTTCTTCATGAAATGGAATGGCGAATATACGGAATATCGCCATAAGTGATAATTATTTTGAAATATATCTTCGGCCATTATCCCTGTCATATCATCAAATTTATACGTCCCACACACATTTTCAATGACTACGGATAACTTAGTATTGTAAGTATAGTTGGTGCAAATCACCCTCCCAATTTTTTGAGGATTATCTGAACAGGCAAAATATAATGCGATTAATGGATTGAGTGAAAAATCTAACAGACGAGTTGGAAGCCCAAAATGCTGCATTTTTGCAAGCAGATTAAAGTCAGAAGTAATACCAGAAAATTCGTCCGGCCTTAATGTTAGAAATTCGTTTACCATTACGTTTTCTACCTCTGCTAATGAGGAAATGTTTTTTCTTGCAATACTTGGTAACATATTAAATGTGTAGTCTGACATTCCTCGAAAAGCGTAGGTTCGATCACTAAAACGATCGTTTCGTTTAATAATCTTTAATACTTGCAAATATTCTGAAATGCTCTCAACCACAAATGTAATATGCCTATAAGCGTCAAGAATCATTTCTGGTGGTGCTTTCATTTTCTTTGGTAAACTTTTGTATGTGGATTTATTTTTAATATAGTTGTGAAGTTCAAAATAATCGTAATTCATAATATCTCCTACTTATACTTCTGAAAATTATCAAGCGAATTACTTGTTCTTGGTAATAATAAAGACCTTAAATTACCATAATTATACCATGAGACCACTCAGTAAACAATTCCGAACACAACTTCTACCAGGAGGTGAACCAATGGCTGCAACTCGATTGATTGCGTTGCACATCAATAAAGGCAAATCAGTAGCGCAATGTCTGGCTGATCGCACGGACTATTCCCAAAATGCTGAAAAAACCAATGATGGCGAATTTATTAGCTCCTATGAGTGTGACCCTAAGACCGCCGATGAAGAATTTCTTTTATCCAAGCGACAGTATCAGCATATCACTGGCAGACAGCAGAAGCGTGATGTGATTGCATATCAGATTCGTCAGTCCTTTAAGCCGGGTGAAATCACACCGGAGGAAGCCAATCAGGTTGGACATGAGCTGGCAATGCGGTTTACCAAAGGCAAGCACGCTTTTATTGTTGCTACACACATAGATCGTGCCCATATCCATAACCACATCATCTATAACTCCACATCTCTGGATGGATCAAGAAAGTGGAGGAATTTCTTTCTGTCCGGTTTGGCGGTGCAGCGGCTCAGTGACATCATCTGTCTGGAACATGGACTGTCGGTTATTCAGCCTAAGCCATATCGTGAACGAGCCAAAAGAACTCTATTCCCGAAAAAGAAAAGCCAGCGTGAATTGCTCTGCGATGCCATTGACACTTTGCTGGCCAACAAACCGAAAACTTTTCAGGAGCTGACCGAACAGCTTCTCCAGATGGGATATGAGTTCAAGGACGGTAAGCACCCGGCATTTCGCAAACAAGGAGAAAAGCGGTTTCTTCGTCTGCGTTCTCTGGGAGAGGGGTACAGCTATGAGGAATTACAGGCTGTGCTGAAAGGCAAAACCGTTCATCGTTCCAGATGTGGCAGGGACAATGGAACAGCTCCTATGCAGAGAGAGTTCAATCTGCTGATCGACATTCAAGCAAAAATGGCAGAGGGTAAATCTGCGGCTTATGAGCGGTGGGCCAAAAAATACAATCGAAAGGAAGCTGCCAAGACCGTTTGCCTATTGAAAGAAAAAGGCGTAAATAGCTATGATGAATTGGTGGCGCTGACCGAAAAGCTCTCCGCCCGATTTGGAGAGCTGTCCGATAGCATCAAGGCTGCGGAAAAGCGTATGGTAGAGATCGGTGCATTACAGACCCATATCAACAACTATGCCAAGACCAGAACTGTCTATGAAGCATACCGTAAGGCTGGATACAGCAAGAAATTCTTTGAGGAGCATCGTGATGAAATACAGATCCATAAAGCGGCAAAGCAGGCGTTTGACCAGTTGCCGGGCAAAAAGATTCCGTCCAGAAAATCGCTACACGAGGAGTTCCATCAGCTTCTAACGGAGAAGAAAAAAGCCTACGCAGAATATCGCCAGGTGAAGAAAGAGATGCAGGAGTACCTGGTAGCTAAGCAGAATGTAGAGCATATCCTTGGCATCGACCAAAAAGAGAAGCAGCATCAGAGAGAAGTAAGTTCTACCCGATAAAAACGATACCGCCACTACCGGCTCTCGATAGAGTTGGTAGTGGCGGTGTTTTTTGTTTTATCGACCGTACGCCCAGAGCACCATATCAATTTTTCGTGGTGTCCATCTGTTGGTCTGAAACTTTTGATTCAATTCTAAAGCCTTTTGACGCATGATTTCTTCCAAAAGAACCCCATCTTTGAGAGAAAGAAACTCTGGCTTCATCTTTCCCAAACGGTCGTGTTCCGGTAATTCATCAATGGTCAGCAAGGCCAACACAACAAACTGATCCACTGTTCCATACTGTTCTGGAAAGAGGATAGAAAGCAGCCCGCTGGCACCGGCAATACCAAGCCCTTTGATTTGGGATACAATGGTTAGCATATCGGTTGCCTTACTTCTGTCCGTAGAGAAAATCTTATTATGTATCTGTTCGAGCTGGTGAAGTTGATTGCCATCAAGATATTTCCGTAGATGGCTGCGTGTGGTTGCCAGCCTGTTTTTGGCTGTATACTTCCAGACGAAATACTTATCATGGAGAAATTGATAAAACTCAGAAGCGGACATCTGCTCCACTACTTCCGGGCGCAGTTCTTCCATAAAGGCTTCCAATGATACATCTTTGTAAAGCGTGTGGTAGTGGGCTAATGCTTTTTCCCATTTCGCCTCATCTCCATCGTACCATAACTGGCTAAGTGTGTTTGTGTACTCTTTGGGGATGTAAGAAAAACGAGGAACGAGTTTACCGTCTTTCTCCACCATTTCCTCCCACATAGAAGTAGGCCGAACCCAAAGTTTTCCCTCACCATAGAGAGGACGGTATACAACCATTGGCTCCAGAGTTTCAGAATGTGTAGCAAAGTCTAAAACTTCGTATTCATTTCCTTTGAAATGACGATATTTACCGGGCTTAACCATAGACTCACCTCCATACTTTCGTGAATTGAGTTTCAAAACAGAATAATCTTATTATCACGATTATACCGTGTTGCTGTCAATTTTTCCAGAGTGCTGTCTACAAATTAACGGTCAAATGACCGTGTAGCCAACATCGCAGATGTTGTTCAATGGGGCTTGGGGCTGCTGCACCAACAAGCAATTTTTGAAAATCGAGCCTGCGGCGAAATTGAAAAAATGAGCAAAGTGGTACCACTTTGCACTGCTTGCCAATTTG
>JAHHTP010000054.1 GCA_020024615.1 Oscillospiraceae bacterium
TGTTTCTGTTCATTTAACATCGTCAACCACTCCTTCCTCTTTTACATTGTCAGTTTCAGGTGCTATTTTTATATTCACATATCCAAACGAATTTATCAATCTTTCACTTTCTTTTTTATTCCTTCTGAAAAATTATAGTAATCCATCAATTCTTTGCGCAGCTTTCCGATCGCACGCGTATGAATCTGCGACACACGCGGTTCACTCACATTTATTACCTGTGCAATCTCCCTTAAAAGCAGATTTTCAACATAATAAAGCGATAATACAATTTGCTCATTTTCCTGTAACCTGCTGATTGCATCCGTCAAAACCTCTTTCAGTTCCTGCTCTTCCAATACCAAGTCCGGTCTGACGCTTTCATCATCGGAAGGCACCTGAAATGATATATTTTCAGATTCACTAGCATCCATCAGTCCTTCCAGCGACATCATATTATTTACAGCTACATATGCCAGTTCTTTCTGATACTTTTCTTCTGTAATCTCTAAACACTCAGCCACTTCCGCACTGGTTGGGTATCTTCCTAACTTATTACACAGCTCTGTTGTAACTTCGTCAATTTTCTTAGCGCGTTTGCGAACACTTCTCGGAACCCAGTCCTGTTTTCTCGCTAAATCCACTACCATGCCACGGATTCTTTTCGAAACATAAGTTTCGAACTTAACACCTTTTTCCGGATCAAATTTATCAACCGCCTTTAAAAGTGTCAACAGTCCTTCGTTTATAATATCATCCAGCTGGGCAAAACCGCTGTAAATGCCGCGGAATTGCACCGCGACACTTTTGATGATATGCTCATAACGAAGGACAATCTCCCACTTGATTTCCTCATTTCCTGTTTCCTTATACAGTTGCAACAGCTGTTTGGTGTCCATCTGCTGCATATCCTGTTTCGGATTGTTCTCACAGGTTATCGGAGTTTTCATGTGTTCACCGTCCTTTGTTCAGGCATTGCTGACATTTCCATTGTAACATTCCCAATTGCTTGAATCTGAACATTATTGGTTACTTCATTAAAGGCCAGTACATATACATCCGGATAAAACTGTGTAATCATCTTGCTGAAGTAACCGCGGATTACTTGGCTTACCAAAATAATCGGCGTCTGTGACAGTTCGTGAAATTTCTTGATATATTCACCAATCTGTCCCACTGTCTGCTGCATCAGATCAGCACCCATTGCAAGGTAGGTTCCCTGCTCATTACGGGTCAGCGAAGATATGATTCTGCGTTCAACCTCTGCATCAAGTGTAATAACACGAAGCTGACCATCCTCACAGAATCTTCTGGTAATGGTACGAGCCAATGCGCCTCGCACTTGTTCGATTGCCGCATCAATATCTCGTCCTGCATTCAGTGCTTCTGCAAGATTTTCCAAAATCAGGCTGATATCCTTAATTGGGATGCCTTCTTTTAGTAAGTTCCGCAGCACTTTTTCCAAGGTTTGATAAGAAACCACTTTTGGAACAACTTCTTCCACCAATTCCGGATCCGTTTGTTTCAGATTCTCGATCAGCTGCATGGTTTCTGCACGATTCAGCAATTCATACGCATGTTTTTTAACAATTTCTGATAAATGAGTTAGCATAACAGAAAGAGGATCAATAACATTATATCCATAAATTTCCGCAAGCTCTTTGTTTTCCGGCAGAATCCATCTGGACGGAATGCCGTAGGCCGGCTCAATGGTTTCAATACCATCAATTTCACCCAACGGATTAGACGGCTCCAACGCAAGCAGGTAATCCACCAAAATTTCACCCTGCGCAACTTCCTCTCCGCGGATGCGAATCACATACTGATTGGTTCCCAGTGAAGCCGCATCATGCAAACGAATCGATGGGAATACAAAACCCATATCCTGCGCATACTGCCGACGGAAAATAACAATACGATTAATCAGTTTACCACCACGGCTCTCATCCACCAGCGGAATCAAACTATATCCAAATTCCATTTCAATCGGCTCTACCGTCAACAGAGAGTAAACATTGTTAATATCCTTAAAGTAATCATTCTCGCTTGGCATTTCTTCAGGGGCAACAACCGCCTGCTGCTCGGTGGCTTCCTCGACGGCCTTCTGTGATTCCATACGCTTCTGAACAACCAAACCACCCACAGTCAATGCACCGCCGCCGATAAACAAAGCAACATGCGGAGTATTCGGAATCATTGCCAGCAAAATCAGAATCACACCGGTTGCCATAATCGCACGTGGCTGAGCTGAAAACTGGCGTATAACATCGACACTAAGGCTGCCTTCCGAAACAGAACGCGTTACAATCATACCCGTTGCAGTAGAAATCATCAGTGCTGGCAACTGAGAAACCAGACCGTCACCAATTGTAGCGATAGAATAGGTTGCCAAAACGGAAGCAAAGTCACCACCACTCATCATGCCAATCATCAAACCGCCGACAAAGTTAATCAGCGTAATAATCAAAGACATGACGGCATCGCCCTTAACGATTTTTGTAGCACCGTCCATAGCGCCGTAGAAGTCGGCCTCTTTTTGAATCTTATGGCGTCTCATACGCGCTACTTCTTCTGTAATCAGTCCAGAAGAAAGATCTGCATCAATCGCCATCTGTTTACCAGGCATTGCATCCAAGGTGAATCGTGCAGCAACTTCTGCAACACGCTCCGCACCTTTGGTAATAACAATAAACTGAATCAACACGATAATCAGGAAAATAACAATACCAATGATAATATTACCGCCGGTAATCAACTGTCCGAAATTATTGATAACGGTACCAGCATTACCACCATTGGAAAGAATCAGACGAGTACTTGATACATTCAATCCCAATCGGAACAATGTCGTGATTAAGAGAAGCGACGGAAAAATAGAAAATTCCAGTGCTTCCGATATATTCATTGTGATCATCAAAATCATAGTAGCAAGACCAATGTTGACGATCAGCAAAAAGTCCAACATAAAGGTCGGCAGAGGTACAATCAGAAACAGAACGACTACCACCACGCATAGCGCTACTGCATTATTAAAAAAACGCTTCATGCGTTGTTCCCTCCTATTCTCATATCAATAGAGCTTATTGCCGTTCTTATGATTCTTTCTATCTTGTGCTGCCATCCTGCAACATCAATTTTTCCGATAGAGGTGTATCTCACTTTACCAACTGTTTTTGCGCATTCAGCTTGAAAATGTAAACCAGAACCTCTGCAACGGCACCATAGAGTTCCTGTGGAATTTCCTGATTGAGATCTACCTGTGCATAAAGCTGACGAGCAAGTGGAACATTTTCCATAACCGCCACGCCAGCATCCTCCGCCACTTTTACAATACGCAGTGCCAGTTCGTCCTGTCCTTTGGCTAGCACAATTGGGGCTGCATCAACTTCTGGACGATATCGCAAAGCTACTGCAAAATGCGTTGGATTTCGAATGACCACATCCGCTTGAGGAACCTGCTGCATCATACGGCTTTGCGCCCTTTGACGCTGCATCTCCTTAATCTTTCCTTTAATCTGTGGGTCACCCTCTGTTTGTTTGTATTCTTCTTTAATTTCCTGTTTACTCATACGCAGTTCGCGCTCAAAATGCCACCACTGGTACAAAAAGTCACCAGCAGCCAATACAATAAACGCAATAATAATCCGAATGACCATACTGCGCCCAAGTTCAAACATACGAATACAAGAAGATATAATATCTGTATGTAAATATTTGTAGCTTTCCACAAATATATTTTTTACGCTCATGTAAATGAGAATCATTAAAATACAAATCTTTAGAATGCCCTTTAATGCCTCCATTACACTTCGCATGGAAAAAAGACGCTTGAATCCTTGAAGCGGATTGATTTTACTGAATTTTGGCTTCATCAGCTCTGCACTTACCAGCATACGCGTCTGACCAAAGGTTGCAGCAACGGCACATACAGCTGTGACAAGCAGAAGTGGAAGTGTGGTTTTAACCAAAACCAACAGCCCTTGCTTTGCCAGATCCGGCAGTATCTGTATAATTGCTGTATTTTTTCCGCACTGTTGGATGCAGAATTGGATATACCCAGCAATTTCCTGTGCAATCATGGGTCCCATCAGGAAAAAAGTGGCACTGGCTCCAATCAGCGTTGCAACCGATACTGCATCCTGACTGAGGAATACATTACCTTTTTTTCGCTCATCCCGTCGCTTTTTGGGAGTCGCTTTTTCGGTTTTTGAACTATCTGCCAATGCCCTGTTCCCTCCTTTTGCAGAACAGATTCTTTTGAATTAAACCAGTTGTAATACCCTTTCCAAAGCGTTCAACATTTTAACTTCCACTTGTAGGAAAAACTCGCTGAACGGTGCAACCAGGAAAAACATCATCAAAAGACCAATTACTACTTTCAGTTCAATGTTAATGGAAAACACATTGATTTGCGGAATGACCTTCATCAAGATTCCCATTCCCAGCTGACCGAGTAATTCTGCTACAAGAATCGGCACGCATAATTTCACTGCTAGAATTGTGCATTCAATGAACAGTTCTAAAATAGCACGCACTAAAATCTCAATATTGAAGGACACCATTCCAAAAGGAACACCAGTTCCGGAAGTGATTAGAATACGGAACAATGTATGATGGCCGTTTGCCGCAAAAAACAGCAGAATCATCATTGCATTCAAAAAAACCGCCGTAACCGAAAGATTCGCGTGAGAACCAGCATCATAAATCTGGTTCATCGTCATACCCATTTGGGTATCTATCATGTGTCCTGCCAATTGCGGGATATAAAGGAAGAAATGAACAATCAATCCTAAAAGGAATCCCACCAGCAGTTCCAACAGAATATGAACGGAAAATACAACAATTCCGCTTGGTACAACTACTGTCTGCTCCGTTAGCGAAGCAGTAAATACGGATAATACAAGAATAAATCCTGCACGAACCAATCCAGGAATATTATTTCTGCTTAACAGCGGATTGAATAAAATAAAACCACTAACCCTTGCTGTGATATATAAAAACAGTGTAAATTCCTGCCAGTCTACCATATCATCACCATACAGCCGTTCTGTATGATAC
>JAHHTP010000055.1 GCA_020024615.1 Oscillospiraceae bacterium
AATTGAACTGCAATTCAATTATCTACTTGTAGTAAAGTATATCTCATAGTGAAGCTAAAGTCAAGACCACTTCATTCATAAAGAACATTGCGGGCCTTTTTATAAGACCCGCAATGTTCTTTATGGAAAAATTATATAGAATGCTGAACAGATATAAATGCTACTGGTCTGTGCCAGACTGTGTGCATGTTGCCAGTAACCCAGTGGAGCAACTTGAAATACATGAACATAAAGCATCTGGAGGCGGCTCAAGAAGACGCTCCCTATTGCTGGTTGACCTCATCTGCTCAAAGGTCTGCATACTATTTTGTGCATAACTCTTGACGATACCTGCTATTATGTTATTCATCTACACAGTATGCAACAGGGACTACCTTAGTGTTCATATCAATTTTATCCCAAATGGATCGATTGGCTTCAACCTCTTTTTCGATCCTTTCGTAAATTTCATCAGCTTGTTTGCAAAGTTGTTCAGTTGCTTTTTCTGCTTCCAGCCATCTTTCATCAAGCAAAGTGTCAATTTCATCAAGCTTTTTCTGCTCCTTTACCAGAATTTCTTTTTCTTGAGGTGTAAGTGCGTTTGAAGCATTGATAAACGCAATCGTATCCATGAGCTCTGCCTGCTCATCCGTGATGTTCTCTTCCAGCTTGTCCCATAGATCTTGATTTGATGCCAGGAGCCTGTCGTATTCATCCATCAGATGAGAATCCTTGTCCATGATCGAATCAAAAATTGTGCTGATTTGCTTATCGATATCGTCCAACTTTCTGAATTCGGGTTCCAGCTTCTTCTCCGAAGCAACCAGTTGCTGCTTGTCTGCATCCGTCAAAAAATCAAACTCATCAAGATAGGCATTGATGTCCTGCCATTCTTCGGAATCCATAGAACAGCAAATGGGGTCAGTCGTTTTAGGTGCAGTGGCAAAAGCCGTTACAGCACTTTCCGTAAACAAAGCGGCTACCATCGCACCTGCCACCAATACATTCATCATCTTTTTCATTTGAATCACCTTTCTTTTATAAATATCGCAAATAAACACTGTTTGTGTTTATCTTGCTTTTATTATAAAATAAAGGCTGGGAAAAATCTCCTCAGCAATGTAAGGAATCTAAAGGAGAATTGCGGCAAAACTGCGGAAAATATCTATATGTGAGGAAGTTCTACACAAAAATCCGTAAATCCTCTTTGGGATGATACAGTAATCGTGCCATTATACTTTTCTATAATGTCTTTTGTCATGGATAGTCCTATACCAAAATCCCCCCCTTTTCCTTTGTAGAAACGCTCGAAAATGTGAGGCATATCCTTTGATAAAATTCCATCGCCGTCATCGATAATGTGAACTTCTACCATTTCCTTTTTGGTAGCGGCGCAAACGCATATTTGGGATTTGGCATATCGTAAGGCATTGGATAAGATATTAGAAAAGGCTCTTTGAAGCAGCGATTCGTCTCCAATAATAGTTATATCTTTTTGCAAATCCCACAATATAGAAATGTGACTATGCCTATCCTTTATATAAACCTGATTTCCACACGAGTAGAGAAGTTCGTCTAGTTCGATGTTATCCCGGTTCAGAACTTGGGCTTCAAATTTTGACAAAAACAAAATCTCATCCACAAGATCAGACATTCTTTTGCTTTCCTTTAATATAATATCATAGGATGCTTCCGTATCCTTTATTACATTATATTTTAATCCTTCTGCATAACCCTGGATGGACATCAAAGGAGTACGCAATTCATGGGACGCATTTTGAAAAAACTGTTTTTGCAGCTGCTCTGATTGTGTAATTCTCTTAGACATTTCATCAATGGTGTTTACAATGTTCGAAAACTCCTCATAAGAAAATCGGGGGATTTCTTCAATTTCTTCTCTGTTTCCTATTTTGATCAGATACTTGTCTAAAGAGTTGAATGAAACTTGTACTTGCTTAAGTATCTTAAATATCAAAATCATAGATAATCCGCCGATACAGATAAGAATTATCATCAAACACTGATTCAGTGTATCAATCAGCTGCTGCATAGCGGTAATATCCATGTAGACAATATAGAGATACCGATTGGCGTGTTCTCCAGAAATTGCTTTGCTTATGACCCCATCCTCATAGATACCCTCATAGTATTTTCCACCTACCAAATATATTTTGTTTTGAACCTTTATTTTCATAGAGCGATCCTCTGTCGGAGGGGTATGCTCAGAGATATAGCTCACAATAAAATCCGTTGTTTCCTTCGTCTTTTTTGCGTAAGGATCTGCGCTTAGAAAAAGTGTATTCATTTGATTATTCAAAATGATATACTCTGTAGGAATGAATATAGACGAATCCTCCTCATCTGTATAGGCGTAACTGCTTTCCATCATTTCATCCATAATCATGAGTTCGTTTTTAATGCTGTCTTTTGTCAGTGAATCAATGTGTCGGTTGATAACAAAGTGAAAAGACAGAAACACAAGCGAAAACATAGAGAGAATAATCCCAATAAATGTAAGAACAATCATATTGGAAAAATGTCTTTTTTTTATTTTCTGCATTTATGTATCCTTCCGAATCAGCTTGAAGCCATATCCCCAAATTGTCTCAATAGATACGCTGCTTTCACATTCCTTCAATTTTTTTCGGATTCGTTTGATCGTATCATCTGTTACTCTTGTTTCCACCTCCGCATCATACCCCCAAACAGAGCTCAACAGCTCTTCCCGGGATACTGCTCTGTCTTTATGGATAAGCAGATATGACATCAGCTCAAATTCTGTATTTGTAAGTTTGACCGGTCTTTGATTGATGATACAGCTTTTCATTCTTTGATTTATAAGAATATCTTCAAAAATCAATTCTTTGCTATTTACGTCACTCAAATCTTTTGCTTCCCTTTTTATAATTGCATTTACTCTCATTGTGAGCTTCACGGGAGAGAATGGCTTGGTAAAATAATCGTCACATCCTGATGTAAATCCGGTGATGTAATCTGCATCCGTATCGCGTGCAGTCAAAAGAAGAATTGGCACTATAGAGATTTTCCGTATTTTACTACAAACCGTAAAGCCATCTATCCCCGGCATCATCACATCTAAAATAACCAGATCGGGTTCTTTCCTGTAGAATGCCTCAAGCAAACCTTCACCATCTTCAAATACTCTTACTTCATGACCTGCCTCGACTAAAAATTTCTCGATTAGATCCCTTATATACCTTTCATCATCTGCAATATAAATGAAACCTTTCATATCTATCAATTCTCCTTCATGGTGCTTTTGGTTCTTACTCACAGCACAGCCTTTCAAATCATTCAACCTAAGTTTCATGGCTGTTTAAGGTGTATCCCACAGATAATTGTTTGCTGAAAACATTGCTTCTTGCCATGATGGATATTAAAAACACAGAAGCAAAACTGGCAAGTGTCCATCCTGAACATACTATCGCACGATTTTTCATGCTTCTGTGGTGATCTGTGACATATGTTCTTCTTTCTAATAGACATTACATTCCATTCGGCACTGCTGTTACAAATTCAATCTATCACTACTCGTCCTTTTGTATTCTCGCCAGAATCGTTCAATTTCCTCCTCTGAATTTTAGCGTAAATTGCCAAACCAGATCATCAAACAGCAATACAAGGGGGATTTCCTTATCGGTAAATAGATGATAGACGGCGTTGCGGGAAAGCCAGTTTCCTGCACGATTTGGGGCGCAGTTATTTCACGATAGTTATAGACCTCCATAATCCAAGGCAGGGCTACAAATCATTTTCTGCCAAAACGTTATGCCGATTTTTCCGTTTGTCTTATTTATTGTATCCTCTCTACGTACATCAGAGGGCAAAAGTATCACACCTTAGTTTTCTGTGTAATCTTATATTTCAATTGTAATATAAAATCAGGAAGATGACAAGTTTCACAGCTTAGAAAGGAAGATGATGAAATGAAACTCATTGAGTTTTTCGACTTGAAGGTCAATCCTCAAATGGCAAAGGGGAAGCATATGTTCAATCCACTGGAAGCTGGTTGCCTTAAAGGATATATTGCAAATGGTGGAGAACTATTGCCGAGATCACAGCGTAAAGCGAATAATCACATCCTATTTCGGTTTCCTTCATCCCACAGTTGCCTTTAAGCATCGTTGAAGTCTTCCCCAACTGGAGAAAGATTTCACTTAATCCCATCCCGAGTGCACAGGAGGGCTCATACAGAGATCCAGATGGTGTATCTTAAAGGCCTACCACATTTAGTTACGCCAACGGGAATTCATTGCTTTAAAATGGGGCGATGTGAACATATGGAGACATATGGAGAATGGCTGGTGACATAAATAATATTTCTGATAACAAATTAAAACTCCACCAGCATTTTGTACAGTTCTTCGTTGCTCAATTCTCCCCGGTCGGCCTGTTCTTTCAGATCCAGCGCCTTGGAAACGGCGGCGTTCCATTCATCAATGCTGATTTTACCTCTCTGCTTTCTGGCCTTCAGCCGGTTATAGACCTTGGCAGATTCTTTTTGCGCAGGAGTTGCGGTAATGCTCTCCTGTGCTTCTTTTTTGTGCGCACCCACCTTGCGGCAGGTGCGTTCCGTTTTGCTGGGAGCAAGATTGTTGCAGTAGCAGGTGTTATACCCGGCAATAAGCAAAAAATATGTTCCGCAGTTGTGGCACTTACGGGGAGCATTCCTGGCCATCAGACCACGGTAAAAATCTGTATAGAGGAAAGGTCGTAGGAGGCATACCGCTCCATATTCAAATCCCGGTAGACCGACAAAGTGAAAATCAAATCCCAGACAGCGTTCAATTTCTCCTGTGCGGAGCGAGCG
>JAHHTP010000056.1 GCA_020024615.1 Oscillospiraceae bacterium
GAAAACCCTTGCAAATACAGGGTTTTGAGAGAGATTGTTAGAGAAATTCGAATAAGTCTAACAGTTTACAGATTAAGCAAATCGACCATCTTCTGAAAAATGCAGTCGATTGTTTAGATAAAAAGTACAGTGTAAGGAGGGGAAACTTTTGAGTATGATTGCAATCATCGACAATGATGTACATATTGGAAATGTTTTAGAAGAGCTATTACAGAAAGAGGGGTATGAAACGCTTCGGGCTTATTCCGGAACAGAAGCGTTATATCTTCTTTCGCAAAATCAGCCAGACTTAATTCTGCTGGATTTAATGCTGCCTGGACTTTCCGGCGAGGAAGTCCTTCCTCATATTGAAAATACCCCGGTGATTGTTCTCAGTGCCAAAGTGGATGTACGGGATAAAGTATCCCTTTTACTTGGCGGGGCTGCGGATTATGTGACCAAGCCTTTTGATATCAAAGAGCTGCTAGCTCGTATTGCTGTACAGCTTCGCAATGCAGCTAAGTGTCATGGGATAAAATTCCTGCACTATGGAGATCTAAAGTTAGATGATACTTCTATGTCCGTTTCTGTCTGCGATACACCGCTTTCTCTAACCAGAACGGAGTACGCCATACTGAAGCTGCTGATGCAAAACCCATCACAGGTGCTATCGAAAGGTGTTCTGCTGGACAGAATCAGTCTGGACACACCGGACTGTACGGAGCGTTCCCTAAAGCAGCATATCTCCAACCTTCGGAAAAAAATGCAGGAGATTGGAGGGAAAGACTACATTGAAACCGTTTGGGGTATTGGATTTAAGTTGGCAGAGCAAAAATCTTGACCAAATCTTGACGATTATCTTGACCACTTTCTTGACTTTTATTTTGTATATTGGAGTCATTAAAGGAGGTAACACATTATGGACTATATTTTGCAAACAAATAGCCTGACAAAAAAGTATAAAGACTTTCAGGCGCTGAACGGTCTTACCATGAATGTTCCCAAAGGCTCTATTTATGGCTTTGTAGGGAAAAACGGTGCTGGTAAGACTACCCTAATTCGGTTGATCTGCGGCTTGCAGGAGCCAACTTCCGGGGACTTTACCTTGTACGGAATCTGCAATAACACCAAAGACATCATGAAATCTCGCCGTCGTATGGGTGCTGTGGTGGAAACACCGGCAATCTATATGGATATGACTGCGGAGGAAAATCTAAAACAGCAGTATCTCGTTCTCGGTCTGCCTTCCTATGATGGTATCCCAGAACTGCTGAAGCTGGTGGGCTTGGAGAACACCGGAAAGAAAAAAGCAAAGAACTTTTCCTTGGGCATGAAACAGCGTTTGGGGATTGCCATTGCATTAGCTGGAGATCCCGACTTTCTTGTTCTTGACGAGCCTGTAAATGGACTTGACCCACAGGGCATCGTAGAAATGCGTGAACTGATTTTGAAACTAAACCGTGAAAGGCAGATCACTGTTCTAATTTCCAGTCACATTCTCGACGAGCTTTCCCGTCTGGCTACCCATTATGGCATCATTGATGACGGCTGCATGGTGAAGGAGCTGAGTGCCGAAGAACTGGAAGCTGCTTGCCGCAAATGTGTACACATGGAAGTAAGTGACACGACTGTGCTTGCTCGTGTTCTGGACTCCATGAATGTGGAATACAAAATTATTTCCGAAAACGCCGCCGATGTGTTTGCAAAAATCAATGTGACACAGATCACGATTGCATTGGCTAAGGAAAACTGTGAGGTACTGTCTATGCAAGAGCGAGATGAAAGTCTGGAAAGCTATTATATCTCTTTGGTGGGAGGTGGCAGAAATGCGTAAACTATTGTCTGCGAACTTTTCACGGCTGTGGAAAAGTAAAATATTTTGGTTGCTGGAGATTTTTTGCTTTGCATTTGGCGTTTTTTCCTACACATTAGTAGCTATCAATACGCGAAATCTGGGACATGAATGGTTGGAATATAATGCACATACATACTTTTACTTGCCTATTATGTTTCTTCCAGCTATCATTGCCATCTTTTCCTGTTTCTTTATTGGTACAGATTATTCAGATGGTACAATTCGCAACAAACTCATTGTTGGCCATAGCAGAAGTAGCATTTATCTTTCCTATTTGCTAACAACGAGCATAGCAGTGATATTTTTTGTGGTAGCTTATTTATTTGCAGTAATTATAGTGGGTTTACCTTTGTCTGGGAGTGCAGTTATTACCTATGTGCAGCTACATTGGAGAGTTTTTAATTTACTGCTAATATTGATAGAATATGCTTGCTTGTTTGTTCTGTTTTCTATAATGGACAGCAACAAAGCCCGCAATGTAGTAGTTAGTTTATTAGTTGCATTTTTAGTTATTTTAATCGGTATGATGTTTTATTCACGATATATGCAACCGGAATTTGTGAATCATGTTGTCTCTCTTCCTGATGGAGGTATTGTACTAAAAAAAGGCGCAGCAAACAGCGAATATCTGTCTGGTACAATTCGAACTGTTTTTGAGTGGGTAACACTCACGATTCCTCATGGCTCCGCTTTGCTGAGTTTGGACAAAAATTTAGACTTTGACTGGCGCAATCCGAGCATATCCGTTATTCTGATTTTTGTTCTAAATTTCATCGGGATGCAATTATTCAAAAAGAAAGATATAAAGTAAGAGGACTGTTATGGAAGATCTGCTGTTGGTTATGATAGGAATATTGCTATTCATTATCTTTGTGCTTCTTGCAAAGGTCTATTTTTTGCGTAAATCAGCACAGGAAATTTGTGATGCATTCCTGAACCGATTGACAGCGGATACCAATACACTCATCGATATTTCCACCCGTGACCCTTATATGCGAAGATTGTCGGCAGAAATCAATGTGCAGCTTCGCTTGCTCCGTAAAGAACGCCATCGTTATCAGCATGGGGATATGGAGTTGAAAGAAGCTGTTACGAATATCTCTCACGACCTAAGAACACCATTAACGGCAATCTGCGGCTATCTTGATTTATTAAAGCGTGAAGATAGGAGTGAAGCGGTACAAAGGTATCTTGATCAGATTGAAGAAAGAACCGAAGCTATGAAGTCTCTCACCGAGGAGCTGTTTCGTTATAGTGTCATTCGTACAGAGAAAAACCTTGCCCCAGAAAAGCTCAACCTTTGCCGACTGCTTGAGGATAATCTTCTTTCTTTTTACGGTGTTATGCAGGAAAAAGGTATCGTCCCTCAAATTTCACTCCCTGAAGAACCTGTCTGGAGGATGTTGGACAAGGCTGCGCTGAACCGTATTTTCTCCAACATCGTCAATAATGCAGTCAAGTATTCTGATGGCGATTTGGAAGTAACTCTCACAACAGAGGGGACGATTACCTTTTCAAACACTGCGAAAGCCTTAACTTCCGTAGAGGTGGGGAGACTATTTGACCGCTTTTATACAGTAGAATCCGGACGGAGTTCTACAGGTCTTGGATTATCTATTGCAAAAATTCTTACAGAGGAATGTAATGGCAGCATTTCTGCTGAGTGTAATTCTGGAATTTTCACCATTCGATTGCAGTTTTGATGCTATAGCAACCTTAAAATAGAGTATTCGACATATTCCACTTACCCTAACAGTTCTTCCTATCCCTTGGTAACAATGGCGCACTTCTATACTCTCCTATCGAGAGTATTGTGCGTCCTGCAGAGCTGAAAGAACAGAGCAAGTTGTCTGTTCTTTCCTTTCGTCGATTCGCTCCAACAAGAGGGCTGGTCTCGCCTGTCGGCTCGGTCAGTGCTTCAAAGCGTAGAACGCTTTGAGGTCTCCACCGGAGACCCGCACCCCTCTTGCGCCGCCTATGGCGGCTATCACAACAGATACACTGCATCTGTAACGGACATTGCTATCTGGAAACGGTTTTGACAAACCATTTCCAGACAGCAAGTTTTGAATGTAACAAATTAGAAATTGAGGATTTAATATTATGATTACAATTAAAGAAGTCTATCAGATAATTGGTAAATTATCTTTGGAAAATTCATCTATATCAAACAATGATTTAATAGATAATCTATCTTGTATCATCTATCGAAATGATATGTTTGAGTGTGGCAACACCATTATAAATAGTAAACATATAGATATGGAATTTTCATTTGGAGAATATTATGAAATACATGAAACTTCTCCTTTATTTCAGTTTATTTGTACACTATGTGATTTCCCACTTTCAGAACAAGAATTCATTATCTATCAAAAGTAATCCCAATTCCATTTATTGAATCCTCAAGATCAAATACCGCAAAATTGACCGTTGACACACCACACTGGTGAAAAGTCAGCGGTCTTTTTTATTCCAAAATTCAAAACAAAGGAGGTATCACCATGCCAGAAAAACGAAAGACATTGGAGGAACTGCGAGCCTAAAGGGGACAGGCAGAAGCACGGCTTTTGCAGGAACAGCACAAGCTGAACCGCTTGGAAAAC
>JAHHTP010000057.1 GCA_020024615.1 Oscillospiraceae bacterium
CAACATAACCGATGCCAAAGCACCACAAACAACCTTTTTCATACTCTTGTTCATTCTTATCCAATTTCCTTTCTATTTTATTCTAACATGAACCCTACATTTTGCTTTCAATTCATTCTATCAAAGTATGGACAGAAGCGCAAGCCATACGATTCAAATACTTTACCATAAATTGCAGATTGTGAGAATATTTTTGAGATTTTTCTATTTTTTGGAAACTCTCTTTTGATAAAATATCGATGTAATTTACAAAACAAAGGAGTTTTTCACCATGAATCAAAAGAAAGAATATTTGAAGATCGCCATCGTTTTAGGAGCAGTTATCCTCTGTTTTGCGGTTATTGTATTTATCCGCAGCTGCCCTGAGCTAATCCCGGAATTTGTCATGGATGAAATGCCGGGTATTATCTGCACAACAGCCCTCTCGTTTTTTAGCTTTTTCCCAATTATCGCCATTTGTTATTTGCTTATAAGGGTGTTTCAAAGCGACTCTTTTGTTGAATGGCTGCGACTATTATCAATCCGTATTGCAAGTCAAATTCAGCACCGCAATATCGCCACCATATATCCGTTGGTACAGCAATTTCTTTATGACCTACTGTGTGCGAACAACGGAACTTTACGATTGCCAATGGGACAGGATGCACGTTGCCTAACACCTCGAGGAACGGCAACAGGTTTCCGTAAAAATTGCGTATTTCTTCGCTTTGAGTTGATTTTATCAGAACCGCTGGATATGAATACCGATACTCTGCAACAGATCATACAGCAATATATCTGGGCAGAACTCACCAACCACGGCATTGTCGGACTAAATGCCTATTTCCAACATCCAACCTATGGTTCTGTCCCGTCTGTGTACCTTGATTGGGTTCGTTACATTCAAGAGCAAAATATTTTGCAGTTTTCTGTCCTTTTTATCTCCACTCCCGATGCTGCTAAATATGCTGTAGAAGCATACAAGCAAAGGACAGCCCCCACAAAGCCGGAACGAGAGGTTTACGACGATGAACTATGACAACACTTTTTGCGTAGGTGTGGAACAAGCAGCCCTAACCCATGGGCTGCTGATTCCTCAGAAGATCGACTTTTCCAGAGTGCCACATTTACTGATTGTTGCACCGTCCGGCAGCGGAAAAACCTATCTGCTTACCTATATTTTGAAACAACTTGCCCAGAAGCCCATTTTGCTCCTGCTTGCAGATTTTAAGGGCGTGGACTTTATCGAGATGGACGGCTGCAAGCATTACTACAAGCATACTGCCATTGCAGATGCATTGAATTTTGTATTTAACGAAATGCAGCACCGCATGGCAGAGCCTCAGCCGGACAATCAACCCATTTATTTCTGCGTAGACGAGTGGGCAGGCTTCTTGTCTTTGTACGCCAAAAAGGAGCAGGAGGACTTCAAACAGAAAATGGCATCCATCCTCATGCTGGGGCGTGGGGTTCACGTGTTTGTGATTATGTCGCTGCAAAGAGCCGATGCTGCCTACATTACCGGGCGTGACAATTTCGGCAACTGTATCGGTCTGGGACACCTGAGCAAAGAATCTGTGCGGATGCTGTTTGCAGACGATGCAGACCAGATCCAGCCCAAGCCCCGGGGCAAAGGCTATCTTCGCATAGACGGAAAGCCATTAAACGAAATCACAGTTCCTCGTATAAGAAATCTTCCACAATCAAAAAATATCATTTGTATAAAGATACAAAAATAAATGCATACTATTTACCGCATTATTGCGTTAACTATATAAACCTTCTGCCGGGTAGCTCAGTGTATTTTTCGAGCTACCCGCTTTTATTGCCAACAAATTGTGCATAAGAGTCATTTGTAAGGTTTTTTCACCATTTCAAGAACAACAATAGTGTGTTAAATCACATAAAAGGCATATATATCAACATACCTAGCAGATAAAGATGAAACATTGACTATCTAAAAGGAGAAACCATAGAACATATGTTTTGGTATTGGTTTTTTATGAGCTGGTGCCTCTTGAATTGAGAAAACACACTCGCTGTAAAGGATTTAATTTCTTCCATCAAGAAACTTGTTATTACCTCCAGTTCCCTTGAACGGAACTGGAGGAAGTACATCAATGAATATTTTTGCATAGCTGATATTGATTCGATGCTTCTTCTTCCATTCAACATGGAAGGGGTTCGCATTATGAGCCGAACAAACGAAAAACTAGAGGAAACAAAAATGGTAGCCAAGCAGGTTCACACACTGTTGTTGGAGATAAGTAAAGACGATAAGGATTTTGCAGAAGCAACAGGTTTAAATCAATACTTCTTAAAAAGCCTGAGATACGGTAAATACGATAATCATTATCCGAACGGGAAGTATATCATTGATTACGGTGCCCCAAGGTATGATCGGATTTTGACGCTACTTGCCTATACCTATCTTCCCCACAATATACTTCTTAAGGATGGAAAAATAAATAATAGCGTGATGAATGATCTCATTGATTTTTGCCTATTGCCTGTCAGAGAAGTGGCAATGGTGAAATCCATAAGGAAAAATTTGAATACAATAGAAAAAATTTATCTTCCTAGCACTAAGATACTTAAAAGAATAGTGGATCAGGAATATCCTCAGCTGGATGTAATTGTCCGTCTATTGAAGTATGGTGCGCTTTCCATAGACCAGCTTGCACCTTCAATGGATGATAATGAGAACGCTGAAAAATTGATCGAGCACGGTTTCACTGAGGAGAATAGCCAGCCATTTTTTGCTGCTTTGAAAGCTCTTTTTTCTACGGAATGACACTTTCTATTTTATGGCGCCCCTATCATGTTAAACTTGCAACAGGTGGATCCCCCACCGAGATTTTACAGAACGAGGTGTATCGTATGAAAAAATTGAACATGTTTTTGCAGTTTGACTGGGATGGATTTGCAAAGGACAAATCCTTTCAGGTCACCGACTTGAAGCCCCTGAGAGACCGTGAGCACAACGAAACCATTTTGGGCACTGTTGTCGAATTGGTTATCTTAAAGGATGAAACAGACTATCAGGCCAAGCCTGGAGAAGTTGTTTCCAATCTGTACGAAAAATTTAGAGTTAAGGTTCCCCAGATTTCTATTGATGTTCGGGTTGGTGACTTTGTGGAACTGGTCAACCCGGTAGCTACGGTGTTCGGAGACTATCGCAATCAGCTTTCTGTCAAGGCTGACGATATTCTGGTGCTGGACGAGTAACGCTGCTTGCATGGTCGGGGGGAAAGCCCCCGGCAAATGCAAGCGCCATTAACTTGATTTTTTATGAAGATTGACAGAATTCCCGATATCCGTCCCGATTCTCCCGGGACGCCTGTCACGCTAAAACAAGCCGGAAATGTTTATGAGATTCGATATATGAAGGTCACCCATGGTTCTCCAATTCAGAAATTGGATAAAGACCACGGTATTGATCTTCGCACGGGGGAATATATTGAATTTAAGCATAATCTCAATCGTGCAGAAGATACCGCAAGCGTTGCTCAAAGCTTAAAGCGACTTCGTGATATCATTAACGCAAATCTGACAGACCCACGAAAAGCACTCTGGGTAACGCTGACCTATGAAGACAACATGACAGACCCTAAACGTCTTTATCAAGATTACCGCCGATTTTGGCAACGACTATCCTACTATTTGGAAAAGCACGGCTTACCAACAGCAGAATATATCATTGCAGCAGAACCACAGGGTCGGGGGGCCTGGCATCTGCATTGTCTATTCCTATTTCCACGCAAAGCACCATTTATACCCAATTCTGAAATTGAAAGGATGTGGAAGAATCGAAAGAAAGACCACGGCAAAGGATTCACTAAAACCAAGGGGCTTACAGGCATTGACAATCCCGGTTTATATCTCACGGCATACTTAGGAGACATGGAGCTTAACGATGCAATAGCAGCAGGGAACGCAAAAGGGCGCATTTCCGAAGTAGATACAGAAGACGAGTATGGAAAACGTAAAAAGAAGGCGATTGTGAAAGGTGCAAGAATGCACCTGTATCCAGCGGGCTTTAATTTGTACCGATGCAGTCGAGGAATTAAGAAACCAATATCTTATTCAGTAACCGAAAGTGAAGCAATGGAAATCATAGGTGATGCTCCATTGACCTACGAAAAAACTTTTGGCTTTATAAACGAAGAAGGTCAAAATACAAACTTCATTAACTTTCGTCAATACAACAAATCAAGGAGGACATCGAAAGATGGATAATGTTATTTTTTTGGAGAGGTTGCCCCTAGTGTTAAGGGTAGAGGACTTAGCGGACATTCTCTCGATTGGTCGCAA
>JAHHTP010000058.1 GCA_020024615.1 Oscillospiraceae bacterium
GTTTTTTTACTGCTGCACAAGCCTCTGCATCATTTGATGTAAACTTGATGTATGATGTAGTTTTTTATGCTTTCTGAGATTTTCGTTAAAATAGCACTTATCCCATTAAACCTCACCATTTGGGCCTATATATGACGGTTGTTTTTTAATTTTTTCCTTACTCAGTACATATCGGTATCGACCTGTGTCGGTTTGATGTATGATTTGATGTATGATGTACGATTTTAGTTCTCAAAGCAGTCCTAAAGGACTCAGAACAATTCTCATTATATCTACAAAGCGAAAAAAAATCAAGAGGCTTCCAATAAACTCCTATCTCCTTAGAAGTGACATAATTCTCTCATCCATCAACAAATATACCTCCATCAAGGTAGTCTCTTATCTTATGAAATATAGTATAGAAAGAACAGAAAAAGCATGATACAATGTGAATGATAGAAGAACTTAAATTGTTAGATAAATCGGAAATTAATCGAACGGTCTGTAATGTGACGAATCGCATTAAATATGCAGAGAAATATGCGAATTAAGATAATGTTAATATGCGTTGCTTGTAGCAACGGGACCTTCCACCATATAATGTAGGCACTCGAGAAAGGAGTGTATGCTATGCTAAATGAAAATATTAAAGCAATCAGAAAATCAAAAGGGCTTTCGCAAGAAGAACTTGCTATCAAGCTAAATGTGGTTCGTCAAACAATTTCAAAATGGGAACAAGGTCTGTCGGTCCCTGATTCCGATATGCTGATTTCCATATCGGAAGTGCTTGAAACACCTGTCAGCACTTTGCTGGGAGAAACCATTGCAGAGGTAACGCCAGATGACTTAAATGCTATTTCCGAAAAACTTGAAGTCATCAACTTGCAGTTGGCGCAAAAGAAAGCAACAAGGCAAAAAGTGCTTCACTGGTGCTTCATTTCGCTGTGTGCGGCTGTGGTGATTATTTTTGCTCTCTTAACTGTATTAAACAGTTTTTACTTGGGGTGGGATTACAGTAAGCCTGAAACTGCAGTGATCGGTGTTGGCCTTCATTCATTTGAGTGGCTGTTTGTTAGGGTAGCACCGCTTGCTCTGATTGGAGGCATCGTTGGTGCCTTTATGACACGAAAAAAAGGATAAGACGACACAAGTAAGTGTCAGACTTATTCGGATAGGTCTAACACTCGAAGAAAATAAAATCGCAGATGGAATTAATGAGGTGATGCCTACGGGCATCACCTCATTTCTTTTGGGAAAATTTAGCCTGAAACTACTGGCAAACGGAGGATAATAAACCTATCAGAAACGAACAGTTTCCATTAGATTGAAAGAGGTACGATTTTATGAGAAGTAAAAATCCGGAACTTATGAAGAGAATTAAAGACTGTGCAGAGCAATATTATCTGGAGCATGGGAATTCTCCGTCTACCTCTAAAATTGCATCAGAAATGGGGATTGCCAAAGGTGCCGTATATAAGTATTTAGTAGAAATGTCTGATAAGGGCATGCTTGAGTATGATGGTCAAAGCATCATGACTGCTATTACCCAAAAAAAGAATCTGAGTAACAATCGAGTGCCTGTTATTGGTGTAATCCCTTGTGGCAGTCCTCAAATAGAAGAAAAGAATTATTCTTCATCCCGAAAAGAAGACTATGGAAGATATTGTGGTTGATGAGTGCTGCATTCAGGGGGGCACTTGTCATATTATCAAGGCTTTGTGATCTTAGGGGAAATGGGCTGAAGGAACTCGCCACCTATATTTAATGGATAAGAACACCTGCTTTTGCGTAGCAAAACAGGTGTCCTTTGACAGACAAAGGCAGGACCTTTCGATCCTGCCTCGTATTTTTTCAATTACAACCCCATTTCGGCTTTCAGCTTTGCCAGCTCGTCATCCACGGCGGAGGGAGCAGCACCGGAGTACTTGCTTTCCAGCTCGGCGGCAGCATCGGGAACGGGGGTGTTCAGCTCTGCCATAGCTTCTGCACGGTTTAACATTGCATCGGCTTTCTCCTCCATCCGGGCGAATGCGTCCACCTTGCTGTCTGCTTTGTTGGCGGCATCATAGATGTCGTTCATCTTTTCCTGTGCTTTTGCTACAGCAATCTTTGCTTTGGCGGCATTTTTACGGCTTTCCAGATCCTGAATGTCGGAAACCAGCTTATCATGCATCTGACGCATCTTATCAGAATTGGATTTTGCGGTGCTGTAAGTATTCTGCAGATCGGAGGTCTTGCCCTCCAGCGAAACTTTCTTTTCCAAAAATACCCGGGCGTCACCCTCATTACCAGCAGTAAGCGCACGCTTTGCCAGCTCGGTGTACTTTTCCACTTCGCTCAGGTGCTCATCCAACAGTTTTTTTGCTCTGGTTTCCTCGGCCATAATGGAAGCTGTTTCCTTCTTGACTTCTGCCAGATCCTCCCGAAGATCCCGCAGATACTGATCAATCACTTTTGCTGGGTCCTCGCACTTATCGAGCATTGCGTTGATGTTGGACTTTACAATTGTTGAAAATCTTTCCAAAATACCCATAATGATGTTCCTTTCTTATTGATTAGAATACTTTTCTTCTAAATCTTCCAATTTTTCATCGCCCATTTTTTCGAGCGGTGTATTCAGAATTTCTGCGGTCAGTTCTGCTTCTTTCAGTTTGGCGGCCTTTGCCTTCTTCCACCATTTAAATCCGATAATCGTTACAGCTACCACGCCGCCCATGATTGCAACAGTCGTGCCAACCACAACGAACGGAGATTTGGTGATGGTCATGATTCGGTGGCCGGTTTCTTTAAAGGCTTTGGAGAACAGCTCCTCGTCAGAAACATCGCTGCTGTAATAGCGGTCCAGATAATCCCTCAGAATGCTGAGAGCTTCGCTGTCCACGATGGTTTTCGCCTGCGATCCCACGGTGTAGCCACATCGGTAACTGCCGTATCCGTCATCATAAAACACCAGCACAAAATGGGCTTCGTCAGAACAGAGCTTATCATATGTAGTTTCTGCCAGTGTGGTCAGCTCGTCGATAGATGTACCATATCGTCCGTCGGTCACATACACATGGGGCTGAACGCCTGTTTCCTTATAGAAAGATTTGAGTCCTGATTCAAGTGCACCAATATTGGTAAACCAGCCGACCTCGTCTGTATAGTAGGAAGTTTCGTGAGAAAGGGATGCAGGGAGTTTTTTTCGCTCCACCGTGGATCTTGTCACACTGATATTCCCTCGCAAGACAGAGAACATCGTGACAACAAATACCAGCACAATGAAGATAGTCAGACCGCCGGATCCTACAAATACCGGACCACAGCCTCGTCCATGGTAACCGCCGGAATAGCCGTAATGTCTGTAGGACGTGCCTGATCGGGAATTGTAACTACTGGATCGGCTTCTGCTGGATCGGCTGTTGGAAAATCCGCCGCCGATGCGTCTGCTGCCGGAAAATCCACCGCTGCTACGTCCACCGCCGGAAAATCCACCGCCAGAAGAGCGAGAGGATCCACCACTTCTTCCTGATCTGCCCATAAGAGAACCTCCCACGTTTTAGTTGAATAAAGGGTATCATATTTTTCTTTTTTTTGCAAGCCCCTTTATCAGTTTCTCAATGCTTTGTGATACGTTTGCTTCCTGCTGCGTGTAGCCGCACACAGTGCACTGACGCTCGCGCAGACCTTCCTGCTCGGTGGTAGGCTCCTGAAGAACCGTCCACTCACCATAGGCGTGGGTGGCCTTGCCGCTGACAAGATCAGTGTGCTCACAGGTTGCTACGTGCCAGTGACTGGTTTCGTTCTTAGACCAGACATCGGAGAAAGTGTGGGTGTAGTTGGTGTTCACTACTTCGATTTTTTGCATGTCATTGAGCTGGCAGCTATCTTTCATGGTGATTTCCTGATTGGTTGCCGGATTATATCCCTTTGGTGCAGCGACCTAATGCAGGGGATAAGTTCCGGCGGGGATATAGCCAACTGTCACACCGGGTTTAGGGGAGTGATCAGGCTAATGGTATGCTTAGCGTAGTCAAAGATGTAAAATATGGAGTTGGCGCCACCACCGCCGATGTCGGAATTACCGTCTAAACAAGTGATACTACAAGAAATATCAGGGGAATGGCTACGCCTCATAAGGAAGTTTTTGAAAAATACGGTACAGTCCCGTTTTGGGACTGTACCGTTTCTCCTTTTTATGCGATGAAACGGCAGGACCGGAAATTCCGGCACCTGCCAGCCTTTTTTATACGAATTTTGCAAGGTTTTAGG
>JAHHTP010000006.1 GCA_020024615.1 Oscillospiraceae bacterium
TTCTCCGTGCTGTTCATAAATATAAAGACAGCCGTGAGCAGTTTGAGATGAGAACCCACAAGAGACTCATTGATGTGTTAAGACCGTCTGTTAAGACTGTTGAGGCATTACAGAGTCTTGAACTTCCTGCTGGCGTAGAGATCGAGATTAAATTATAATCGATCATAATCTATGTCTGCGGTCATGTTGGCAATATGCCAACCAATAACCTTAAAATAGGAGGATAAACGCTATGAAAAAAGCAATTATCGGTAAGAAAATCGGTATGACCCAGATTTTCGAAGAGTCCGGAAAAGTTATTCCGGTAACTGTTGTTGAAGCTGGCCCATGCGTAGTTGTTCAGAAGAAAACTATCGAGAACGACGGCTATGAGAGCGTACAGTTAGGCTTCGGCGATGTAAAAGAAAGCAAAATGATCAAGCCGCTGGCTGGTCATTTCAAAAAACACGGTGTAGCCCCGAAGAAAACCTTAAAAGAGTTCAGACTGGCTGACATCAGTGTTTACAACGAAGGTGATATTGTAAAAGCTGACACCTTCGAAGTTGGCGATGCAGTAGATGTATGTGGCACCAGCAAAGGTAAAGGTTTTGCAGGTACTGTTAAACGTTATGGCAACGCTCGCTTAAAAGAAACCCACGGTACTGGTCCGGTACACAGACATGCAGGCTCTATGGGCGCTTGTTCTGACCCGTCCAGAATCTACAAAGGGAAAAAAATGCCGGGTCACATGGGTAATGAGAGAGTTACCGTTCAGAATCTGGAAATCGTAAAAATCGACGTTGAAAACAACTTAATCGCTATCAAAGGTGCAATTCCGGGTCCGAAAGGCGGAATCGTTACCATCGCTGATAGTGTGAAAGCATAAGGGAAGGAGGAAACATTATGCCGACTATTTCTGTATTAAATATGGCTGGTACCGAAGTTAGCACTGTTGAGCTTAACGACACCGTATTCAGCATTGAGCCGAATGAGGTAGTAATGCACGCTGCAGTTGTAAATTATCTTGCAAATCAGCGTCAGGGCACTCAGTCCACTCTGACCCGTACCGAGGTTCGCGGCGGTGGCCGTAAACCGTGGAGACAGAAAGGCACTGGTCACGCAAGACAGGGTTCTACCCGCGCTCCACAGTGGACTCATGGTGGTGTTGCGTTAGGTCCGAAACCGCGTGATTACAGCTACTCTCTGAATAAGAAAGTTAAACAGCTGGCTATGAAATCCGCTCTTTCTATGAAAGTTCTGGAGAAAAATTTCGTAGTAGTTGATGCAATCGCTTTTGAGGATTACAAAACTAAAGCTGCAATCAACATGCTGTCTGCATTAAATGCAGGTAAAAAATCTCTGATCGTAACCGCTGCTCCGGATGCGAAAGTAACCAAGAGCGCAGCAAACATCCCGGGCGTTAAAACCACCCTGGTTAACACCCTGAATGTATATGATATCATCAACTGCGATACTTTAGTAATCGCTCTGGATGCTGTCAAGAAAATCGAGGAGGTATATGCGTAATGAAAACCGCTCAGGACATTATCGTTAAGCCGATTATCACTGAACGCTCCATGGGCATGGTAGCGCAGAAAAAATACACCTTCAAGGTTGCAAAAGACTCCAACAAAATCGAAATCGCTAAAGCTGTTGAGCAGCTGTTTGGCGTTAAAGTTGCTTCCGTTAACACCATGAATGTTAAAGGTCAGCTGAAAAGACAGGGTAGATACGAAGGTTATCAGTCTGATTGGAAAAAAGCAATCGTAACCTTGACCGAAGACTCCAAGACCATCGAGTTCTTCGACGGTATGTTCTAATTAATTGAATTATTAAGACATTCGGAACACACCGGGTGATGTATGAAAAAGCAAACGGCTTTTTCGCTAAACCAAACAAGGAGAGTGAATTACAATGGCAATTAAGGTTTATAAACCAACAACTGCTGGTCGTCGCGGCATGACCGTTACCGACTACAGTGGTCTGTCTAAAGTAGCTCCGGAAAAATCTTTACTCGAAAGCTTAAAGAAAAAATCCGGTCGTAATAGCTATGGTAGAATCACCGTTCGTCATCGTGGCGGCGGCAACAGAGTTAAATATCGTGTTATCGATTTCAAAAGAGACAAAGAGGGTAATGCTACCGTATTAACCTTAGAGTACGATCCGAATCGTTCTGCACACATCGCACTGGTTCAGTATGAAGACGGCGAGAAGAGATACATCATCGCTCCGGAAGGCTTAAAAGTTGGTGACGTTATTTCCTCGGGCCCGAACGCTGATATCAAACCGGGTAACGCACTGCCGATGGTTAACATTCCGGTTGGTACTTTCATCCACAATATCGAGATGCATCCGGGTCGCGGCGCACAGCTGGTAAGATCTGCAGGCAACATGGCTCAGTTAATGGCTAAAGAGGGCAAACTTGCTCTGGTTAGACTGCCGTCTGGCGAGCTGAGAAATGTTCCGGTTGAGTGCATGGCAACAGTTGGTCAGGTTGGCAACACCGATCATGAGAACGTTAACTACGGTAAAGCTGGTAGAAAACGTCACATGGGCTGGAGACCGACCGTTCGTGGTTCTGTAATGAACCCGTGTGACCATCCGCACGGTGGTGGTGAGGGTAAATCTCCGGTAGGTCGTCCGGGTCCTGTTACTCCGTGGGGTAAACCGGCACTGGGCTACAAAACCCGTAAGAAACATCATCGCTCCGATAAATTTATCGTAAAACGCAGAAATGATAAGTAATGAAGGGAGGCAGATGAATCAATGAGCAGAAGCCTGAAAAAAGGCCCTTTCGTAGAAGAGTCTTTAATGAAAAAAGTAGTGGCTATGAACGAAGCAGGCGAGAAAAAGGTTGTTAAAACCTGGAGCCGTGCATCTACAATTTTCCCGGAGTTCGTAGGACACACATTTGCAGTATATGATGGACGTAAACATGTTCCGGTATATGTAACCGAGGATATGGTAGGTCACAAACTCGGCGAGTTTGCACCGACCAGAACCTACAAAGGTCACGCTGGTTCTAAAACGTCTAATAACGGTAAGTAAGGCTGGAAGGAGGATCACATAACATGGAAGCAAAAGCTTATTTAAGATATGCCAGAATCGCTCCGAGAAAAGTTCAGATTGTTCTGGATTTAATCAGAAACCAGCCGGTAGACAAAGCGATCGCAATCCTGAAACACACCCCGAAAGCTGCAAGCGAGCTGCTTTTGAAACTTCTGAATTCGGCAATCGCAAACGCAGAAAACAATCACGGCATGAGCAAAGATGCATTATATGTATCTGAATGCTTTGTATGCCCGGGTCCGACCTTAAAAAGAATCAGACCGAGAGCAAAAGGTAGTGCAGCAAGAATTCTGAAAAGAACTTCTCACGTAACCATCGCTCTGAAAGAGAAAGAATAAGCTGAAAGAGGAGGTAAACTATGGGACAGAAAGTTAACCCACATGGCTTAAGAGTGGGCGTAATTAAAGATTGGGATTCCCGCTGGTTTGCAGAAAAGAAAACTTTCGGCGATACCTTAGTTGAAGATTACAAAGTTCGTAACTTTATTAAAACTACCCTTTATGCAGCTGGTGTTCCGCGCGTAGAGATCGAGCGTGAGGCTTCTAAAGTCAGAATCAACATCCACTGTGCTAAACCGGGTATGGTAATCGGTAAAGGTGGCGCTGAAATCAACGTACTCCGTAGCAAAATTGAAGCTATGGTAAATAAACCGGTAGTTCTCAATATCGTTGAGGTTAAACAGCCTGATATGGATGCACAGTTAGTAGCAGAGAACATTGCAGCTCAGTTAGAGCGTCGTGTTTCTTTCCGCCGTGCATTAAAACAGTCTATCGGTCGCACCATGAAATTAGGTGCAAAAGGTATTAAAACTACCGTTTCTGGTCGTGTGGGCGGTGCTGAGATTGCTCGTACTGAATCTTATCATGAAGGCACCATTCCGCTGCAGACAATTCGTGCAGATATCGACTACGGTTTTGCTGAAGCAAATACCACTTACGGCAAAATCGGCGTTAAAGTTTGGATCTACAAAGGCGAGGTTCTGAAAGGTAAAGTTGCAGTGCAGCAGCCGACTCAGGAAAGACGTCAGCGTAGAGCTCCGAGAAAACCGAGAGAAGAAGGAGGTAGCAACTAATGTTATTGCCAAAACGTGTTAAATATCGTCGCGTTCATAGAGGCCGTTTAACCGGTAAAGCTATGCGTGGCAATACCGTAAGCTATGGCGATTTCGGCCTTCAGGCTTTAGAGCCGGCTTGGGTTACTTCCAGACAGATCGAGGCAGCTCGTATCGCAATGACTCGTTACATCAAACGTGGCGGTCAGGTATGGATTAAAATTTTCCCGGACAAACCGATCACTGAGAAACCGGCTGAAACCCGAATGGGTTCTGGTAAAGGTTCTCCGGAGTACTGGGTAGCAGTTGTTAAACCGGGCAGAGTTATGTTCGAAATTGGCGGCGTAGATGCTCAGCTTGCAAAAGAAGCATTACGTCTTGCATCTTACAAACTGCCGATCAAATGTAAAATCGTAGAGAAAGATCAGACAGGTGGTGAGCAATAATGAAAGCTGTAGAAATTCGTGATATGTCCGTTATGGAACTGAACGAGAAGTTGGGCGACCTGAAGAGCGAACTTTTTAATCTGCGCTTCCAGCTCGCTGTTAATCAGTTGGAGAACCCGATGCGTATTAAAGCAGTTAAAAAAGACATTGCTCGCATCAAAACCGTTATCCAGGAAAAAGAATCCGCAGAAAACGCACAGTAATTTAGCGGAAGGAGGATTTAAGCGATGGCCGAGAGAAACCTGAGAAAGACCAGGGTTGGCATGGTTGTTAGCAATAAAATGGATAAAACCGTTGTTATCACCATTGCTGATAATGTCAGACATCCACTTTATAAGAAAATCGTAAAACGCACCGTAAAACTGAAAGCACATGACGAGAACAATGCTTGTGGCATCGGTGACCGTGTGTTAGTAATGGAGACTCGTCCGCTGTCTAAAGACAAAAGATGGAGAGTCGTTGAAATCATCGAAAAAGCGAAATAATATAGATTTCAAAGCCGAAAGGAGGAACGCACTGTGGTACAGATGCAAACTTACCTGAAGGTCGCTGACAACACCGGCGCGAAAGAGTTAATGTGTATTCGCGTATTAGGCGGTTCTAGAAGAAGATACGCTAACATTGGCGATGTTGTTGTTGCGTCCGTTAAAAAAGCAACACCAGGCGGCATGGTAAAAAAAGGCGATGTAGTAAAAGCTGTTATTGTTCGTTCTGCGAAAGGTCTTCGTCGTGATGACGGTTCCTACATCCGTTTTGATGAAAATGCTGCTGTAATTATTAAAGAAGATAAAACCCCGAGAGGAACTCGTATCTTTGGGCCGGTAGCTAGAGAGCTTCGTGACAATGAGTTCACTAAGATTCTTTCCTTAGCTCCGGAAGTACTGTAATCGGAGGAATATTTCATGAGCAAAACATTGCACGTCAAAACCGGCGATAAAGTCATGATCATCTCCGGCAAAGACAAAGGTAAATCTGGTAAAGTTCTTGCTGTTAGCCCAAAAGAAGGCAAAGTCATCGTTGAAGGCTGCAACAAAGTTACCAAACACGTAAAACCGAGAAGAATGGGCGAGTCCGGCGGCATCGTAAAAGCTGAAGGTGCTTTATACGCTTGCAAAGTAATGCCGATCTGCCCGAAATGTGACAAACCGACTCGTGTTGGTCACATCATCAAAGACGGCAAAAAAATGCGCGTCTGCAAACACGCCGGCTGCGGCGCAACTTTTTAATCGGGAGGAGGAAGTCGTATGGCAAGAATGAAAGAATACTATAATAACGAAGTTGCTCCGGCTTTAATGAAAAAGTTTGAGTACAAGAGTGTCATGCAGATTCCGAAGCTGGATAAAATTGTTGTAAACGTAGCATGCGGTGAGGCTTCTACCAATGCTAAAATGATGGAAGCAATCTGCGGCGATTTAGCAGCAATTACTGGTCAGAAACCGGTTATCTGCCGCGCTAAAAAAGCAATTTCCAACTTCAAACTGCGTGAGGGCATGCCGATTGGTGCAAAAGTTACCCTGCGTGGCGAGACCATGTATGAGTTCTTAGACAGACTCTTTAATGTAGCTTTACCGCGCGTTAGAGACTTCAGAGGTGTCAGCGCAAATGGTTTCGATGGTCGTGGCAATTTCTCCATGGGCTTGAAAGAGCAGCTCATTTTCCCGGAAATTGAGTACGATCAGATTGATAAAGTTCGTGGTATGGATATCGCATTCGTTACCACTGCAAAAACCGATGAAGAGGGCCGTGAATTATTAAAACTCATGGGCGCTCCGTTCGAGAAATAAGGGGAGGAAAAGATAAGATGGCAAAGACTTCTTTAAAAGTAAAACAGCAGCTTGATCCGAAATTTTCCACCCGTGCATATAACAGATGTAAAATCTGCGGAAGACCGCACGCATATCTTAGAAAATACGGTATCTGCCGTATCTGCTTCAGAGAACTGGCTTACAAAGGTCAGATCCCGGGCGTAAGAAAAGCAAGCTGGTAAGCACAGGAAAAGGGAGGTTTGATTCATGCAAATCACGGATGCAATTGCGGATTTGCTCACTCGTATCAGAAATGCGAGCTCGGCAAAACACGAATATGTTGATATTCCTGCGTCTAACATGAAAAAAGCAATCGTTCAGATTTTAGTGGACGAAGGCTATGTTCAGAGCTACACCGTTAAAGAAGACGGCAAACAGGGTATCATCCGCGTCGCTTTAAAATACACTGAAGACAAAAAAGCAGTAATCACCGGATTAAGAAGAGTTTCTAAACCGGGCTTACGTATCTACGCAAAATGTGAGGATATGCCGAAAGTCATGAAAGGCTTAGGTATTGCAATCGTTTCCACTCCGAAGGGCGTTATGACAGATCGTCAGGCTCGTAAAGAGAATGTTGGCGGCGAGATCCTCGCGTTTGTATGGTAATAGGGAGGAAATCGAATGTCCAGAATAGGTAATAAACCGATCACTATCCCTGCCGGCGTAAGCGTTGAAGTAAATGGTCAGAACGTAACTGTTAAAGGTCCGAAAGGCACTCTGTCCATGGACATCAACAAATTAATCAGCGCACAGGTTGAGGGAAACACTCTGACTGTTACTCGTCCGAACGACGAGAAAGAGACCAAAGCTCTGCACGGCTTAACCCGTTCCTTAGTGAACAACATGGTTGTTGGTGTATCTGAAGGTTTCAAAAAAGAGCTGGAAATCAACGGCGTTGGTTACCGTGCTGCTAAACAGGGCAAAGAGCTCGTAATGAACTTAGGATTCTCCCATCAGGTTAGAATTCCGGAAGTTGATGGTATCACCATCGATGTACCGAACGCAAACTCTGTTGTTGTTAGCGGTGCTGATAAACAGAAAGTTGGCCAGATGGCTGCTGAAATCAGAATGAAACGTCCGCCGGAACCGTACAAAGGTAAAGGTGTTAAATACGTTGATGAAGTTATTCAGCGTAAAGAAGGTAAAGCAGGTAAAGGTAAGAAATAATTTTCTTTTCCTTAAACTTGCTCTTACATTCAATGTTAGCAGCATTATAGCTGCATAATTACAATGAAGTAAAGAGGAGTGACACACTATGGTGACCAAACCAGATAGCAAAAAAGCTAGACTGAAAAGACACGTTAGAGTGAGAAGCAAAATCTCTGGTACACCGGAACGTCCACGCCTGAATGTATTCCGCTCCAGCAAACACATCTACGCTCAGTTGATCGACGATGTTAATGGAGTAACCCTCGTTAGTGCTTCCACCATGGAAAAAGACTTCACCGAGTACGGCGGCAACAAAGAGGCTGCTAAGAAAGTTGGTCAGACCATCGGCGCAAGAGCACTGGAAAAAGGAATTCAGGAAGTTGTATTCGACCGCGGTGGTTTCATTTACCAGGGCAGAATCAAAGAATTAGCTGACGGCGCACGCGAGAGCGGCCTGAAGTTCTGATAAGGAGGTATTGACTTGGCTAGAATTGAAGCTTCTTCTATGGAGTTCCAGGAAAAAGTAGTTGCAATCAACCGCGTTTCCAAAACTGTTAAAGGCGGTCGTATCTTCAAGTTCGCGGCTTTAGTAGTTGTCGGTGACGGCAACGGTACCATCGGTTTTGGTATCGGTAAATCCGGCGAGGTTCCGGATGCAATTCGTAAAGGCATCGAGGATGCTAAGAAAAATCTGATCAAAGTTGCTCTGAAAGGTACTACCATTCCGCACGAGATCGTTGGTGAGTTCGGCGCTGGCCGCGTTTTATTAAAACCGGCTCCGCAGGGTACTGGCGTTATCGCAGGTGGCCCGGTTCGTGCCGTACTGGAAGTTGCTGGTATTCAGGACATCAGAACCAAAGCACTGCGTTCTAACAACCCGTGCAATGTTGTAAGAGCTACCGTTAACGGCTTAGCTAATTTGCGTACCGCACAGCAGGTTGCACAGATCAGAGGCAAATCTGTTAAAGAAATCTTAGGTTAAGGAGGCAGGCTGAAATGGAAACCATTACCATTAAACTGGTCAAAGGTCTTGCAGGCAAACGTAAAGATCAGGTTGCTGTTGTAAAATCTTTAGGTCTGACCAAAACCAATTCTGTATCGGTTCAGCCTGACAACGAGGCTACCAGAGGCAAAATCAACAAAGTTTCCCACTTAGTTGAGATTGTAAAATAAGAAATAATTCGCTTAATAGGCTATATATGTTCAAGGAGGTGTCAGCATGAAGCTGCACGAACTTTCTGGGGCTATCGGCGCTACCAAAAAAGTTAAACGCGTTGGCCGTGGTCACGGTTCCGGTAACGGCAAAACCGCAGGCAAAGGTCACAAAGGTCAGAACGCTCGCTCTGGCGGCGGTGTAAGACCGGGCTTTGAAGGCGGTCAGATGCCTTTACAGAGACGTATTCCGAAGAGAGGATTTAACAACATCTTCGCTACTGAGTACGCAATCGTTAATGTTTCCGACTTGGCTGCATTTGAGGCTGGTGCTGTTGTAGACGCACAGGCTTTAATTGAAGCAGGACTGATTAAAAAAGTATGTGATGGTGTTAAAGTTCTCGGTAATGGTGAAATCACCAACGCTATCACTGTGAAAGCAGCGGCTTTCTCCAAATCCGCGAAAGAAAAAATTGAGCAGGCTGGTGGAAAGACCGAGGTGATCTAAGTGTTTCAGGTACTGAAAAATGCGTTCTCTAACCCAGATCTGCGTAAAAGACTGATTTACACCATGATCATCGTGTTGATCTTCCGTGTTGGCTCGGCGTTCTTAGCGCCGTTTGTCAGCACTGGCGTTTTGAATGAAGTAGTTGCTAACAATTCTGACAGCTTCTTCGGCATTCTGAATGCTTTCTCTGGCGGCGCATTCGGTAATGCTACGGTATTCGCAATGTCGATTTCTCCGTACATCACCGCATCGATTGTCATTCAGCTTCTGACTGTCGCAATCCCACCTTTAGAAAGACTTGCTAAAGAGGGTGCGCTTGGCAGAAAGAAATTAAATAAGATTACTCGTTATTGCTTTATTGTTATGGCATTTATTCAGGCAACTGCCTACTACTTTATGCTGAGAAATTACAATGCAATTTCGAGTGGTTTTACCAGTGGTTTTGCAAAATACTTTGCGGCTGCGATCATCATATTATCATTGGTTGCAGGTGCGGCATTAACGGTTTGGTTGGCCGACCGTATTTCTGATAAAGGATTCGGCAACGGTACCTCTATCATCCTGTTTGCTGGTATCATTGCAAACTTGCCGAACACCGTAGCTATTCTCGCTGAGAACTTTAAAGCAGGTGGAGCAAATTACTTTACGGTACCGCTGGGCGTGCTGCTGCTGTTCGCTATTATCGTTCTGATTGTTGTTATGAACAACTCCGAGCGCAGAATTCCGATTCAGTATGCTAAACGTGTTGTAGGTCGTAAAATGTATGGTGGTCAGTCTTCTTACATCCCGATCAAAGTTGCGGTCAGTGGTGTAATTCCGATCATCTTCGCTATGTCGATCTTGGCAGTCCCGAGTACGATTGCCGCATTCGCTAAACCGGAACCGGGCTCTTTCTGGGAAGTCCTGGTTAGATCTTTCTCTACTACAGGTTGGATCTACTGTGTATGCTATCTGTTGTTGATTATTGGCTTCAGTTACTTCTATGTTGCAATTCAGTACAATCCGGTTGAAATTGCGAACAACTTAAAACAAAACAACGGTGCGATCGCCGGTATTCGTCCGGGTCGTTCCACCGCTATCTTCATCCAGAAAATCCTTTCCAAAATCACCTTTATTGGTGCACTGTTCTTAGCTGTGATCGCGTTATTCCCGCCGATCTATTCTGCTATTACCAACATCAATCTGGCTTTGGGCGGTACTTCCGTCATCATCGTTGTAGGTGTTGCTTTAGACACCATGCGTCAGCTGGAATCTGAGTTGACCATGCGTCATTACAAAGGATTTTTAGAGTAAGAGGAGTGTGTCAAATGAATTTGATCTTATTGGGTGCGCCGGGAGCTGGTAAAGGCACACAGGCAGAGTGTATTTGCAATGTGTATGGAATTCCAGCAATTTCCACCGGCAACATCATCCGCGAGGCTGTGAAAAACGGTACCGAGCTGGGTGAGAAAGCAAAAGCATTTTTAGATGCTGGCGCGCTTGTGACTGACGAGCTTGTTATCGCTTTGGTAAAAGATCGTCTTGCTCAGCCGGATTGCCAGAATGGATTTATCTTAGATGGCTTCCCTCGCACGGTTGTGCAGGCTGAAGCATTGGATCAGATGAATGTCAAAATTGACACAGCACTTGATATTGAGGTCGCAGATGAGGCAATCGTTTCTCGCCTCTCCGGCAGACGCGTGTGTTCTTCCTGCGGTGCTTCGTATCATTTAGAATATAATCCTTCTAAAACGGAAGGAAAATGTGACAGCTGCGGTGCGGATTTGGTTCAGCGTAAAGATGACCATCCGGCTACCGTACTGGAACGTTTAAGGGTTTACCATGAGCAGACTGAACCGGTGAAAGAGTATTACTCCAAACAGGGCAAATTAACGGTCGTAGATGGTCAGGGAGGGGTTAAAGACACTTCCGAGCTGGTATTAAAAGCATTGGAGGCAGTTAAGTGATTACCTTAAAGAATGCATCTGAAATCAAAAAGATGGAAGAAGCTTGTAAGATTTCGGCACAGGCGTTGGCACATGCTGGCAACTTTATGCAAGAAGGTATTTCCACCTATGAGATTGATCATGAGATCCATAAATTTATCGTTGGGGCTGGTGCAAAACCAAACTTCTTGGGACTTTACGGTTTTCCTGGAAGTGCCTGCATTTCGGTAAATGAGGAGATTATTCATGGTATTCCATCAAAAAGCAAAATCTTGAAAAACGGTGACATTGTCAGTGTCGATACCGGAGCGTTTTATGATGGCTTCAATGGCGATAACGCTTACACCTTTATGGTAGGCGATGTCGAAGAAGAAATCCAACTGTTATTACAGCGGACACAAGAAAGTTTGATGAAAGGAATTGCGGCTGCAAAACCGGGCAATAGAATCGGTGATATTTCTTTCGCAATTCAGTCTTATGTAGAACAGTTCGGTTACGGAGTAGTTAAAGAGTATGTCGGTCATGGCATCGGCAAAAAATTACACGAAGATCCAGAAGTTCCAAACTATGGAAAAGAAGGAAGAGGACCAAGACTTGCTCCAGGTATGACAATCGCAATCGAACCGATGATCAATTTATCCGGTGAGGGATGCAGACAGCTTTCAAATGGCTGGACTGTCGTTACAACATCTGGTAAGGCATCTGCCCATTTCGAGCATACTATTGTTATTACAAATGACGGGGCTCGAATTCTGACCCAGCCATGAGCAGCAGCGGATGCGGGTTGTCTGCTGGGATGGCGGTAAAATCTACAGCGGGAAATGACGCTGGCCGGTTTTATCTGATTCTGAAAGCAGAAGGGAAGAAATGCCTGCTGTCTGATGGGAGACATCGCAGAATGTCAAATCCGACAGTAAAAAATATAAAGCATCTGGAGACTACTGGTAAAACGGTTGATCTGACAGAATGCAACACTGACAGGAAGATTAGGCATGTGTTGACCGGGCTGCAATAAACGGTCACGGTGCGTTTTCCGCGTAATGGAGGTAATCCGATTGTCAAAAGATGATATTATCGAAGTTGAAGGCACCGTTGTAGATGCAATGCCGAACGCAACTTTTAAGGTTCAGCTTGCAAACGGTCATGTCATCAACGCCCACATTTCCGGTAAACTGCGTATGAACTACATTCGCATCCTGCCGGGAGACAAAGTAACAGTTGAGATGTCTACTTATGACCTCAGCAAAGGACGCATTACCTGGCGTTCGAAATAAATCATAAGCCACAGATGGCAAGGAAGCTTAATAAAAAGCCTTGTCCACTACAAGGAGGTAGTTTCAAATGAAAGTAAGACCTTCCGTAAAGCCGATTTGTGAAAAATGCAAGGTTATTAAACGTAAAGGCCGTATCATGGTCATCTGCGATAACCCGAAACACAAACAGCGTCAGGGCTAATTTTCCCTGATCCGAGAAAATAATTGGAGGTGCAGCTTGCATGGCTCGTATAGCTGGTGTTGACCTGCCGAAAGAGAAACGTGTAGAGGTTGGTTTAACCTACATTTTCGGTATTGGTCATAAAACTGCTCAGGATATCCTGGCAGCAACTAAAATCAATCCGGATACCAGAGTCAAAGATTTGACTGAAGACGAAGTATCCAAACTGCGTGACTATATCGACAAAAACGTAGAGGTAGAGGGTGACCTTCGTAGAAGCGTTGCTTTAAACATCAAACGTTTGGTTGAGGTTGGTTGCTATCGTGGTGTACGTCACCGCAAAGGTCTGCCGGTAAGAGGTCAGAGAACGAAAACAAACGCTCGTACCCGTAAAGGACCGAAGAAAACCATCGCTAATAAGAAGAAATAATAAGGGGGCAGAAATATGGCACCGAAAAAGGACGCTAAAAAAGTTGTTCGTAAACGTCGTGAACGTAAAAATATTGAGCGCGGCTGCGTTCATATTCAGTCCACCTTTAATAATACCATCGTAACCGTATCCGATACTCAGGGTAATGCTTTATCCTGGGCAAGCGCAGGTGAAATGGGCTTTAGAGGTTCTAAAAAGTCCACTCCGTTCGCTGCACAGTCTGCAGCTGAGAAAGCAGCAAAAGCTGCAATGGAGCACGGCTTAAAATCTGTAGAAGTATATGTAAAAGGACCGGGTGCTGGTCGTGAAGCTGCAATCAGAGCTTTACAGGGTGTTGGTCTGGAAGTTACCTTAATTAAAGATGTAACTCCGATTCCGCACAACGGCTGCCGTCCGCCGAAGAGAAGAAGAGTATAATAATAGGAGGTGCACCAATATGGCAAGATATACCGGTGCGGTCTGCAAATTATGCCGCCGCGAAGGACAGAAACTGTTCTTAAAAGGTGAGAGATGCTATTCTGATAAATGTGCATTCGCTCACAGAGGTTATGCTCCGGGTCAGCACGGTCAGGCTCGTAAGAAATTATCTGAGTATGGCTTACAGCTGAGAGAGAAACAGAAAACCAGACGTTATTATGGTGTTCTGGAAGGCCAGTTCGCTCATTATTTTGAAATGGCTGAAAGAAAACCGGGCTTAACTGGTGAAAACCTGTTAGTAATCCTGGAATCCCGTTTAGATAACGTAGTATACAGACTGGGCTTTGCAAGCTCCAGAGCAGAGGCTAGACAGCTTGTTGTTCACGGTCATTTTACCGTAAATGGCAAACGTGTTGACGTTCCGTCTTTCTTAGTAAAAGAGGGTGATGTTGTAGCAATCTGCGAGAAGAGCAGAACCAGCGATAAAGTTAAAGCAGTTCTGGAAGCAAACGCTTCTCGTCCGACTCCGCTGTGGTTAGAATTAAACCGTGAGTCCTTCGAGGGTAAAGTTGCAAGAATGCCGGCTAGAGAGGACATTGACCTCGAGGTTGAGGAACTGTTAATCGTAGAGTACTACTCCAAGTAATCAATGTTCGCATGCAATCGGAAGATTACGCGAATGGATTTCAAAACTGTCTGCCGTATTATGCGGCAGCAGGCTTGGCACTTGTATCTTAAAAAGTAAGAACAGGAGGGTTATAGATGATTGAAATTAAACAGCCGAGAATCGAAGCTGAGGAAATGACTCCTGATGGTTCGTATGGGAAGTTTGTTGTAGAACCTCTCGAACGCGGCTATGGTCTCACACTTGGCAACGCATTAAGACGTGTGCTGCTCTCCTCTCTTCCGGGTGTTGCTGTGACCTCGATCAAAATCGATGGCATCCAGCATGAATTTACAACCATCCCGGGTGTAAAAGAAGATGTCACTGAAATTGTTCTGAACATCAAAGGATTGACTGCTAAGATCTTAGGAGATGGCCCGAAACGCGTATGCATTGAAGCAGAGGGTGAAGGCGAAATTACTGCTGGAAACATCCAGACCGATTCTGAGGTTGAGATCCTCAATCCGGATATGCATATTGCAACGCTTGCAGAAGGTGCCAAACTGTATATGGAGATTGAGCTCAATAAAGGACGTGGTTACGTTCCGGCTGAGCGCAATAAGCAGGACATCCAGAATAAAGACAAAGATGTCGTAGGCACGATACCGGTTGACAGTATTTATACGCCGGTACAAAAGGTTAATTATACCGTAGAGAATACGCGTGTTGGTCAGATGACCGACTACGATAAACTCATTTTGGAAGTTTGGACGGATAAAACGATTTCTGCGAAGGAATCTATTTCTCTTGCTGCCAAGATTCTGAATGAGCATCTCAACCTGTTTATCGATTTATCGGAAGACGCAGTCAATACGGAAATTATGGTAGGCAAGGACGACAAAGGTAAAGAAAAGATCCTGGAGATGACCATTGAGGAGCTTGACTTATCCGTACGTGCCTTTAACTGCTTGAAACGTGCGGCTATCAATACGGTAGGCGACCTGATTAATAAATCCGAAGGCGATATGATGAAAGTCAGAAACCTTGGTAAGAAATCCCTGGAAGAAGTAATTGCAAAATTGAATGCGTTGGGTGTAAATCTCGTTGTTGAGGACGAATAATCCCCGCATTTTACCACATAATTAAGTAAGGAGTGAACTACAATGGCAGGAAGCAGAAAACTTGGCAGAGCCTCTGATCACAGACAGGCTATGCTCAGAGCTATGGTTACTTTCTTGCTGGAAAACGGCAAAATTGAGACCACTGTTACCAGAGCAAAAGAAGTTCGCGCTATGACTGAGAAAATGATCACCCTGGGTAAAACCAACGATCTCCACTCCAAACGTCAGGCGTTCGCTTATATCACCAAAGAGTCTGTTGTTAAGAAACTGTTTGATGAAATCTCCCCGAAATATAAAGACCAGAACGGCGGTTTCACCCGTATCGTTAAAATTGGTCCGCGTCGTGGTGATGCAGCAGAGATGGCTATCATCGAACTGATCTAATTTTACAGTATTTTCAAGGGCTGTCACTTTTGTGACGGCCTTTTTGTCATTTTAAATTTTCTCCTGCATATTTAATAAGCAGGGGGGATTATCATGCGTATGTCATATATAACACGAAAATTGACCATGTATGCGGCAGTGGCAATCATATTTTTGGGAATCGGTGCATTGGCACAACAAATTACGATTCCTGCTGGAACAACCATCAGGCGTCTGCCAATTTATTCGGTACAGACGCAGCAGAAAAAAGTAGCATTGACCTTTGATGTGGCATGGGAAAATTCTGATACAGAAGAACTACTTGCTGTCTTAGAGCCATATGGTGTAAAAGCCACTTTTTTTGTGACTGGCGATTTTTGTGATCGTTGCGGAGAAGATGTGAAGCAGTTTGCCCAAGCTGGGCATGATGTGGGAAATCATTCGGATATGCATCCACATCCAAATCAGCTTAAAAAAGTAGATCTGCTTTCAGATACCAAGGCTTGTAATCGAAAAATAAAAGAACTTATTGGTACACAACCAACACTTTATCGTGCACCGTATGGGGAATACAATAGTGAGGTAATCGCAGCTGTTGAGGATAGTTTGAATATGAAGGTGATCCAGTGGGATGTGGATAGTATGGATTGGAAGAGAAATGGAGTGGAAGCGGCTGTGCAGAATGTTTTGTCTAAGGTACAGAGTGGTAGTATTATTCTATTTCATAATGATTTAGAAACAACGGTGCCAGCAGTCGAAAAAGTTATTCGTAGATTGCAAGGCCAGGGATATGAGTTCGTTTTGGTCAAGGATATGATTTATCAAACGGATTATACTATTGATGCAACAGGTAGGCAGCGGCCAAATTGATTAAAAATATTACAAACAGTTGAATTTGCTTCAAAAATGTGGTATGATAAATAACAAATAAATTTATTCTTCTCATATTTGGGCTGTTATGGGGGTGGAGTGCGTGCAAGCGTTGTATATGAAAGATCACCTGATTATTCGAAAAATGAGTGAAATGGATATTATGCCAATTTGTCGTGCTGAAAATAATTGTACGGAAGAAGCTGCAACATATTTGCGTGAACAGATGGAAAATCAGAGAAAGGGTGAAAGTGAAGCACTGCTTGCGGTATATCAAGGAAACATTGCAGGATATGTATTTGTGTATATGAGATGCCCATGGGGAGGATTTGGCGGTCAGGGTATACCAGGAATTGTAGACCTTCATGTATTGGAATCTTATCGTAGAAAAGGGATTGCAACAAAGCTTTTAGATGTAGCCGAGCAAATTGCGGCACAGTATCATCCGCAGGTATACCTGGATGTGTGCCTAAGTTCAAAGTATGGTGTGGCGCAAAGAATGTATGCCAAGCGAGGTTATCTTCCAGACGGAAAAGGTGTATATTATCAAGAACAGGTTTGCCCAGAAAATGCCCCCTGCAAAAATGATAATGATTTGACCATTTGTTTGATTAAAAATTTAAGATAAAATCATTCAATCAGAACGGCTACTTTTCAAATGGCGTTCTGGTTTTTTGTGTGAATAAAACCATCTGCAAATTAAATATAAATTCAATTATTTTGTAGATTTATAGGAAAGATATTGCTTTTTAGTGAATTTTATGTTATAATCTTAACAATCGGGAATATGCCCAATCATTATTAACTTTAACAGGAGGAACTCATGAGAGGAATCTATACCGCTATTAATGATATCCGCCGCAGAGTATTTACTGAAGTGGCACGCTTTGCATATAGCGATGATCATGACTATAAGAAATTGGAACAGCTGCCATATCAGATGCTGCCGGGTGAGGAAGCAAGCTACCGTGAAAGTATTTTCTTGGAGCGTGCAATCATTGGTGAGCGTCTGCGTTTAACCATGGGTCTGCCGCTGCGCAGCATGGATCAGCATGCACCATTATCAGAAGGCCTGGAAAACTGCGAAATTACTGAGAAATACTATGAGCCGCCGTTAGTTAATGTGATTAAATTTGCATGCAACGCCTGTCCAGATAATCAGATTCTGGTTACGGAAGTTTGCCAGGGCTGTCTGGCACACCCATGTCAAGAAGTATGTCCCAAAAAGGCAATCACTATCCGTCATGGAAAATCGGTGATCAATCCGGATTTATGTATTCAATGTGGTCGTTGCACCACTGTCTGTCCGTATGGCGCGATTGTTCGTCAGGAGCGTCCGTGCTCCAAAGCTTGCGGAATGGATGCAATTGAATCGGACGAGCAGGGACGCGCAAAAATCAACTATGATAAATGTGTATCCTGCGGTATGTGTTTGGTAAACTGTCCGTTTGGTGCAATCGCTGACAAGAGTCAGATTTTCCAGCTGATCAACGCAATGCAGAAAGGTGAAGAGGTGATTGCAATCATCGCTCCAGCATTCGTCGGACAGTTTGGACCAAAGTTGACTCCAGATAAAATTCGTCCGGCATTCCAGGCTCTTGGTTTTGCTGATGTAGAAGAAGTTGCTATTGGTGCAGATTTATGTACCGTAGAGGAAGCAAAAGACTTTTTGCGTGAAGTTCCGGAAAAACAACCGTTTATGGCAACTTCATGTTGCCCGTCCTGGTCGGTAATGGCGAAGAAACTGTTCCCGGAATTTTCCGATTATATTTCCATGGCAATGACGCCGATGGTTCTGACTGCAAGAATGATCAAACAGAATCACCCGAATGCAAAAATCTGTTTCATTGGACCATGCGCCGCTAAGAAATTAGAGGCAAGCAGACATAGCGTTCGTAGTAATGTTGATTTTGTTCTTACCTTTGAAGAAACAATGGGTATGTTTGAAGCCAAAAAAGTAGATTTTGCTGCATTACCAAAAGGTGAACCGTTCACCAAAGGTTCTAGTGCAGGTCGTGCATTCGCTGTCAGTGGTGGCGTTGCAGATGCGGTTGTAGAGGCTGCAAAAGTATTGGCTCCGGATCGTGAAATCAAGGTTGCTTCCGCACAGGGCCTGAAGGAATGCCGTAAGATGTTGCAGCTTGCAAAAGCTGGTAAATATGATGGTTATCTGTTAGAAGGTATGGGATGTCCGGGTGGATGTGTTGCCGGAGCAGGTACGATTCAGGCAGTTAGCAAATCTACAACGCAGGTTAACCTATACAAAAAACAGGCTCCAGTGAAAGGTGCTATGGATAGTGAATTCCATATCAATTTAGGAATTATGGATGCTGCACAGGAAGAAAATCAATAACAACTATTTTGTATCACCGGTGGCTTTCTGCTTCCGGTGATATTTTTGCATAAAAAAGCCATACATCTGTTCATTTGATGTATGGCAGTTCTTGTTTATTTAACCAATGGGGAAATGGGTGCGCAGTGAGAATGGTTTATCTTCTGCATAAAATGAGAAGTGGGTTTGCATCCAAGTTGTTTGCGGTTGACATGCGCATTGATGCGGATGGATTTGCGATCCTGTAAAAGGTTGAGAGTTTCGGTCACTAAAAAATTCCTCCAGAAATTCGAATATATAATTATGATTTGAGTATATGAGTTTTTTGAGAAAAAGTTAAATGTTTGAAAGGAGGAAAATAGATGCTCAAAAAAATAGTTGTGTGGCTGATGAGTATGGTAATGTTCTGTACAGTCTTCGCAGGAATACCAGTTTTCTCCCAAACACACAGAAGTGCCTATCTGTACACCAGTAAAAACTGTTCTATGCCGCAGGCAGGAACGGCGAAAACTGTTTTTTTTCTGGTCGAATTTCCAGATAAACCGAATAAGAATCCTGCTATAACCGCAAATGCTGTTTTTCAAAAATATTATAACAGTAAGGATAAGAACAGTTTATCCGGATTTTATGCAGCGTCTTCGATTGGAAATCTTAATATAAAAGGGAAAGTATACGGATGGTATACCACAAAACATAATCGAAGCTACTATTCTGGCAGCGGAGGAAATGAAAAGCTATACCAAGAGGTGATTTCCTATTATGATCGCAAGGGTGTTGATTTTAGAAACTATGACGGCGATGGTGATGGAATTGTGGATTGCGTATATATGTTATTTGCAGGTGGAGACACTGGCTATGGTACCGATTGGTGGAGCTATTCAGGTTATTTGCAAGACAGCTCTTTTAAGGCTGACGGCAGGAAATTCGGCAGTTATGTAAAGCTTGCAGCGAATGATGTCCAAACGGCAATCCATGAAACTGGTCATACGCTGGGATTATGGGATTATTATCAGATAGACCCAAAAGGAACCCCCTCCTATGGTATTGGTGGATATGATATTATGGATGATAATTTAGGGGATCATAATGCACTGTCCAAAATGATGCTTGGATGGATTACCCCAAAAGTTGTATTCTCCAAAGACCTGACCACTCCAGTGACGGTTTCGCTTCGGAATCAATCAAAAGGGGATTGTGTTGTCTTTTTTCCAGGGAACAAGATTGACTTTGGATCGGATTATTATGTGATTGAGTATCTGACGAAAACCGGATATTATGCAGGGAATAAGAATCTTTCAGATGGAGCTTTCCGTATTTTGCATGTACAGGGAACAGATAATATGGGTAGACTGAAAGTTTCGCTTGTTGAGGCTGATGAAAATAACAGGTTGTCTGGATTGCAAAAATGGAGAAAATCGGATTTATTTTCTTCGGGTATGGTCTATTCCCAGACAGAGAACCATGTATTGTTTTTAAAAGATGCTGAGGATGTACAGTCTGGATTGGTTTATTTTTTCCCGGATGAGGAGAAGATCGCTGGGAATGCGGATAAAATCAGTTGTTCAACCAAATCATTGTTGCTGAAACGAAATACAGCATATTCTCCGGTTGTCACCAATCAGAATGGGATCAGCGTCAATCAGCAGTTAGATTGGGTTAGTGTCAAGTCGCAGATTGCGAATGTCAATCAAAACGGCAAAATTACGGCTTTATCAGCAGGAAATACAGTAGTTGTAGGTACCCGAACAAGAAAAGATGGCTCTGTGGATGCGATTGTGATTTATGTTTATGTTGTTCCAAAGTTGAGTGATGTTTCTTTTCAGCCGAAAACCACTATATTGACACCTGGTACATCGACACAGATGATTATTAAAGCCAATGGCATAGATTTGACCAAAACGCTAAAATCAAGGTGGAGTACCAGCAATCCCCGGATTTCGGTGAGCCAGAGTGGAAAAATTACTGCAAAGAAGGTAGGCGTTACGACTGTAAAAGTTACTTTGCAGGGAGGAATCCGGCTGACCTACCAATTTACGGTTGATTTTAAACCGCTGAAGGCATCAGTAAGAGAAACTTCATCCGGCAATGCGCAGGTTGTCTGGAATCAAATTTCGGGCGCAAGCGGGTATAAAATTTATCGCTATAATTATAAAACCAAAGAAAATCCTGTTGTCATTGCAACCATTTCTAAAAATAATATTGTCAGCTACACCGATAAAAAGGTAAAACAGGGTATTGGTTACGCATACCAGGTATTTGCGTTTGATGCTACCCAGTCAGATGTTATTTATTCAAAAGGAAGCGGCTGGAAGAATATTAAAATCAAATAATATATCGTAAAAAATTATTCATAAATACTTGACGAGTGTCTGTGAATATGGCATAATAAAGAAGGACTGTTTTTCCCAAGTGGATATTACAGTCCTTTTTCTGCACAATGCGAAGAATTTGATATAAAACAGGGGATAGCATGGATGAAAAGACCACTTTGGATGCAAAAATTAGGCTTTAGACTTCAGGAATGGAATTATCAGCGCAAACGACCGATTTGGATGCAGAAGCTTGGACTTGAGCTCGGCCAAATCAATATGAAAAAATGGCTGATTTATTTTACCGGCTTTGTAATTTTCACTGCGGGTATTCCGTTCTTAACCAATTCCAAAATGGGCTTGTCCCCATGGGATAGTGGTTTGCTGGGACTCAATTATTTTACTGGTCTGCCAGTGACTGTCTGGAGCAATATACTTGCTGTGGTTGTGCTGGTGCTGGCTGGATTAATGCTTAAAAAATTTCCTAATGTTTTTACAATGGTATCCTCTTTTTTATGTGGAGTCGGCATAGATGCATGGGTGTGGTTGATTGGAGATAAAATCACCCTACCACCAATTGTTTCTTATGTATTGGGTACGCTGATTAATGCATTCGGCATAGCGGTATATCTGATGGCAGATGCACTGCCTACATCAGCAGATTATGCGATGCTGACTTTTTGTAAGCGTTTCAAGTTAAAAGTTATGTGGGGACGCATTGTGGTAGATTGTATTGGTTTATTGATTTGTTTGGCAACTGGCGGTTATCGGCATAATCTGATTGGTCTGGGGACGGTAATTAGTTTGTTTATCATGGGGCCATTGATTCAGTTTTTTATGAATCTGCTGGCAAAGGTACATTTCTTTGTGGTACATCAAGAAGAGCAGGAAACGATGGCTCATTGAATACAGGTAAAAAATATGGCTCGGAGTAAAATCCGAGCCGTTTTGTTTTATTCGGTTTTCTGCTCTGCCAGAGCATTGGTCAGCCAGATATCAGCCAATTCCAGTGCATTGTAGTTTCCGACACGCTCTGCGGAATTCAGCATCTGCATATCACCATCTTTTTTCTGGTGAACAAGCGTGATGGCAAATTTTGTCATGTCCGGATCATCCGGCTGCTCTAAAATACGCATCATAACAAAATAGCCTTCGCTGACATATCCATAATAAATTTCATTATCTTTTCTAACAAGCGGTTTGTCTTTATACATAAAAAAAGGTGTTGATTCTGCCATAAATAATTGCCTCCTTTTATCCTTATAACATGGTTAATATATCTTATTATACCATTTTCAGTGGCAAAAGATAAAGAATTTTTTGTAAATTTTGCTGCAAAACTTAGATTCGAGGCATGACATTTCCACCGCAGACTGGGATATATGCACCAGTGATATAGCTCGCCAGATCGCTGGCAAGAAATGCTACTACATTTGCAATTTCTTGATCGGTGCCGCGACGGCGCAGCGGTACATTGGCATCGTAATTAGCCGCTTTTTCGGTGTGATTGATGCGATCTCGTTCGCTGATGGTCCAGCCTGGGGCAACCTGATTGACGGTAATATTATGCGGGCCGATTTCCTTTGCCAAAATTCGCATGATGCCGTCCATACCGCGTTTTCCGGCTACATAAGCAGATTGGGTCGGGGAAGTTTGCATAGCACATTCGGTGTTGATACCGATCACCCTTCCGTAATGCTGATCAATCATGTGTGGAACAAATGCTTTTGCCATGTTGACATTGTGCAGCACGCAGGAACGGAACTGACTTTCATAGTCCTCAATCGGCTGTTCTAGGATGGTGGTCCACTGATACTGAATAACGGCACAGTTAATGATGATGTCTGGTTGGGTGAAATTTGCGGCAATATCATCACGCATTGCCATAACGGCATCATAGTCGGTGACATCGCACTGGCAGAGGTAAACTTTTACTTTGCTGTTTTGTTCCAGCTGCATTTTGAGTTCTTCAGCTTTTTGTTGATTGCTGTGGTAGGCTAAAATCATATCTGCACCACAGTCTGCAAGAGTAGCTGCCATAACACGGCCGAGCTGTCCGGTTGCGCCGGTGAGCAGGGCAGTTTTTCCTCTTAAATCACAGGATAACATATCAATTCCTCCTGAAATAAAAACGAGGGCATAAAATCATGCCCTCATAAGATTTTATGCCAAAATCATTTTACGATTTCGCCGTAAACAACACCTGCACAGCCGCAAGCGTTGGATTCATCGGTATCAATGTGCATTGCTGCATCATAAGACGGACTTACACGAACAACAACATCACCTAAAGTTGCACTGCGGTCAGCAGAAGTGATTTTAACAGAAACGATCTCGCCGTTTTCTACATTAGCTTCTTTTGCCTGATCCGGAGTAAAGTGGATGTGGCGTTTTGCAGCGATAACGCCTTCTTTAATTTCTAATTCGCCTTTCGGACCTACTAATTTACATGCACCGCTGCCAGTAATGTCGCCAGATTCACGAATCGGAGCAGCAACACCGATTTTTCTTGCATCGGTTAGGGATAACTCAACCTGAACAGCATTACGCTCCGGTCCTAAGATAGAAACGCCCGGCATTTCACCTTTCGGTCCAACAACAGTAACACGCTCATTAGTAGCAAACTGACCCGGCTGGGACAGATCTTTTTTATGGGTTAATTCATAACCTTCACCGAATAAAATTTCCAGAGCCTCTTTGGTGACGTGCAGATGACGCGCAGAGGTCTCAACAAGTACTTTAGCCATGGGACTATACCTCCATATGTAATATTAAATCAGAGCAGCAAAACGCAAATTCTCCTGATACTATTATAGTACTTTTTTCCCCTGTTGTAAAGGAAAAACATAAATTTATCAAAAAAATGGACTTATCATTACAAAAATAGGGTACAGTTAAATCTGTACCCATGTGCTTTTAGATTTCATTATAATTTGACTTTAACAGTCTGTACGGCGTGCGCACCAATGGAATAAATAACGGTTTTTCCATCAACAGTAACATCGCCAATCGGTTGCTCATTGAAGTCTGTCAGACAAGCTTCTTCAATCGGCCTATGGAAGGTTAATTTTGCAGTAACTGCTTCACCATTTTCAGAGAAAGTGCGGATAACCAGACTATCATCGTCCTCTGCAATCTTGATACATTCAATGCCGACATCAGCATTTACCTTTAGATATTGTTCAGATAAAGGTAGAGTACCTTTATGTGCCGTATTGGTGATATACAGTGCTTCTGTAACAAATTCATCTGCCATTTGATATAAAGAAGCATTGTCATATCCGCTGATGCCCAGTCCAATCTGTACATACCGTTCGCCCATTTCCGGGTAGTGGTTCGGACCGGAAGAAGTGCGTAAAAGGTTAACCTGCAATACACTTTCTGCACAGCGGTAACCGTATTTGGTATCCGTCAGCAGGGTGACGGCTTTTTTACCTTTCTTTGGAATTGCAGTATAAAAGCGGCGTGCGAAGCTGTCATGCAATGGCTGTTGCTCTCTATCGAGAGTGCCAAACTGAATCTCACCACGGCATTTTTCTACTTCATAGGATACTGGTGCTTCAAAACGCAGAACTGGGATGGTGGAGCTTTCATTTCCGTGCTCTCGCCAGTCAGCTTTGACCGAGAAACGCAGGGCACGAGAGGACGCGTCCAGTGATACGGTACAGGTTAATTTGGAGTTTTCAAATTCGATAAAATAATTAAATTGCTGGCGTAGACCGGATAATTTCGGTTCCGCAGTCAGGATCGGCTTGAAGGTTTGATTCAGATTCTGAACATGTGTGTAGTTACCCTCAACCCATGCACTGCCGCCTTTGTATTTACTGTTTTCAGAAGCAAGTACAAAGTATGCGGACGGTTTTTCAATCAGTGCTTTTCCACTCTGTTTATCAGTCAGGGAAATCAGCTCCATCGTGGTCTGGCTAAATTCAGCACGGATAAAATCATTTTCCAGTACCAGGTCTGGATAATAGGTGACACGCGGATCCGGTGGGAAATAGGAGAATCTGAAATCTTCTCTTGGTTTTTCTGATACAATATAGGTGCTATAACCATATGCTGGAATTTTCGCACGAATCAGTATAGTGGTGCAGAGATGATTCCATGCGCCGTCTTTGGTATTTAGATGCTCAAACGGAACTGTATTGCCATTTTCATCGGAAATGGTCATGCATTTTTCATTACCGTACCAGTCCCAGAGATTGATTTCTTCTACGGTATCGCGATCATAGCGGCTCGGATTGAAGAAGTGAACTAGTCTGGTTCTGCCGCGTCCGCGTTCTGCTGCTGGGAATTTATAGCGGTGTGCTTCGTCGATCATACAACCTACACCGCCGCCCTCAGAACGGGATTTTAATGCTTCATCTGGAGTTTCATAAGCAGATGTATCAATGTTTGCAGCAAATTTATCCAGAGCAATTACTGCTGCTGTATCTGCTGCCGCTAAAGTTTCTTCAAAAATACCGCGTGCGTGATCTTTGCTTTCCTGAACGCCAGAACCCGGCAAAATGTCATGGAAATGGTTAAACAGGGTGTTTTTCCACGCCTTGCCATAGCCTTTATAACGCTTGCCACCTGCTTCTAAGGTGGACAGTGCATTGATGGTTTCGGAAATAGTCAGGTGATCCTCGGAGATGCGGTTTGCGGTCTTAATGCGTGCTTCAGAAGTATAGCAGCCAGTAAAGGTTGGGCCAAGTTCACCTTTGATCACAGGAAAGTTGTCTTTATATGGAGCGATTGCATCAAAGAATGCATGGTAGGTGCTGAATCGAATCGTCGGAGCAACCGGCCAACTCTGCATTTCGATGATACGCTCTAAATCTTTTCTGGTTGGGCCGCCGCCGTGGTCACCAACACCGTAAATCTTCATGAAATCCTTCACACCATAGTCACGGCAGAATTTTGGAATTAACGGCAGATAAATTGGGCGGATGCTGTCATTGTACCATAACGGTTCGTTGCAGGCGATGACCTCTGCGCCCGACTTCGACTGCCAACGATATAAGAATGGACCATCCACACCACGGCAGTGATAGAAGTATTTGATGCCGCCCTGCTTGAAGATTTCCGGGATTGCCGGCGAATGACCGAAGGAGTCTGGGTGGAAATCGTTGTTGATGGAATCGTACGGCAGTCCAAATTCCTCGTTTAAGAAGCGTTTGGTGTACAGGATATGGCGAGCCATGCTTTCGCCGCTCGGCATATTTTTGTCCAGCTCAACCCATGTAGACCCCGCAAATTCCCATCTACCTTCTTTGACACGCTCTTTGATTTCCTCGAACATATCCGGGTCAAACTGCTTGACCAGGTCATAGGTGGCAGCCTGCGACTGGGAAAAGATAAAGTCAGGGTATTCCTTCATCAGGTTAAGCATGGTACGGAAGGTACCGGTGATGGTTGCGGTAGTTTCGTGATAGCCCCACATCCAGTCCATATCCAAATGCGCATGTGCGACACAGTGAACGGTATATGCTTTTGCCTTTTCGGAAAGCGGCAACAGAATCTGCTCGGCTTGTTCACATAAATCGTCTGGTAAAGCATGGGTCTTTACAAAGTTGTTATATAACAGATCAACGGCCTGTTCTGCCAGTTGATCATAGGTGTTGTTTTCACCTTTAGACATTTCCAGAACAACACCAATTTCCGCAAAGATGCGTTCCCCCCACTGGGATACTTCTGGTGGGTCAAACCAATGGGAAGGCGGTTCCGGTTTCATTGCAGCAATCTTATCATAGATGCTTAAATTTTTCATGGTAAATTCCTCCTTTGCCTGAATACATACAGACATTTAACAATTTCATTGTAACATATATTTTGGATTTTTCAACCGGTTTTATGGAAAAACATAAAAATGGGTGCAATCATCTGAAAAATTATCAATTAAAGGTTGCCAAATTCGCTAAAACACATTATAATAAGATAGGGTTATTATACCTGTAAGAATAATAAATGATGGATAGATAAGGGAGCGATTATAAAATGCGAATACATTCTGATCCCTTTGCACCGCTGCGGGGTAAAAAAGTATATGTGATTGGTTTCGGTGTCAGTCACAGAGAACTGGCTTCGGTGCTGGCAAAACAGGGAATCGATCTGACTGTCTGCGACAGCAGTGAGAAGTATGCAGCAGAGAATCAGGCAATTTTGGATGAGTTGGGGATTAAATATCTGCTTGGAAAAGATTATCCTGAAAATTTTGATGCTGCTGACATTATTTTCCGTACACCGGGTATGTATTATTATGATCCGATTTTGACAAGAGCAAGGGAACATGGTATTGTTGTTACCTCGGAAACGGAGATGTTCTTTGATACCTGCCCGTGCCCGATTTTTGCAGTTACCGGCTCTGACGGAAAAACTACGACCACAACGTTAATTTATGAAATGCTCAAACGCAGCGGTAAAACGGTACATTTGGGTGGAAATATCGGAAAACCGTTGTATGCTCGAATTGAGCAGATCAAGCCAGGTGATGTAGCAGTTGTAGAGCTTTCCAGTTTTCAGCTGCTCTCGATGCGCACTTCCCCACAAGTTGCGGTTATCACAAACATTACACCGAATCATCTAAATGTGCATAAGGATATGCAGGAATATATTGATGCAAAATGCAACATTATTTGGCATCAAAACGCATTTTCCAGAACCATCCTGAGCAGGGATAATGAAACCACTTATAATTTGAGAAAATTTGTCCGTGGTGATTTATCGTTGTTCTCCCGTCAGCAGAAGGTTGAAAATGGTACTTATCTGCGTGAGGACGGCTTTTTGGTTCGTGTGAAACATGGCGTGGAAGAAGTGCTGTTGCACAAGGATGAGATCAAGATTCCAGGCATTCATAATGTCGAAAATTATCTGACTGCCATTGCAGCTGTCGGTGATGCAGCAACCAATGAGGCTATTCTGGATGTTGCAAGAAACTTCGGTGGTGTGGAGCATCGTATTGAGTATGTTCGCACTGTAGATGGTGTGCGCTACTATAATGATTCGATTGCAACCAGCCCGACCAGAGTTATTGCAGGACTGCGCTCTTTCGATCAGAAACTGATTGTTATTGCAGGCGGATATGACAAGAATATCCCATATGAGCCGCTGGGTAAGGATGTCAATGAGCGTGTCAAGATTTTGATTTTGCTTGGCAAGACTGGTCCGAAGATTGCAAAGGCAGTCACCGAATATGAGGAATATGATCCGGAAGAACTGAAGATTATCCATGTCAACACATTGGAAGAAGCAGTTCTTGCAGCCAGAAAAGAAGCAAAACCGGGCGATGTGGTTACTCTTTCCCCGGCAAGTGCAAGTTTTGATTTATACCGTAATTTTGAGGAACGCGGCCAGCATTTCAAACGGCTGGTCATGGAACTGAAATGATCAATAAGAAAGGAGCATATCACAAATGAGTGAAATGCGTTATGTAGAGAAAATTTGTCGCGAACTTTGCGAAACTGTCGGTGTATCCGGCTATGAAAACATGAGCAGTTCTGAAAAGGCTGCAAATGCCCTGAGAGAGTTTACCAATGATGTGACGGTAGACTTTATGGGAAATGTCATTGGTTACTTAAATCGTGAGAGAACCGATCTCCCACTGGTACTTCTGGATGCACATATCGACGAGATTGGTATGATTGTTACTTATATCGAGGATAACGGCTTTATCAGAGTATCTAACTGCGGTGGCATCGATCGTAGACTGCTTTCTGCACAGGAAGTTACCATCTATGGCAAAGAGCCAGTATTCGGCGTGTTTGGTTCTAAACCGCCACATCTTGCAACTGATGCAGAAAGAAACAAGATTCCGGAATTGTCCGAAATGTACATCGATATCGGAATGAGCAAAGTTGAGGCAGAAAAAATTATCGCACCAGGAGACCGCGTTATCACCAATTCTCGATTCCATCAGCTGTTAAACGATCGTATTGCGATAAAATCTCTGGATGACCGCTGTGGTGTTGCCAGCATTTTAGAAGCACTGCGTTTGTTGAAAGAAGAAAATGCAGAATTACCATGCAGAGTAGCCATTCTGTTCTCGGCACAGGAGGAAACCAACTGTGGTGGCTGTGAATCTGCTGCATTCCGTATCAATCCAGATATTGCAATTGCAGTTGATGTTAGCTTTGCTTTGACCTCTGATGCGCCGAAAGATCGTTGTGGTTTGATGGGTAAGGGTGCTATGATTGGTATTGCTCCAGTACTGAACAAATCTCTGTCGGATCAGCTTCTCACCATTGCAAAAGAAAAAGAAATTCCATATCAGGTAGAAGTTTTAGGCGCACATACTGGCACCAATGCAGATGTAATGTCCAATATGCGTGGTGGTGTGGTTACTGGCGTTGTTTCGATTCCACTGCGTTATATGCATACCCCGATTGAGGAGATTCAGCTGTCTGATTTGGAAGCAGTCGGAAAATTACTTTGTGAATATGTAAAACAGGCGTCTTTATAAGAGGAGGAAAAAAAGATGTTATTTGAAACTTTAAAAACACTTTGCGCATTGAACGGTACCTCCGGCAGAGAAGACGCTGTTAGAAATGCAATTATCGAAATGATCAAAGACCATTGTGATGAACTGACCGTTGATAACATGGGTAATATCATTGTATTCAAAAAAGGTGCAAAACCGCGTGCGCAGAAGCTGATGTTGGACGCACATATGGACGAGGTCGGTTTTATGGTTACCGGCTACACCGATGATGGTATGCTGCGTTTCCAGAATGTCGGCGGCATTATCCCAACCGTCATCATTGGCAGAAGTGTTTCGGTTGGCGAAAAGGGTCATATCGGTGTAATCGGCACCAAACCGATTCATTTACAGAATAAAGAGGAGAGAAGCACTGTTGTTCCGGCTGACAAATTATACTTTGATATTGGTGCAGAGAACAAAGAGGATGCAGAGAAATATGTTCAACTAGGCGATGCTGCATACTTTGTCAGCGAATACACCGAGTTCGGCAATGACATGGTAAAGGCAAAAGCAATTGATGACCGTATCGGCTGTGCAGTTATGGTAGAACTGATTCGCTCCGATCTGGAATATGATACCTGGTTTAGTTTTGCGGTTCAGGAGGAAGTTGGCTGCCGTGGTGCTGCTGCAACCGCATTTACCATTCGTCCGGATATCGCAGTTTGTATCGAAGGTACCACCGCAGGCGATGTGGCAGGTGTTACCGGTGATCAGAAGGTATGCTGTGTCGGACAAGGCGCGGTTGTATCCTTTATGGATGGGGGTACAATCTATGATCGACCGCTATACCAGTATACCCGTGATCTGGCAGATAAAATGGGTATTCCGAACCAGACCAAGACCAGAGTTGCAGGTGGCAATGACTCTGGTAAAATCCATACAACCGCAGGTGGTATTCGCACCGTTGCCATTTCGGTTCCGACCCGTTATATCCATTCTCCGTCCTGCGTTGCCAAAAAATCTGATATGCAGGCGGTATATGATTTAACCAAAGCACTCGTTGACAATCTGGGTGTGGAATAATGTTGCATTTATGCAACGATAAAACAAAAATCGAGCAGGTACTTTTTGGTACCTGCCCGGTTGACTGTATCGGTATTCGTATGAAGATGCGGGCATTATATAAAGCGTATGGGATTGTATATCCGTTTTGCAGCTATTATTTGTCGGAGGATGGCAATGCTGCCGCAGTTTTGTATCATAGCACGCTATTTTTCTCAGATATGCTGCATCGCTCTCTTGCATGGGAGGACAGCCTGTCGGTGTTGCCGGTCCACACCATTTCCACCGATACCACGCTGGATTTAATCGGATTTTTTGAAAAACAAGGCACTTTCTTTCAAAAAGAAAATCAGAATCTGGCACCTTGTGATGTGGTTGTGGAATCTGGGAATATCGAAGCAGCCTATCAAATCTTAAAAAAGGTGTTTCCAGAAACCTTCTGCAATGGCAGCAAAACCGAGCAGAAGGATTTTTATATGGACTGGTATTGTGAGATGTCCCATCGTATCCGCCGGGGGCTGACCGATGTAGTGGTATTGCAGAATAAGGCAACTGCAAGTGTGTTCTGCATCGAGGATGACGCAATATTCCTATCACAAATCGGCGTATTGTCTGAACTGCGCGGCGGTGGTTATGGAAAAAAGATGCTCGCAGCTATCATGCAAAAATATGCCGGAAAAACCTGTTATGTGTTTAGCAAAAATCCGAATGCGGATAAATTTTATCATGCACTCGGTTTCGTTCCTGTCGGAAGCTGGCAGGATTATATTAGAAAGGACTAATTCAGATTTATGAGTAACCCAACAATGCGCGAATTTTATCCGTTTCAACAGGAGGTCTATACTCTGTCTGCACAGGCTGAGCAACTCTGCAAAGATGCATTTGCAAGAATGGATGAGATTGCGCTTTATAATGAAGCAAAAGTATTAAAAGCATTTGCTGACAACGGTGTCAGCGAAACCCATTTTGCAGGAACAACTGGTTACGGTTATGATGACCGTGGCAGAGATGTACTGGACATGGTATATGCACAGGCATTCGGTGCGGAAGACGCGCTGGTTCGCCACAATTTCGTATCCGGCACCCACGCATTGGCAACCGCAATCGGTGGCATCCTGCGCCCAGGTGATACGCTGTTGTCCATCTCAGGCAGTCCATATGACACAATGGAAGAAGTTATTGGTATTCGTAACGGTAAGACTGGCAATATCTCCAATGGCTCGCTTGTTGATTTCGGTGTGAAATACGAGCAGATTGATTTACTGGAGGATTCGACTCCGGATTATGCGCAGATTAAAGAAAAAGCTCCACATGCAACGGTTGCATATATTCAGCGTTCCCGCGGCTATTCCATGCGCAAATCTCTGACTGTCGAGACCATTGGCAAGATGGCAAAGGCTGCCAAAGAGGCAAATCCGAATATTATTGTATTCGTTGACAACTGTTATGGTGAGTTTGTTGATTTTAAGGAGCCAACTGAGGTTGGTGCTGATTTAATGGCAGGTTCTTTGATTAAGAATCCGGGCGGTGCGATTGCACGTACAGGCGGTTATATCGCAGGCAGGAAAGATCTTGTTGAACTGTGTGCATATCGTCTGACCAGCGTTGGTTTGGGCAAGGAGATTGGCTGCACCTTAGGGCAGAATGAGGCAATGTTCATGGGTCTGTTCTTTGCACCGAGCGTTGTTGTTTCAGCCGTTAAGACTTCCATTTTTGCCTCTGCTTTATATTCCTTGATGGGCTATGAAACTTCTCCGCATTACAGCGAGCCACGCAGTGACATCATTATGGCGATTTCTCTGGGTAGTGAAGAAAAGATGTGTGCATTTTGTCAGGGTATTCAGAAGGGTGCACCGGTTGATTCCTATGTTATGCCAGAACCGTCGGAGATGGCAGGCTATGAGAGTAAGGTCATTATGGCGGCTGGTGCATTCCATAATGGTTCTTCAATTGAACTTTCTGCTGACGGTCCAATTCGTGAACCGTATGCCGTTTGGATGCAGGGTGGTATCACCTACAACACCGGAAAAATTGGTGCAATGCTGGCAGCTAATGAGCTGTTAAAGCTCCAAAAATAAGAAAAAGAGAAAATGCATAGGGGGGGACATCATGAATACCATCAAGCGATTTATGAAATTTTATAAACCGCATTTGCTGCTGTTTACGCTGGATATGCTGGCGGCATTTATTGTAGCAGCTGCTGATCTGTTTTATCCGCAAATTACCTCTAATGTTATCAATCATTATGTGCCACAAGGTAACCTGCGCCTGATGCTGATCTGGTGTGGTGTGCTGTTGGGCATTTATATCATCAAAGCTGGATTGACCTACTTTATGCAGTACTATGGTCATGTTGTTGGTGTCAGAATCCAAGCAGATATCCGCAAAAATATGTTTCAGCATCTGCAAAGACTACCGTTCTCATTTTTTGATGAGAACAAGACAGGTACCATCATGTCGAGGATTGTCAATGATTTGATGGATATTTCCGAGCTTGCACATCACGGACCGGAGGACCTGTTCCTCTCGCTGATTATGCTGATAGGTTCGTTTATCCTGCTTTGCAGAATCAATGTTCCGCTGACTTTAATCATATTTTCAATCGTGCCGTTTATTGTGCTGTTTGCAGTGTTGATGCGAAATAGAATGACCAATGCTTTTAACCAGACCAGAGTGGAGCTTGCAGAGGTCAACGCAAATGTTGAAAATGCAATTGCTGGTATTCGTGTTTCCCGTTCCTACACCTGCCGGGATAACGAAGAAGCGAAGTTTGACAGATTTAACCAGCGTTTTGTAGTGGCCAGAAATAAAGCTTATAAAGTTATGGGCGAGTTCGGTGGAGCAATGGGGCTGTTTACCGATATTCTGTATTTGATTGTTTTAGTCGGTGCAGGTATGTTCTACTTTTATGGTAAAATCAATATCGGCGATTTTGTAGCATATCTGTTGTATATTAACAGCTTCTTAAACCCGATTCGCCGTTTGATTGGCTTCTTTGAGCAGTATCAGAATGGTATGACTGGTTTTAAACGCTATGAGGAATTAATGGATCAGGCGGAGGAAAGTGAAAAGGAACATGCACTGGAACCACAACGCTTGAATGGAGAGATTGAATTCCACGATGTTTCGTTCGGATACGATGCTAAAACTGAAGATCATCCAGAAAAGCACATGGTTATCAGCAATCTTTCTTTGCATATACAGCCGGGTCATACCGTTGCGTTGGTTGGTCCATCTGGTGGCGGCAAGACCACCTTGTGTCATTTGATTCCGCGATTCTATGAGGTAGATTCGGGTTGTATTACCATTGATAATATTGACATCACCGATATGTCCCGTATGGCATTGCGTAAAAATATCGGTCTGGTACAGCAGGAAGTATTCCTGTTTACCGGCACTATTCGGGAAAATATTGCATACGGTCGTCTGGATGCAACAGAGGATGAGATTATTGAGGCAGCGAAAAAGGCGAACATACATGAATACATTATGACGCTGGACAAGGGATATGACACTTATGTTGGTGAACGCGGTGTCAAACTGTCTGGCGGTCAAAAGCAGAGAATTTCGATTGCCCGTGTCTTCTTAAAAAATCCGTCGATTCTGATTCTGGATGAGGCAACCAGCGCGCTGGATAATGCAACCGAGATGATGATTCAGCAGTCACTTGAAAAACTGTCTAAGGGTAGAACCTCGATTGTGGTCGCACACCGTTTGTCTACAGTCAAGAGTGCAGATGAGATTATCGTACTGAATGAGGAAGGCATTGCAGAGCGGGGGACTCATGAACAGCTGATTGCCAAGGGTGGCATTTATGCCGGGTTGTATCAGTATCAGTTTAGACAGGTATCCGCAGGCTAATTCAATCATTTGAGGGGTTATATATTATGAGCAAAACTTTCGTACCAGAAAACTATAAATCCACATTGGATTTATACAACACGCAGAAAGCAATCAGCTTAATTAAGCGTGTGTTTGAGGATACTTTGAGCAGTCAGCTGCATTTGCAGCGTGTTTCGGCACCACTATTTGTTGAGGCAACGACCGGTTTGAACGATGATTTAAGTGGTGTCGAGCGGGCTGTTTCGTTTGATATCAAGGAAACGGATACATCTGCACAGGTTGTGCATTCGCTGGCGAAATGGAAACGCCTGGCACTGCATAATTATGGTTTTTTGCCGGGACATGGTTTATACACTGATATGAATGCGATTCGCCGTGATGAGGAGATGGATAACATTCATTCTATTTATGTTGACCAGTGGGACTGGGAAAAGGTTATTGACCAAGAAAAGCGCAATGTGGATTATTTAAAGAAAACCGTTCAAAAGATTATCGAATCCATCTGCCAGACACAGTCTACCATGCGTATTATCTTCCCGCAGCTATCAGTGCTACCCCCCATTTCCAGAGAGATCACCTTTGTTACGACGCAGGAACTTGAGGATTTATATCCAAATTTGACTGCTAAAGAGCGGGAGAATACCTTTGTGAAGGAACATCCGACCACCTTCCTGATGCAGATCGGAGATCAATTAAAATCTGGCAAACCGCATGACCATCGTGCGCCGGACTACGATGACTGGACATTAAATGGCGATATTTTGCTGTGGAATCCGGTTTTGGAAACAGCATTTGAGATTTCTTCGATGGGTATCCGTGTTGATGCAGCTGCTCTGGATAGACAGTTGCGCATATCTGGTTGTGACAACCGCAGAGAATTTATGTTCCATAAAATGCTGCTGGCAGGAGAATTACCGCTCACCATGGGTGGAGGTATTGGTCAGTCCAGACTTTGTATGCTGATTCTGGGTTCTGCTCATATTGGAGAGGTACAGGTTTCGGTTTGGGATGAAGATACCAAGAAAACCTGCTCAGAAAATGGCATTACATTGTTGTAATACAACTGAAAAAATAGAAAATCCGCAGAGAGGCACCATGCTTTTCTGCGGATGTTTTTTATAAGAATTGTGAGAATATCGAAGCGAAAACTACCGTTAACAGTCCGGCAACAGCAATCGAAAGACTGCTCATAGCGCCCTCCACTTCACCGATTTCCAGCGCTTTGGCTGTACCGATAGCGTGGGAGGATGTACCAATGGCAATACCTTTTGCAATCGGTTCTTCGATTTTGAACAGCTTTGCAAGTGGCTGGACTAAAATATTACCCATAACACCGGTGATTAAGATAACCGCCACAGTGATGGTAACAATGCCACCAAGTTCTCCGGAAACCTCCATGCCGATGGCGGTGGTGATAGATTTTGGAAGTAGGGTAACATATTGCTCATGCGTCAGCCCAAATAGCAAAGACAGTGCCAGAACGCCTCCAAGGCTGCTTAATGTGCCGGATATCACCCCGGCAAGGATTGCCTTATAATGTTTCTTCAAAACATTCAGCTGCCTATAAAGCGGTATAGCAAGGCATACGGTCGCCGGTGTGAGCAGGTAACTGATGTATTGGGAACCCAGCTTGTATTTTTCATAGTCCATTTTGGTAATTAGCAGAAATGCCATCACCAGAACAACCGCAATCAGCAGGGGATTGAAGATACCGAACTTGAATTTCTTTTTCATTCCAAGTCCGACCATGTATGCACCGAGCGTAAGTAGGACACCGGAAAATGCAGAATTTTCTAAAAAATCCCAGATTGTTTCAAAAAAACTCATTCTGCATCCTCCGTTTTCTGTCTGTTGCCATGCTTCTTGTTTTCAAACCGGATGACGGCCTGTGTAACTCTGCCGGATACGGCAAATACCAAAATATTGATGGCAACGGTTATGACTACCACAGCCAGTAAAATCGGTTTAATTTCTTCCCAGTAGCCTAGCAAACCGACAGCAGACGGAATAAACATGACTGGCATAATCGCAATCAGAAAGTCGCTGACAGCCGCCACCTTTTCTTCTGGGATGATTTTGGTGATTAAACATATGAGCATGATGACAAGCCCATAGATGCTTGCCGGAATTGGTAAAGGAATAACTGCATGCAGTACTTCTCCAATAAAACAGATGACTGCAATGATGAGAAATTGTTTGAGATAGTTCAAAAAATAATCGCCTCTTTGTTGATAGATTCATGGAAAAACTCCGAATATATAGATGATACTCGGAGTTTCAACATTTTCAGGAAAACTTGTTTAAAACCTACTGCAATCAGTAGTCGATTGGATATGCTTCGATGATTTCGTAGTTAGTATCATATTCATTCGGTTCAAAAGCACGGTCAGCATATTCAATTTCGCCGCTCTGATTGTCATACGGATCGTTGCGCATATAGTGTTTTTCTGGATAGAAAGGCTGCTGATATTCAGCGTTTGCCGGCATTCTAAATGGCTCTAAATTTGCAAAATAGAATGCACGCCGAGCCTCATCACCATCACGGTATGCAGAAGAACCAAATGAACAGTCAGCATACAGCCAGCCATATGGAGCAATAAAGTACTGCGCCCAGTCGTGATTTCCGATATCCATAGGATGCGTATAGAGGCCGGACTGCCATCTTGCAGGAATGCCTGCACAGCGGCAGAGGGTAATAAATAACAGTGCCTGTACGCCACAGTCACCTTTCCAGCCTGATGCGGCATATTCCACGATATCCAGAATCGAGAAATAGCTCGGCATATAGGAATACATGATGTGGCTGGTCACATAGTCATAGATTTTTCTTGCTTTTTTGAGTGCATTGGTTTCAGTTCCGATAATTTCTTTGGTCAGTGTTTTGATATATGGAGTGAAACGAATATGCGGCAGCAGTTCACTGGTATAGAACGATGGTTGTGCGTCATACACCTCGTCTGGATTCGGGTCAACATAGGTCATCATATTGTCGAATTCGTATTCGACCGTAAATTCCTGTCCTACTTTTACGGTATCTTCAAAGCAGATGGTGCGCTGTTGTGCATCCGAAGCCGCAATGGTCACTTTTTCTGCATTGGTGTAGGAAAGTAGTTTAAAGTTTTTAACTTGTGCATACTCTCTTGGGAGCGGAAGATGTGCCTTAACTGGAATATTTTCTCTGACCCCTTCTGGAGTGATGGAGAGCGTATGACGGATTTTAAAGTGATATCCAGCTTTTCCTTCGGCTTTCATCTTTTGAATGGTGTCAAATAAAAGCTGGCGTTTCTTCGGATCAGGAAGCTTATTCGGATCGGTCAGACGAGCTTTGTATTCCGGATAACAGGAGATCAGATTTTCTAAGAAATTGTTTTTAAAGCAGACATCACCATTTAGGAAAATCCACTCTACATCGTTCTGATCCTGTAATTTTGAAAGTTCCTCTGCGGTGAAATCGGAAATGCATTCCTGACATCTTTTGACCGCTGCATCAAAGGTGTAAGTGTAATCCTGAGGCAGGCGTTTTAAGATTTCAAGTTCCATTAAGAGTCTTGCACGCAGTGCAGACGGGATGTCCTTGTTTAAATAAATTTGAATTGCGTTTGCTGCGCGTTGCAGATCGCCATGCAGCTTGAATTTCTGCACATTGGACGGCAGAGGAACGGAGAGATATTGTAAATTATTAAATTCAAAAGCCACGACAAATTTCCTCCATTTATATGTTTTATATTGATATTATTGAGTATAGCACGATTTGGAGAAAAAAGCAATTTTTTTATAAAAAACTGCCTGTATAAACAGGCAGTGGAAGGTGATTTTATAATTCGGACAGGTGACGGATTGTTTGGAAAGTTAAATCAACAGCAGCTTGTCTTAATGGCATATCGGATGCTGGGACGCGCTGACACAGGCTTTGCGCTTCAAGCGACAATGTCCCGTTATAATTGATTTCGTGTAAGGCGCGCATGGTCTCTTCCCAATCGACATTGCCATTAAATGGCGGCATGTGGTCATCGTTAACACCATAGTTGTCATGAATATGTAGCAATTTTAAGTCTTGATTCAGTTTGCGGATACAGTCGGCTGGACTTTCTTTTCCGATGATATTGGCATGACCAATATCCAGGCAGACTACAAACTGTTCCCGAGCTTCGGTGCGATCTAAAAATTCCAGTATATCTTCCATCAGACTAAAATAGGTAATGCACAGTTTTTTGGCTTCCGGGTCATAACCGAACATGTTTTCCAGTGCGATTTTAACGCCGGTTTTCGTTGAAATATCCAGCAGGGAACGATAGAATTTAAGGTTATAGGCAAGGGTTTCCTCATGTTTTCTACCTAAAATACAATCAGGCCAGAACTGCGGATGAATGACTAAATAAGGAGCATCCAGAATTTCTGCAATCTCAAAGCTACGGCGTGTCAACTCAAACATTTTATCACCGTCTTTGCTCAGTTGACTGAACATTGGTGCATGCACCTGCGAAAAGACAATGCCAGATTCTTTGGCTGTTTCTGCAATTACTTTTGCATAATCTTTATAATCATCACCCCAAAATTTGCCGTTCTTGTCCTGATGATTGAACATTCCAAAGTCCAGTGCTTCAAATCCAGTTTTTGCAAGCAGTTTGACAGCTTCTTCTTCGGAAATATTGCTACCCATGTATAAATCGGAAGTTGTACCAAGTTTCCAGATATTTTCGCTCATATTATTATCCCCCTTAATTAAAAACACGCTGCAATGGAATGCGCATTCCAGATTACAGCGTGTCGATATCGATTTTCAAATTTTATGCAGAAACCTGAAGATTTTCGGCGTCCCGACTTCAGGCTCTGCCATTTAATTGTTAATCGTTTTGAGAAATTTTAGAAATAGAATTATTTCTGAGACTGAGCCAACAGACGCTCATATTTCTCTTTTGCATAGCTTTCTGCTTTGGTGAACAGTTCTTCAGCTTTCTCTTTGTTTGCACGAGCCAGCGCGTTGTAACGAACCTCACCCATGATGAAGTCACGATACTCAGCGGTCGGAGCTTTGCTGTCTAAGGTCAGCGGGTTTTTGCCCTCTGCTGCCAGACGCGGATCGTAGCGGAAGCACTGCCAGTAACCAGCCTCAACAGCTTTCTTCTCCTCGGTCTGAGCGCCCTTCATACCGCCTTTGATACCGTGGTTGATACACGGAGCGTAAGCGATGATTAAGGACGGACCATGGTAGCTTTCAGCCTCAGTAACTGCTTTAACCAGCTGAGCTGCGTTGTAGCCCTGAGCAACCTGAGCAACATATACATAGCCATAGGACATTGCGATACCAGCTAAGTCTTTCTTCTTAACAGCTTTACCGCCGGCTGCGAACTGAGCAACTGCACCTACCGGAGTAGATTTGGAAGCCTGACCACCGGTGTTGGAGTAAACCTCGGTATCAAATACGAATACATTGATATCCTCGCCAGAAGCAAGTGCATGGTCTAAGCCGCCGAAGCCGATGTCGTAGGACCAGCCGTCACCACCGAAGATCCAAACAGATTTCTTAGCCAAGAAGTCTTTGTCCTTCAGGATGTCTTTTGCTGCGTCACAGCCGCAAGCTTCCAGTGCAGCAACCAGTGCTTTGGTAGCAGCTTTGTTAGCGTTGCCGTCGTCAACGGTTGCCAAGTAGTTGTCAATAACTGCTTTCATCTCTGCGTTCTCAACGGTCTCGCCTAAAGCTTTTACTTTAGAGATAACGCGGTTACGCAGTTCTTTCTGGCCTAAATAGATACCTAAACCAAACTCAGCGTTGTCCTCAAATAAGGAGTTAGCCCAAGCCGGACCAAAGCCTGCTTTATTGGTGGTATACGGAACGCTCGGTGCGGAACCGCCCCAGATGGAAGAACATCCAGTTGCGTTTGCAATGTACATTCTATCACCGAACAACTGGGTAACCAGTTTAGCATACGGGGTCTCACCGCAGCCGCCACATGCACCAGAGAACTCCAGCATCGGCTGTAAGTACTGGGAACCTTTTGCGGTAGACGGTTTGAATTTCTCGGTAACTTCCGGTTTGATATCCAAGGTTACGCCGTAGTCGAAGCCAGCCTGAGCGGACATCTGGGATTCCAGAGGTTTCATAGTCAGAGCTTTTTCACCTTTTTTGCCCGGGCAGACATTTGCACAAGAGCCACATCCGGTACAGTCAAGAACGGAAACACCCATGGTTACTTTGTAGCCCGGCATACCGGTTACATCCAGCATCTCGGTGCCAGCCGGAGCAGCAGCAGCTTCCTGCTCGTTCATAACAAACGGACGGATAACAGCGTGTGGACATACAAACGAACACAGGTTACACTGAATACAGTTTTCTTTATTCCAGGATGGAACATCGATTGCAATACCGCGTTTCTCGTATGCAGAAGAACCAAGCGGAGCATGACCTTCAACATAGTCGGTAAATGCGGATACCGGTAAGGAGTAACCCTGCTGAGCATTAACCGGCTCCAAGATATTCTCAACATAGTTGAGAACTTCCGGATTACCAGTGCGCTCTGCTTTTTCAGTAACTTCGTCAACTGCATCTTTCCAGGATTCCGGAACATCAATCTTAACAACTTCGTCAGCGCCGCGCTCAATTGCTTTGTAGTTCATCTCAACGATAGCGTCGCCCTTCTTGGAGTAAGATTTGTAAGCAGCTTCTTTCATGTATTTGATCGCATCTTCAGCCGGGATGATATCAGCCAGTTTGAAGAATGCAGACTGTAATACAGTATTAATACGGCCACCTAAACCAATTTCTTTACCCAGTTTAACACCGTCGATGGTGTAGAACTGAATGTTGTTCTGTGCAATGTAGCGTTTCACGCTTGCCGGAACATGTTTCTCAAGACCTTCCATATCCCACTGGCAGTTTAATAAGAAGGTGCCGTTTGGCTTCAGATCCTCAACCATTTTGTACTGACCGAGGTATGCAGCATTGTGGCATGCAACAAAGTCAGCTTTGTTGATGAGGTAGGTGGATTTGATCTGTGGGTGACCGAAACGCAGGTGAGAAATGGTTACGCCACCAGATTTTTTGGAGTCATAATCAAAGTATGCCTGAGCGTTCATATCGGTATGGTCACCGATGATCTTGATGGAGTTCTTGTTCGCACCTACGGTACCGTCAGAACCTAAGCCCCAGAATTTGCAGCTCTTGATACCTGCCGGAGCGGTATCCGGATTTTCCGGAGTAGCTAAAGACAGGTAGGTAACATCATCATTGATGCCAATGGTGAATTTCTCTTTCTCAGTGTTGTGGAATACAGCAATGATCTGAGCCGGAGTGGTGTCTTTGGAACCTAAGCCATAACGACCAGCAAATACTGGAGTATCATTAAACTGAGTGCCTTTTAAGCCTGCAACTACATCTAAGTAAAGCGGCTCGCCTAATGCACCTGGCTCTTTGGTTCTGTCAAGTACGGTGATTTTTTTGGTGGTAGCCGGGAATGCAGCAACCAGTCTGTCAGCAGCAAACGGTCTGTACAGTCTTACTTTAACCAGACCTACTTTTTCGCCCTCAGCCAGTAAGTAGTCAATGGTCTCCTCTGCAGTATCGCAAACAGAACCCATAGCTACGATTACATGCTCTGCATCTGGTGCGCCGTAGTAGTTGAACAGTTTGTAGTCGGTGCCGATTTCAGCATTGACTTTGTCCATATACTCCTCAACGATAGCAGGCAGTGCATCGTAGTATTTGTTGCAAGCTTCTCTTGCCTGCATAAAGATATCGCCGTTCTGAGCGGTGCCTTTTAAGTACGGATGTTCCGGATTCATTGCACCTCTACGGAATGCGTCGATTGCGTCGTGGTCAACCATTTTATCAAGGGTCTCGTAGTCCCACATAGCAACTTTCTGAATCTCATGGGAAGTACGGAAACCGTCAAAGAAATGTAAGAACGGAACGCGGCCTTTGATAGCAGCACAGTGAGCAACAGCGCCTAAGTCCATAACCTCTTGCGGATTGGTGGAAGCAAGCATTGCAAAACCGGTCTGACGGCAAGCATAAATATCGGAATGATCGCCGAAGATAGACAGAGCGTGGGATGCTAAAGCACGAGCGGAAACATTGATAACGCCCGGCAGCAGCTCACCAGCGATTTTGTACATGTTCGGGATCATAAGCAGTAAGCCTTGGGAAGCGGTATAGGTGGTAGTTAAAGCACCTGCGCTTAAAGAACCATGAACAGCACCAGCAGCACCACCCTCAGACTGCATTTCAACAACTTTAACGGTCTCGCCGAAGATGTTTTTCATGCCCTGAGTAGCCCAAACATCGGTGTGTTCAGCCATAACAGAGGACGGAGTAATCGGGTAAATTGCAGCTACGTCAGTAAATGCATAGGAAACGTGAGCAGCAGCCTGGTTACCGTCCATGGTTTTAAATTTTCTGGTTACCATGATGATAATCCTCCTTAATGATTTTGCAGGTCAAACAGACCTGACTTCAAGCATCTTGTGAAAAGGTGTGTATGCGGCGGCATAAAACCTTTCAATCCATATCAGACGAAGCGTTTTCAAAATGAGGTATCAGGCAACATTTTGAAATATCAGGAAACCTGTCTGATAGGTGACCGTTTTTATGCATTTACCCACAGTCAGAATTCCTTGCGGCTTTATCTGCTGATCTTCGGGAAGCACGAAAACAGTATGATACATACTACATTTATTATAACACTTTTCTGCATTTCTGTAAAGGGAAACATGTAAGAAATTTGTACGCAAATCATTATTATTTTATTCCTTATTGTCGATTCTTGAAGAAGGTATTTTCCTATCAGTTGTCAACGACTAAAAATCTTTTAATTTTGCTCTTTTCGCAAGATATACATTGACAAATTGTTTGATTTCAGGTACTATTATTATCATAGGGCAGCAGCAAAAACATAATCTGCTGTAAATATAAGCCCTGAAGAAAGGATTTTTTATTCATGGACGACGTTGGCCGAAGTATTCTTTGGTTTGTTCTGGCAGCTTTATTTTTGGGAATTGCAGCTTTAATTTCTGCTGCAAATGAGGCGTATGATGACGCTGGTGTCAGCCGTCTGCGCAAACTGTATGAGGATGAAAATAATGTTGCTGCTGGAAAGCTTTTACAACTGCAAAGCAAAGTACAACCGTATGCTTTAAAAGTGAATCTCTGCGGAGCATTCCCATTGTTGACATCAATGACCTGTATGCTGTTCGGACTGCTTTCTTTGACAACTGTTTGGTGGAAGCTGCTTATTGGATGGGTGATCGGGGTATGGCTAATTCTGTTTCTGGGATTGGCATTGCCAAGAGTTCTTTCCGAAAATAACCCCACCGGATTTGTATTGAAAATCCAAGGGCTGCTGCGTTTTCTGGTTGGATTGTTTACTCCGTTTGCAAGTGGTGTGCATGCACTGTCGATTTTAAGTGCAAAGCATGGGGAAGAACAAGCGGATGAGGATGAGCGTACGGAGGAAGAAATCCGTCTTCTGGTTGCTGCGGGTACCGATTCGGGTGCGATTGAAGAATCTGAAAATGAAATGATTGATAACATCTTTGAATTTGATGATCGTACCGTAGGAGAGGTTATGACCCATCGCACGGATGTGTGTGCCGTAGAGGAAAGTGCGGATTTGAGCGAAATTCTGGATATCGCCCTGCGCGAGGGTGTTTCCCGTATTCCAGTATATCGTGATCGCATTGATAAAGTTATAGGCGTGCTGTATGTAAAAGATTTACTGGAACTGCTCTCCAATCCGCAACGAACTTTCTGTTTGGAAGAATTTATCAGACCGGTGCTATACATACCAGAACAGACGATGTGCAACAGCTTGTTCTGCGAATTCCAGCAGAAGAAAATTCATTTCGCAATTGTTGTGGATGAATATGGCGGAACCGCCGGTGTGGTAACGATGGAGGATCTGCTGGAAGCGATCGTTGGCAATATTCAGGATGAATATGACCATGAAGAAGATATGATTTATAAAAATAATGACGGCTCTTATTTTTTACATGGTGATATTGAGATTGACCGTGCGGCAAAGGAGTTGGACACTACCTTTCCAGAGGCAGACAGTGCTGACACATTGGGTGGTGTAGTGATTAATCTTTTGCAGCGTATCCCGGAAGAAGATGAAAAACCGAGTGTTGTGGTTGATGGTTGGACATTGCATGTAACCCGCGTGACAGATCGTCATATTGAGCAAATTCATGCCGTTCCGGTAATCGAAGATCCGGAAGAAGATGAAAAAGCAGAGAGTTTAGAGAAATCTAAAGAAAAATCTGAGAAGTTGAAAGATAAGTTGGAAAAATCCAAGGATAAATCCAAAGAAAAAGCTGACAAGTCTAGGGATAAAGACTGAAATGTCTGAAAGGAGGACTGACTGTATATGGAGTATATTATAAATTATCTGGAACGGTTGTTTGCAAAACTACCGCAGACAGAAGAATTGGAACAAGAAAAAGAGCGGATGTTTTCTGCGGCAAAAACAGAATACGAGCAGTTACGGGCACAGGGGCTAAATGAAGCTGCGGCGGTCAGTCAGATTCTTGATGAATTCAGCAGCATTGACGATCTGGCAAACCAGTATATCTGTCAACAGCATACCGATTCTCAGTTGAGTTTTTATGCGGAAGATAATCTTCCAATTCTTGATCAGAGGATGGTCAAGGATTATATCAAAATGGGGCAGCAAAACGCTTTTTATAAGGCGGTGGGTGTTGCTATTATTATCTGGGCGTTTATTGTGCCAATCGTTTCCAGTACTATCAGTGAGTTTCTAGCATATATGCTCAGTTTAGGTTTTTTCGGTGGTACAGTTGGACATATATTTGCATTTGCGTTTATTTTTGTGACGGTATGCGGCATTGTGTTGCTCTGCGCCAGTAAAAAGAAAGCGCATGCATTTGACTTCCTGAAAAAAGGCTGTTATATCGCGCCAAGTGGCCGCCAGGAATTGGATACATTTTTGACGACTGGATTTGATTTTTCCAAATCGCTTATAGTCGGTGTTCTATTGTGTGCGATTTCACCGTTTGTAACTGGTATTGTTGCGCTGGTTCTTCCTGGCGGAATAGATAGTCTGGCAGCAGCTTGTTTTTTCCTGTTTGTCGGTGCAGGTGTATTTGTTCTGGTATACCGGTCGGTGATGCATCGACTGATGAATCAGTGCAGAGAATTTTTGCTGCGTTCGGTTCGTCGAAGTCAAGGATAAGTTTGAAATATGATTTGTAAGAGGTATAGGTTTTCTTATACCTCTTTTGCATGAAAAAAGAGAAAGACCTGTGCTAAAAACACAGGTCTAATATTATTATTGAAGCAAAGTTCCAGTTTTATCCGGATAGATCTGGATATTGTCGCTTGCATAATAGATGTCTAAAATCTGTTTGACTAGTCGATTGGCATTTGCACCGTTTTCCAGCATAACTGCAAAACAGATTTCTGGTGTATCAGCAGGGGCAAAACCGATAACCGCACTGTTTGTTTTGGTAGAAGATGTCTGCGGCGTACCGGTTTTGATTGCCACCTGATAATCCAGATCGGTCAAAACATAGGTAGGGTTGGTAATGGTTTCGCCTGCACCTATCATGCCTTGCTTAATAGCATCATATGCTTTGTTGGAAAGATTAAATGAAGATGCGACAACAGGTTCCGTTTCATTGATGGTTTTAGAAAAATCATGGGAAACGATTTTGCGGATAATATGGGTTTCATAGCGTGTACCTTTATTTGCAAGGGTAGAGGCAGCTGTGGCCATCTGCAATACTGTGACATTGGTGTCCATCTGTCCGATAGCTGCCTGAAGGGTATTACCTTCGTTGTACCATTTACTGCCGAATTTTGCAGAATATTCCGGGCCCGACATATTACCGACAGCATGTGCGATTTCCAGACCGGTGTCAACACCCAGTCCGCATAGGTTGGCATATTCGTTGATTGTATCAATACCAAGCTGTCTGCCGCAGTCGTAGAAAAAGATGTTGCAGGACCATTTCAGCGCGTTGGTAACATTGATCGGGCCACGATGACCATGCTGCAAGCAGCCAGGCTGATAGCTGCTATAGAAAGTATATTTTCTGGTGCAGTCAATTTTGCTCTGTGGATCGATGATACCTTCGGTGAGTGCAGCTGCTGCGACGATTGGCTTAAAGGTAGAACCAGGGCGGTAAAGCCCCATAAAAGGTCGGTTTAAGAGAGGGGTGCCCTTCTGTGCTGCAAGTTCTGAATAGTTGGTCCGATATTCATTGATATCATAGTTTGGATAGGTGGCGGCAGTTAAAACATCATTGTTTTTAGCATCCAAAATGACGATAGATCCGCCATCACAGGGAACTTTTGGGTTGGTTCGATTATATTCTTCGATAAAATTGCCCAGCAGTTGTTGGATTTTTTTCTGTAATGCACTGTCGATGGTGAGCATAACCGTACTGCCAGCTTCAGCATCTTTAACGGTATTAACCTCCAGAACTGAACCATCCTCATTCTGGACAATGGTTTCCTTTCCATCAATACCATGCAGATAGGGTTCAAAAGCTTTTTCAACACCGGATTTTCCGACGATACTATCCAGTGCATATCCTTTTTCTTTTAACTCAGCATACTCCTCAGCATAGATTGGGCCAATGCTGCCTAAGATTGCTGAGCCAACATTGCCGCTTACATATTTGCGAGAGTACTGTTCGACAATGAACACACCAGGCAGTTCTCGGGAAAGTTCCTTAATTAATGCAACGGTTTGAATTGGTATTTCATTTGCAAAGGTGTATCGCGTATAACGGGAAAATTCCTGATACTGCATGGTATAGCGGATACCGATCATTTGGCGCTGCAATTCAGGTGGATAATTTTCCAGGTCATATGCTTCGATAGCCGCATCAATGCAGTTTTGTGTGGTAGCGTAAACATTCAGACGGAGGATGCTTTTGAGATTTTCAACATCCTTTTCCCGCCCTTCTACAAAGGTATAGGGCTGGGTTTTGCTAATCGGAAGCAGATCATTCCAATCCACTTTCTCATTTTTAAGAATAACAAGTAGTTTGTCGATGGTATTGTTCAGGTTTGCGGATTTGATAAAGTTATAATCCAATACCAGATTATAAACAACCTCATTGGTTGCCATAGGCCGACCATAACGATCAACAATTTCACCACGGGCTGCATTCACTTTCACAGTGCTGGATGTGGATTTGATGGCTTTTTCCAGACTTTCCTGTCCTTCTACAATCTGAAATTGGAATAGTCGTACCGATACAACACCGAAAAATACAACGAGTATCAGTCCGAGGACTATCACACGGTGGATCATTCGGCTTTTTGTGTTTCCGGCCACTTCTAACCTCCTTTTGTATTCTAAAAAGCCTGAAACTACCGGCATTTTTCTGCATTTGTTTCAGGCATTCACTTATCGTTCGATTTTTAAATCATAATCATCTTGCTTCATTTTGTTTACCAGCAGTTTGACTGCATAGTGCATAGGAATGATGATACTTAGGGAAAACACTGCTGTTGGTAAAAAGCGGTGTAGTAGTAGATAGCCTTCGGGATCAAGTCCCCAGATGGCATAGTAAAAAAAATAATCAAGGCTTCTCTGTATGAGCAAAACCACCAGACAGCTGATTAGGGAATCGAGCAAACGGGATTTAAGATAATTGGTATGGATGAGCGAGATCAGAACACAGCAAATTAGCATAATGATGGCGTTAAATCCCAGCAGATAGCCAGAAGCTGCATCAGTGAATAATCCGCAGATCATGCCGAATATACCACTTTGAAGTGGTTGCTCAAAGCAGGCAACCGCAACTGCAAATGGAATTAGCAGCATCGGTTTGATACCGCCAAATGAAAGTAGGGCAGGGGTTGTCTGTATAACATATAAAATGAGAATCATCCCATAGAAAATAACCCATTTGAGCTGATTCCGATGTTTCAGATTCATCATTTTTTTGCGCCTGCACTTTCTGATTTTCCTTCCAGAATGCTGCCTTTTCCTTCAAAATCGGTGATAACATATACATTTTTCAGTGTATTGACATCACTGACTGGCTTAACAACGGCATACAGTGTAACACCGTGTTCCTCCTGATGGACATCTTGTATGGTGCCGATGGTTAGATCACGCGGATAGATTCCGGAAGAACCAGATGTAACAATCAAGTCACCTTTGGTGATGGTAGTTTCATTGGAGAGAATAGAGAGTTTACAGTTTCCATTTTTGGCAAGAGATGCATCACCGCTGCATACGCCGAGTTCCTTTGATTGAATTTCATAGGAGCCAATGCTGATATCTGGATTTAAGATGGTTTTAACCCGTGCATTGATCGGACTAATGGAGGTGATGATGCCGACGAGTCCTTCGGAAGACATAACAGGGTCGTTTAGGGAAAGCCCATCTAATGTTCCCTTGTCGATTACAAATGAGCCGTAGGTATCGTTTGTATCCCTGCTGATAACGGTGGCAGGAGCAAAAGACATCTTGTCTTTGGAATCGGTTATGCCGACAATTTGACGAAGCTGCTCGTTTTCATTTTTGATTTTTTCGAATTCGGTCAGCTGGTCTCGTAGTTCTCGAATGGTCTGCTTGAGTTTTAGGTTTTCATCATAATTTTCTGCCGACTGCAGATACCGGTCAAAAAAGCCAGTTACGCTGTCCGATACAAAAGCAGCTCCACGTTGAAACGGAACCGTAATAAAGCTGATAGTATTTTGAATAAAATTGCCTTGACCGCCGCAGAATGCGGAATATAGCAGAATACCGAGCAAAACTACGGTAAGAGCAATGATACTTTTGAATTTCCAGCTGGAAAAGAAATCGCGCATGCCGACCTCACTTTCTGGATATTATCATAGTCGGTCTGCCCATCAATACTGCTGATTCTGACCAGATGCAATGGCGGAAAACTGGGTGATATTTTCTAAAATCATGCCAGTGCCTTTTGCAACGCAATCTAGTGGTTCATCTGCAATCAGCACATGAATGCCAGTAGCTTCTGAAATTAGCACATCCATGCCGCGCAATAATGCACCACCACCGGTGAGCATAATGCCTTGGTCGATAATGTCGGCAGCCAACTCTGGCGGAGTCTGCTCCATGGTGGTACGGATGGCTTCAATGATCTCTTTAGCCGGATCAATTAAAGCTTCTCTGACTTCTTCACTACGGATGGTTAGACTTTCTGGCAGACCGGAAACTAGATTGCGGCCAGTAATGGTATAGGTTTCTGGGGCATCTATGGTGTCACAGACATTACCAATTTCCATTTTGATCTGCTCAGCAGTGCGGTCACCGATTAAAATATTGTATTTAATTTTAATATATTCAATGATAGATGTATCCAGTTTATCACCACCGATTTTAATGGACTGGGAGGAAACCAGTCCGCCTAAAGACAGTACAGCAACCTCGGTTGTACCACCGCCGATATCAACTACCATGCTTCCGGTCGGTTCAGATACCGGTAAGCCGGCGCCGATTGCAGCTGCCATCGGTTCTTCTACAATTAAAACCTGTTTTGCGCCTGCTTTTTCGGTTGCTTCGCGGACAGCGCGTTTTTCTACCGGGGTAACACCAGACGGAATGCAGATAACAACTCTCGGCTTGGAAAGCGCGGAAAAATTCACTGCACGGCGCATTAATTCTTGCAGCATGCTGCAAGTAACATCGAAGTCAGCGATAACACCGTCTTTGAGCGGTTTTACAGTGGTGATGGTTCCTGGTGTACGACCGATTACATCTTTTGCTTCATTGCCGATGCTTTTTACAGTGTCATTACGGGTATCAACTGCAACAACACTTGGTTCACGAATAATAATGCCTTTTCCTTTTAAGTACACAACGGTATTAGCGGTACCGAGGTCAATGCCGATTTCTTTTCCAAACATAGCCTTTCACTCCTATTTTTTGACTCTATCTTCTGTCGCATCTTTTTTGCGATATCGTAATATTATATATAAGGTTTTTCAGTACAACCCACTCTATATTATAACCGTTTATAGAGTGGTTGACAAGTCCTAAAACCGCAACTTTTCAATTTTTTCATACATTATTTGCGGGAAATAAAGAATTCAGTTCCCGGACAAGTGTCGCAATTGGAAGTCCTACAATATTAAAGTAGTCGCCTTCGATTTTTTGGCATAGAAGTGCGCCTTTCCCCTGAATGCCATAGGCACCGGCTTTGTCGGTATATTCGCCGCAGGAGAGGTAATGTCGGATTTCTTCATCCAAAAGCGGATAAAAGGTCACAAGTGTTTTGACAGCAAAGGTTTTACTGCTACTTTTGCTGTAAAGACAAACCCCAGTGATAACCGAATGGGTTTTGCCAGAAAGTTTCTTCAGCATCATAAAACCGTCTTCGTTGTTTTTAGGTTTTCCGAAAATGGTATTATCCGGAGAAACCACAATAGTGTCACAGCCGATAATCACTGTATCATCGTTTAAGGGTTGTGTTGTGTGGGTGGCCTTTCCATAGGCTAATTTCTTTACATATTCTTCCGGGTCGCAGAGTGGAACTTCTCGTTCATCAAAAGTAGAATTGATTATGGTAAAATCCGAAGTGATCTGCTGTAACAATTCATGTCTGCGCGGAGATTTGGAGGCAAGATAAAGTTCCATCAGCGTCACAGCTTTCCAGTCGAGCCGAATCCGCCTTCTCCGCGTTCGGTTTCGGACAGGTCGTTTGTTTCCACAATATTCGGACTACAATAGGAGGTGATGACAAGCTGTGCGACACGCTCAAACGGTTGTACTGTATATGGTGTGTCAGACAGATTGTGCAGCATGACCTTCCATTCACCACGATAATCGCAGTCAATTACGCCAACACAGTTGGCTGGAATAATGCTGTGTTTTGCAGCAATACCGCTGCGGATATAGATTAAGCCAACGGTATGTTCTGGCAGTTCGGCGCAGAAACCCAGAGAAACAGCTGTTGTGGTGTGTGGCTGTAAGGTGATTGCTTCTTCGTTGCAAGCGTACAGGTCATAACCAGCACTGCCTGCGGTTGCCTTAGTTGGGAGTTTGGTGTTTGGATTTAATTTTTTGATTTTTAAGTTCATATTATTGTCCTTTATTCAACACCGCGATAGTACAATCCACGGGTAAAGTTTTTATCCTGCGGTGGGATTTTATTTTCGTATTTTTCTATGATATTCAGACATTTATCTGCATTTTCAATCGTGAAAGACAGTGTAGCGAAATCATACATGAAGGCTTCCTGCATACGGTCGGAAAGTAGAATTGGCTTTCCGTTTAGCAGTTCATTCCATTGTCTGTGATGGCAGATAACCGGGAATTGTGCACCGGTACGGTCGGTTAAGATTTGTTTCTGATTGCAGGCGGCACAGCCGATGCTTGCTTTAACCGGACAGTTTCGGGTCAGCATAACCGGATAATGGCCGTATGCGATGAGGCCGACGGGAACACTGCTACGAATCAGTTTGGCACGATCAAAGGTACATTCTGCCGAAAGGGTGATCTCATCTATCCCAGCTTTTACCCATTCGTTGGCAGATAGAGAATTGGCGCAGTTTAAGAAGCTGTCACCGATGCAGAAAAAACCGATTTTCTTGCCCATGCGAAGATGTGCCGGGTTGGAAACCATCATTCTAGTGATACCCAACTGATAGAGTTTTTGCAGCATTTCACGGCATTTTTCTTCATTTTGAAACAAAGCACGATCTGGCAATGCAATGAGATATTCTGAAAGTTCAGAAAGCTTATCCCAATGATTTAAAATTTCATTGCATGGCAGAATGATGTCATATGGCATCGTGTAAACTTCTTCATCCATCTGTGATACCGATGCAAATTGCAGACGCAGCAACGGCTGGCGAGATGGCTTTAATGTTTCATGTATCTGCGGAAAACGATTTGAATAAAACGGCTTCGGATTTAGTTGTCCGCGCATTGCATATAGTTTGTCCGAGGCCTCCCTACGCATAGCGTTTAAGGCAGATGCGCTTAGTGTCATACCATCTGCAATTTCACAGTGGATATTTCCTGCATAGAAGATGGTTCCCCCAAGCTTCTGCAACGAACTGGAAGCCCGTTCTTCGGATAACGGTTTATTCTGTGCAATTTCAGCTTCTTCGCCAATAACGGTTACTGTATTGATTCCGTCGGTCATGATCAGACTACTATTTCCGGTTTGCGGAACGGTTAGACAAATATCGGTTTTAATGACACCTTTGATCTTTTTATAGGTGTTTTGCAGTTCTCTTAAAACAGACGGAGCAGCGCCGATTACATCCTCTTTTTGACGTGTGCCGAACATCTGTGCACCGATTTTTCCGGTGATATATCCATCCGTGAATCCGCTGCGAGAGAACACCTTTTGCAGCTGCTCGCGGTCAAATTCTTCTCCACGAATAGCATAAGAAAATGCAGCAGTTGCTGCTGCAGTATATTCTGGGCGTTTCATGCGGCCTTCGATTTTCAAAGATGCAACACCGATTTCTTCCAACTTTTTGACATAGTCGGTTAAACAGACATCTTTGAGCGAAAGACAGTGATCTGGTTTTCCGGTTGCGGTAAACGGCATACGACAGGTACCTGCGCAGCCGCCTCGGTTGGCACTATGGCATCCAATCATGGCTGACATATAGCACTGACCGGACAGAGACATACATAATGCACCGTGGACAAACACCTCGGTTTCAATGTCGACAGCCTTTGTGATGGCTTCAATTTCGGAAAGAGAGAGTTCACGCGCTAGTACAACGCGAGAAAAGCCCATGTCCTGCATGAACAGAGCACCTTCAATCGAATGAACCGAAAGTTGTGTGGAGGCATGCAGCGGCATATCCGGGCAGAGATTTTTGACCAGGCGTACAACACCTAGATCTTGTACAATCAGAGCGTCTACACCAGACTCTGCCGCAATGCGGATAGCTTCGGTAGCATCTTCTAATTCATCTTCAAAAATGATGGTGTTGAGTGCTTGATGTACTTGAATACCACGGGCGTGACAGTAGCTGACGGCTTCTTTTAATTCTTTTGTGGTGAAGTTGTGTGCGCCGGAACGCGCGGAAAATCGTTTTTGTCCTAAGTATACAGCACCTGCACCGTTTTCTGCGGCGGCAATTACGCTTTCCAATCCGCCTGCTGGCGATAGAATTTCAATCATCGGAGTCCTTTCTGGTAGCTGGTTTTGATGTTTCTTCAGTAAGTTTAGACAGGGTGGCAAAGGTTTGTTTGAGCTGTGTGCGCAGAGAGTCATTTTCATGTTGCAGCGCATCTGCTCTCTGATTCAAAAGAGTAATGCTTTCCCTGTAATCGGCAATGCACCCTAAGCCTTCGCCGATGTTGTAGTGTTCCAGTTTGTCCTGCATTTCTGCTACCTGTTTTTTCAGGCAGCAGATCTGATCCTGCTGTTCGAGTCCAACTAAAATCATTTGCTCGATAAAGGAGATATTTGGGCAGGAATGCACCGCATCGGTAATGGCTAGGTCAAGCTGAGCGGTGATTTTACGCAGATAATTTTCATCTTCATTGGTGTTGATATTGTAAGAGCGTCCTTGAATTTGTATCGTGACGATTTTGCTCATAATAGATTCCTCTCAGTCATGCGCCAGGAATGCGGAAGGCGCTTTACATTTATATGAAAAAAGTTTATAATACTATTATAATATGAAGTGGGATATTTTTCAATCGTTTTTCGGCGGAAAGCAGACACTTTTTTGCTTAGAAGGCAGGTGGAAAAATATATTGAAGGAAATGGTGGCATGCAGGAGGCTTTACAGGAGAGAAAAACGACAAACAGGGTGATATTGCTGGACTATCTGCGGGGAATCGGTATTTTATTTGTAATGTGGTATCACCTGACCTTTGATTTATACAGTTGGTTTGGCATTTGTGATTTTATTTACAGCGATGGGATGAATGTTTTTCGGGATTGTATGGTAGCAATGTTGGTATTGATTTCGGGAATTTGCTGTCATTTTTCCAGAAATAATCTAAAGCGCGGGGCTGTCTGTTTTGCGATTGCAATGGGGTTAACCGGTGTAACGGCATTGTTGGGAAATGAAATGTGTATTAAATTCGGCGTACTGCATATGTTTGGTATCTCCATGATGGTGTATGGATTGCTTGCGCCGCTTTTAAAAAGCAGGCATGGATGGATTTGGGGGATTTTGCTGATCGGCGGATTTTTGTTTACCTTTTCTCTGTCGCTGGGATCACTTGGTATTTACAGATTGCCGTTGATTTCTGTACCGGATGGGTTGTATCAGATACCGTTTTTGTTTTGGCTGGGACTGCCTGGAAAGACTTTCATCTCAGCAGATTATTATCCACTATTGCCGTGGACACTGCTTTTTTTTGCAGGGAGCTTTTTCGGCAATTACATCAAATACATTCCAAAATGCGACAAAATGCCGGAATTGAAGGTACTTTCTTTCATTGGGCGGCATACGCTTGCCTTGTATCTTTTACACCAGCCGATATTTTACGGTATATTATTTCTGATTGCTCAGATGTTTTAAAGAACAACAAGTGTGCAGATTGCACAAAAACAGGCTCTTAATTTTTCTTATTAAAAAATAAAAAAATATGGAAAACACTTGACAAAACGAGTGAAAAAAGAGATAATATATAGTGTAGAAGTGTAGAACATATAATTTATTTCGTTGAAAAATAAGCGATGTCGACTTTTGATGATAGGGAAAATCGACAGAAAGTGAGGAATTGGATATGAATATCGCATTGATCGCACATGATGCTAAAAAAGAATTGATGGTACAGTTCTGTATTGCATACTGCGGCGTTCTCTCTAAACATGTATTATGCGCAACCGGTACAACCGGTAAACTGGTTTCTGAGGCAACTGGTCTGAATATCCAACGTTTTTTAAGCGGTAGCCACGGCGGCGAGCAGCAGATTTCTGCAAAAATTGCTTGTAATGAAGTTGACCTGTTATTATTTTTCCGTGATCCGCTGACTAAAAAGGAATATGAGCCGAGTGAATCCGCTCTGCTTCGTTTGTGTGATGTACACAATATTCCAGTAGCGACTAACATTGCAACTGCGGAAGCACTGGTTCACAGCTTAGAGCGTGGCGATCTTGACTGGAGAATGATCGTGGCAAAACGCTGATTGATAAATTTTTCCGTGGCGATGAAGCAAAGCAGTACGCATATACCGTCTGACAGAGATGGGGCACAGAGGGTTTCCTCTGGTGGAAGTGCCCTGCGGAAAATGGTATGGGGAAGGACATTGTGGAGCCCGAAAAGTGAATGGATTTGTAAAGAGGAGGATCATTGCGCCCATTTGAGCGTAAAATCCTTGCATAAGGGTGGCACCACGAAAGCATAACTGCTTCTCGTCCCTTGTTTTTCAGGGGATGAGAAGTTTTTGTTTTATGCGCCAACATTTATTTTAAAGGAGGACTATATATGGCACCGAAAATCATTGCCCAGAAGGGTACGCTCGATGTCATGCCAACGGACAGCTATCGTTGGGCATTTGTTGAACATTTAATGAAAGAGACTGCAAAATATTACGGTTATCGTGAAGCACGCACTCCGACTTTTGAAGCAACGGAACTGTTTCTGCGTGGCGTAGGTGACACTTCTGATGTTGTGCAGAAAGAGATGTATACCTTTACCGACAAGGGTGACCGTTCCATTACCTTAAAACCGGAAGGCACCGCCGGCATTGTCCGTGCGGCGATTGAATCTGGTCAGATTAACGATGCACTGCCGTTTAAGGCATGCTATGTTACTCCATGCTTCCGCTATGACAAACCGCAGGCTGGCAGATTCCGTGAGTTCCATCAGTTTGGTATTGAGTGCTTAGGTGCGCCAGGTGCGGGAAGTGATGTTGAGGCAATTGCACTGGCAAATGAGATTTTTAATCGGCTGGGCTTGAATGACTGCAAATTGTTTATCAATTCCATCGGCTGCAAGAGCTGCCGTGCAAAATATTCCGAGGCATTGAAAGTGTATTTTTCACAGTACAAAGACCAGCTTTGTGAAACCTGCTTAAGCCGTTTGGATAAAAATCCGATGCGCATTTTAGACTGTAAGAGTGATGTTTGTAAAAATGTCGCAAAAGAGGCACCAAAGATTTTAGATTACATTTGTGATGATTGTTCCTCCCATTTTGAAAGTGTAAAACGCCGTCTAGATGCTGTTGGTATTCCGTATGAGATTGATACTGGCATTGTTCGTGGACTGGACTATTACACCAAAACCGTATTTGAGTTTGTTTCCGAAGGTCTGGGTTTAACCGTCTGCGGTGGTGGCAGATACGATGGCTTATCCGAAGAACTCGGCGGCCCGAAAGTTACCGGCATGGGATTTGGCATGGGCATCGAGCGTTTGCTTCTGGTTTTGGAAAAATCAGGAATTACCTTGCCGGGAGATTTGGAGTGTGATATCTATCTGTGCAGTATCGGTGAGGAAGCATCCTGTAAAGCACAGGAACTAACCCAGCAGCTGAGAAATCAGGGGTTGTGGGCAGAATGTGATATTGTTGGCCGTAGTGTTAAAGCACAGATGAAATATGCCAATAAGATTGGCGCAAGATTCTCACTGGTACTCGGCGAGGACGAGCTTGCAAACAAGCAGGTTCAGGTCAAGGAGATGGCTACTGGCGAATCTCAGCTTGTTGCATTTGATCAATTAAGCGATTATATTTCGACTGCAAGCATTGCTGCAAAAATTGATGCTTTAGACGAATAAGATAAAGGAGAAATAAATTATGGCAGATATTATGAATGGCTTAAAACGCACCCATTATTGTACTGATCTGTCCACTGCTAACATTGGTGAAACCGTTGTTGTGGCAGGTTGGGCACAGAAAACAAGAGATAAAGGCTCACTGGTTTTTATTGATCTGCGTGACCGCAGCGGTATTGTACAGTTGTCCTTCGATGAGCGTACACCGAGAGATGTTATTGCAAAAGCACAGACTGTCAGAGCAGAGTTTGTTTTGATGGCTCAGGGTGTTGTTACCAAACGCGAGAGTATCAATAAAGATATCCCGACTGGTGAGATTGAAATTTTTGTTGACGATTTGAGAATTTTATCCGCTGCACAGACCCCTCCATTTCCAATTACCAATAATACGGGAGTCAACGAAGAACTGCGCTTAAAATATCGTTATCTTGATCTGCGCCGCAGCCAGATGCAGGACACTCTGCGTTTCCGCCATCAGATTGTAAAAGCAGCACGCGATTACTATGATGAAAATGGCTTTTTGGAGATTGAAACTCCGATTTTAATCAAATCTTCTCCGGAAGGTGCGCGTGACTATTTGGTACCATCTCGTGTTCATCCGGGTACCTTCTATGCACTGCCGCAGTCTCCGCAGCAGTACAAACAGCTTCTGATGCTGTCCGGATTTGACCGTTATATGCAGATTGCTCGCTGCTTCCGTGACGAGGATTTGCGTGCAGACCGCCAGCCGGAGTTTACTCAGATCGACTTGGAAATGAGTTTTGTAGATGAAGAAGATGTACGCACCGTCAACGAAGGGTTTATTAAATATCTGTTCAAACGCATCCTGAATGTTGATATTCCGACTCCGTTTGTTCGTATGCCGTATAATGAAGCAATGGCTCGTTACGGTTCTGATAAACCGGATACTCGTTTTGGTATGGAGTTGGTTGATTTAAGCGATGTTCTAAAGGACTCTACCTTCAAGGTATTCGAGGGCGCATTATCCGCAGGCGGCAGCGTTCGTGCAATTAATGTAAAAGGTAAAGCAGCAGAACTGCCGCGTAAAAAAATTGACAAGTTGGTTGATGTTGTCAAAACCTACCGTGCAAAAGGCCTGGCGTTTACCCGTATTACTGAAGAAAGCACCACTTCCAGCTATGAGAAATTCTTGACCCCGGAAGAAGTTGCGGCTGTTCGTGAGAAGATGGGAGCTGAGGTTGGCGATGTTATTCTGATTGTTGCGGATGCAAGAAATGACATTGTATGCGAAAGCCTTGGTCAGTTGCGTTGCAATATCGCAAAACAGTTGGATATGATTCCGAAAGGCGTATTTAATTTCCTGTGGGTTGTTGATTTCCCGCTGTTTGAGTATGACGAGGAGCATGAGCGTTGGAGTGCAAAACACCATCCGTTTACCATGTGTAAAGACGAAGATATTGACAAGTTACTCACTGATCCAGGACACTGTTATGCAAAAGCATACGATATGGTATTAAACGGCTGTGAACTTGGTGGTGGTTCCATCCGTATCAATGATCCGGAGATTCAGGAGAAGATGTTCGCTGCGCTGGGCTTTACCAAAGAGGCAGCAATGGAGCGTTTTGGCTTCTTAATCAATGCATTCTCTTACGGTGCACCGCCTCATGGTGGCATGGCTTATGGCTTGGATCGTCTGGTTATGCTGATGTTAGATATCGATTCTATTCGTGATGTTATTGCGTTCCCGAAGGTACAAAGTGCAAGTGAGTTGATGACGGACTGCCCAGCACCGGTTGATGCAGAGCAGCTGGAAGAACTGCATATCGAGGTCACTGAGACAGAAGAATAAAACTGTCATTTTATGAAAGAAGGAGGAAATTATGGGAAAAGAGGGGCTGGATAAAATCATCGGTACCTATCAGAGTGCGGATCATCAGACCAGTATCACATATTTTCAGTATGTACCGCATAGTGTTGGTGAAAATCAGAAGCCGGCTGCCGTTGTACAGGTAATTCACGGTATGTGTGAATATATCGAGCGTTATGAGCATTTTGCGGCATTTTTGGCGGAACATCACATTGTAATGTGCGGAGCAGACCATATCGGACACGGACGATCCGCTGCTAGTGAATTTGAACTGGGCTATTTCGGTGAAAAAGACGGGGATAAACTACTTGTAAAGGATGCTTACCGTCTGACTGAAAAAATGCAGGCGCAGTATCTGGATGTCCCATATTTCTACTTCGGTCATAGCATGGGCTCGTTTGTTCTGAGGAGTTTGCTTTCCACCTTTTCACCGAAGGTAAATGGTGCGGTGATCTGTGGTACTTCTGGAGGTGCTGCTGGACTGGGTGCAGGGAAACTCATCATCAAAGCCAGAAGAACAGCAAGCGGTTCTCATCATCGCAGCAGCATGCTCAACAAGCTAATGTTTGGCGCTTACTGTAAAAAGATTGAGCATCCGGTATCGCCGCATGATTGGATTTCCCGTGATGCAGATGTGGTTAAGCGTTACGATGCGGACAATAAATGTAATTTTTTATTTACTGTCGCTGCCATGGAAGACTTAGTTTCACTTTTGGATACCGTTTCTAAACCAGAGTGGGCAAATCAGATTCCGAAAGATCTTCCGATTTATCTGATTGCAGGCGAGCAGGATCCGGTTGGTGATTACGGAAAAGGAGTCACAAAGGTATATGAACGCCTAAAGTCTGCTGGTGTGCAGGATGTCAACATCAAACTATATCCGGAAGATCGGCATGAACTGCTTAATGAGCCGGATAAGGATGTTGTAATGGAAGATGTCCTGAATTGGATGCAGTTACACGGAATGTAATTTTTACGAAAACTAAAAATTTTACAGAATCCGCATAAACCCAGTTTTTGTGCGGATTTATCTATTTTTTCAGCTTGTTTTAGATTGCCTTAAAATGACCTAATTTTATACACGCAATACACGCACAATATACAGAATCAACTTGTTAATCCTTCTTGCATCCTGTGAGAAAATATGATATAATAGAAATTGCTACATGACTAAGATATCATATTTTATGATGCTTTTGTTGACTTAGGAGATGCCCTTTTGGGTATCTCTTTTTTATTGTTCTATATGTCATATTGAAATTCCGTACAAACACAAAAAAGCAGAGTCGTAATTGACCCTGCTTTCGTTTTTTATTTGCCTCACATTTCAGCCGCATCCGGTACAGATGGTGCTCCCTTCTCCCTCTCAATCCGTTCTTTGGCCAACTCAAAATAGCCTGCATCCTGTTCGATTCCAATAAAATCACGGCCAGCACGGACAGCTGCCACGCCAGTACTGCCGCTGCCCATACAATTATCTAGCACCAGATCACCCGGATTGGTATAGGTGCGAATTAGATACTCCAGCAATGCCACCGGTTTCTGCGTAGGGTGCAACCCAAATTCGTTCTTGTACTCCAACAGGTTTTTGGGCCAGTTGGTGTATTTGGTGATATGCTCTTTCTGCATGGTACGCATCTTGTATACACCATTATCAGAATGCTTCTTCCTCGGTTTTGGATTCTCCACCCGTACCAGCCCTTGCGGATGATATTCCGGCGGTTTTCGATAAAAGACACAGATATCCTCCATGCAGCGCATCGGCTGATAACGCGCATAGCAAAACCCAGACGCTGTATTCTTTCGCCAATACCAGGTATATCGGAACTCTTTGCGATTGCTGGCAATCAAGTCAGCAGTAAACGGCTGACAGCCAAACAGCACAATCGCTGCTCGCTCTTTTGCAATCCGGTGGTACTGTTCCCACAGCGCATCCATTGGCAACACCTGATCCCAACTACAATCGGTCACCCCATACGGCAGGTCACACAACACCAAATCAACCGATGTGTCCAAAATCTGCTGCATAATTTCAAGACAATCCCCTCTATATAAGTTCATAACGCTTATCCTCCTGATACGATTATATCATAAAATAATTAAGATGATGGCACCATATTAGACAAATATGCCGATTATCTGATATAAAACAACAAAATAGCAGTTTTTATATCATTATCATGCAAAATACAAGTAAACACACTTTGCAATTTTTTTGCAAAAGTGATAGAATAGAAACATGCGTTTTATACGGATGCAAGCACACAGAGAAGCAGGGTTGGAGTTGCCCTGCTTTTCGTTTTTTAAACTCAAACAGCCGGCACCCTTTCGGATACCGGCTTTCGTCATGCTTTGTACTATTCACTTTGTCAATCAATAACCGTTTTTATGCGCCTTTTTGACCAGAGTTGGATACCACACGGTGGATACATTCATATCCACATCGCCACGAATGCCGGATACCCGACCTTTCCAGCTGTACTGGTGCATTTGATAGGTTTTACAGTGCTTCGGCTTTCCACTTACAGCCGCACACCAAATCACATATCGCTGCTGCACATCCTTATCCAGCTTGCTTGTAAAAAAGCTGTCAAAACTGTACACACCAACCCAGTACCCGGCTTTTTCCAGCACATCACAGAATGCTTTTGTAATGGCGGTGCAGGTTGCTTTACTCAATCGCATATGTACTTCATCTTCAATATCAAAGTACACCGGAAAATCAATGTGTTTTCCTTTAAGTACTTTTAATAATGCCTTTGCTTCCTGTTTTGCCTGTGTGGTGGTCTTTGCATAGCTGTAATGATACACGCCAACCGGCAAACCAACCGCCTTGGCTGCCTTGTAGTTGCGCTCAAACTGTGTATCTTTATTGATATACGATGTCGCACGCAGCATAGCAAACTGGATACCAGACTTTTTGACCTTTTTCCAGTCAATCACACCCTGCCATTTGCTGACATCAATTCCTTTGTATGTAGCCATATTACTACTTATCCTCCTTGTTTTTTAATCTCTCTGTATCTACTAAGCCCTCACCAATGATGTATGCAATCAGCGTTGCGGATGCCATCACTACTGCGACAATCTGCTCAATCTGCATATCCGATACACCAAATGCAATCAGCAATGCAGTGATAAATCCCACTACTGCTGCCCAGAATTTACGGCTTGTCAATTTTGCTTTCCAATCAATTTTCATTTTACTTCCTCCAAATCATCAATTCTATGGTTTGCAACGGCAACCTTCTCACTCAAAACAGCGTTATCCTGCTCCAGCTGATAGACCCGCTCCACTACATGATTATGCTTTTCCACCCGTTTTGTCAACTCATTGAGCCGGTATTCCACCAAAGCTCTGGTCTTGTTCTGCTGTATGCCATTACTGATGATGCACACCACAATCGCAGACACAGCACTGATGACAGCGGCTAAAACCGTTTCCATTTATTCCTCCCTTAACGCTTCTTCTACAGCTTTACGATATCGCTCCGGCACCTGCTCCAAAGTCCACAGCCCCTTATGGATAAGCGACACATATACATTAACCATTCTGCACACCTCCTACAACTTCAGCCAACGCCAGTTGTAAATCGTCAATCTCTTTTTGCATCTGCTCCGTTTTGGTCGGTGGAATTTCTTCCAAAATCGCTGTATGCGTTTTTGGGTCAACCCCTGCAATATATTTGCCCTTTGGAATTTCTACCTCAATATACTGCAATCCCTGCGGTTTGGTATAATCACCGCTTGCCTGATAATAAATTTTTCCTGTGTTGTCATACACAACTAATGTTTTCATAAATTCCCTCCTCATAATTTTACACACAGCGCAAAAAAGTAATCTTTATCAAGAGTAAATTCATATACCCCTGACTTATCATTAAAAAAAGGTCCGACATTGTCGTTTTTATATATGTTTCCCTCAAGCCTTCCAACATTCTGATACTCAAATACTCTATTTTGAAAGCTATCGTAATCCACCTTATACATTGCCCCCATATTCAGTAATGATGATTTGTCTGGTGACATCTTAAGAAAAAAACTAAAGCCATGTGTTGATGTATATGGATTAGACCCTTTTCTAGTAGCTGTAATTTTGTATTTTAAAAAAAGATAATCATAATCTGTACTGTCAAGAGGTATGCTGATTCCAGCACCATATTCTCCAGTGGTATGTGTAGGACTTTTGAAAATAGTAGCAGAGTCTACCGAAAGCAATGTAAATTTAGCAGTCCTTGTTCCCATAACCGGCTCGCCGTCAGTATTGCTGCCCACAAATCCCTGCATAATCTGTTCCGCTCCGGCGGTGATAAACGACAAGTCCACAC
>JAHHTP010000059.1 GCA_020024615.1 Oscillospiraceae bacterium
ATGATTACGCTGATATTTCTGGTTGGGCGAGGGATGCGTTCTCTTGGGCGCATTATAGTGGGGTAGTTGATGGGACGAGCAGTTATGCATTGTCTCCTAAGGGTAAGGCTACTAGGGCGCAGTGTGCTGTTGTGTTGCAGAGATACCATGAGATTCTGACCAGCAATGCTCAGCCCCAGCCCCAGCCTCAGCCCGAACCCACCGAGCCTGCTCCTGCTCCCACTGAGCCGAAGCCTACCGCTCCTGCTCCTGCTCCCACCGAGCCGAAGCCTACCGCTCCTGCTCCCACCGCTCCTGCTCCTACAGAGCCGAAGCCTACCGAGCATGTGCATAAGTGGGTACACCATCATGAGGATGCTCAGGGTCATTTCGAACGTCATCGTGTTTGTAATTATTGCGGTTGGTCTTTCTGTATTGATGGTCTGTCCGCTGATGAGATTGCGCGTATCTGGGGGGATCATCAGTATGCAGGTTATGATAAGGGTGAACAGCACTCATATGACACTGATGATGTCTGGGTAGAGACCAAACCTGCTGTAGACTATTGGACTTGCTCCTGTGGTGAGACTACTGATGTTAACCCAGGCTAAGTGGTCTTGTGTAACAGCCTGTTCCTCAATAAAGAACAGGCTGTTATTTTTATAAGGGTTTACTCTATTTATGATTATTGTTTAAGATGCAAAGAACTTCGTACTATAATCCTTTATGGATGGTATCTTTACGCCCCCTTGAGACAGTACTATTCCTAAGGATATATACGATGCCGCTAATGAGGTGCTGTCATATAAAAACTTCAAATAAAACAGTCTTGTGTAACAGCCTGTTTCATCTAGGTTTTACCGCAATAGTCGAATGCCCCGGTCAACTAAAATCGGGGCGTTTTCATATCATTGAGTTTTGTGATTATCAATGTATCTGCTATGTGACATGACCGTGTTTATAAAAAAGTTTTCCCTTATTTTTTCCCTTATGCCGATAATATGAGGTAACACAGGGTGGTAAATAAAGGGATAAAAAATTCGAAAATCACAAAGAAATGGTAGTAAAAGGAATCAAAAAGGACGAGAAATCACTGTATGTGTGCGGTTCGAGTCCTGCCTCCGCAACCAAAAAACCACCTAATTCAGTTGAATTAGGTGGTTTTTCTATGTCAAAAAGTTCGGATTTCTCCTATCTCCATTTCGCCTTCTAACACTTTTCTAACACATCGATTTTTGAGCAAAGAATTTGCTTTCTAACATGCTCAATCAGTTGTGTTTTCTACGGAGTTTTTTAAATTTTTTTCAAACTGTAGTGGTATATTGAAATTGTGACAGCAGTGCCTAATGGATATAATGTCAATAGGAGGAATGTCATATGTCACAGATTACTACAGAAGCCCGAACAAAGGTTGTTCGGCAACACATCCAAGAGGGACACACGCTTTACAGTCTTGCTGCTGAATACGGCGGGCAACCGTTTCCAATTGGGTACGTGCATACGGTAAGAATGCCAAAACAATGATGCTGCCATATCAGAATTACAACTCATGGAGGAGCTTCGTTATCTCCGAAAAGAGAAGGCAGAACTCGAAAAGGAAAACCTATTCTTAAAAAAACAGCGGCATTCTTTGCGAAGGAAATCGAATCACAGCATATCGGTTTATTGAAGAACATGAGCAGGAGTTCGGCCTCAGATGGCTGCTCCGACATGTAGGAATCTGCCCCAACGCATATTACCAATATCTGAAGCATGGAAAATCTGAATATCATCAGACAAAACAACGAGTATGCGCCGGAATCAAACAGATATACCATGAGCTTGGCGGTATTGTAGGACATCACTCCATGAAGGTGTTTCTGGCAAGAGAGAACATCCTTCTCAACAAGACAACCGTTCAAAATATATGAATCAGGATCTGAAATTACATTGTGTATGCAGGAAACGGAAGCCGGCCTATAAAAAGGACATTCTCATAAGATTTTCCCAAACCTGTTGCAACAGAAATTTCACACATACAAGAAAAATCAAATTTGGTGTACGGATTCCACTTATTTGTTTCTCGCAAATGGCTCCGTGCGCTTTAATTGTACGATTATTGACCTGTATGATCGTAGTGTTGTTGCCAGCGATAATGGAAAAAACATAACCAGCGAGCTTACGATTCGTACACTGAGTAAAGCAATTCAAGCCAGTAAATGCGATTATTCACAGCTGATTTTGCATTCTGATCAGGGCAGCCAATTTACATCTTTGGAATTCACGAATAATTGCAGTAGCCCGTCCATCACACAAAGCATGAGTCGGGCCGGCTGTCCTTATGATAATGCTCCTATGGAGCGTTATTACAACACGCTGAAAGCGGAGCTTGTGAATCAATACAATTTTCAGATAGACGAAGAACTCAGTCGGGCTATTCAGGAATTTGCTTATCTCTGGTGCAACCAGATCCGGCCTCATTCCTACAACCAGTACATGACCCCGTTTGAAAGTGGTGTTACAAAGAGGGTTGACCACTACAATTCATTGCCGCCCTTTGTATTGAGGGATTCAGCGCTGCCTACATCATATCAAAAGGCAACATTTTTACAAGAAACACAGATGCATCAATTTTTCGAATTAGAGTTAGAAAATCTGGCAGACACTGTCTAAATGAACCTGGATGAAACCTTGTAAATTTCCAAAAATCAAGCTATAATGCTCTTGTGGGGTATATTCGCTCATAAGTGTGGGTTGACTAGAAATAAATCAACTGAGCGTTGGTATTCCATGAAAGAAATCATAGAATACCCTGGTATCAGCAGGGATACCATTCTTTCTTGGATTGAAAAGTATAATATGCCAGCCACCCGCATTGGGCGGCTGTGAAAACTCAGAATTCGTGATGTAGATATATGGATGGACTTAAGAAGCACAAATGCAAAATCAAACGGAGGAAATCGTATGAACTATGAACTTCGACATTTCGATACACCTTTAATTCGATTCTCTGCAACGGAAGATCGTGAATCTACTGAAATTGAAATTTTTTGGATAAATGAAGAACACAAAGATTTACTTCCTCTGGATTTACAGATCAGTGAGGATGGATTCTCAAAATGGTTAAGACACAGAACGATTCCCGAAAATCGTACTTGTGCCCATGATTTCCTTAGTAAGTGCGGCCTGAACATGAACCGGCCTATGAATATCATCAAAGCTTCGAAAGGTCTATCCTTGAACGATTGTTATTGGGTTGTAGAAGATGGCTTTGAGGGTAAGTTTGATCGCTATAATCTTTATGATAATCGATTCAGCCAAATTCTTGCTCTGATTGCTTTTACAGGCTGTGGCAGCAGCATTCGAGGCTCTGTGGGATCTTCTCCAGAATTTACGACCAATGGTATGCTTCCCAAATGTTGGCGCAGAATTGGCGGTCAGGTAAAGCTTTATAAAGGAGGCACATCCGGCGCATCAAATACAGGAAATGAACCCTACTCAGAATTTTATGCACACCAAATTGCAACAGCCATGGGTATTGATGCAATTCCTTACGGCCTTTCTAAATGGAGCGGCAAACTATGCTCTACCTGTGATTTATTTACCAGTAAAGAGTTTGCATTTCTTCCGGTTGGCAGAGTTGTCACATCAGGTGGAATGAAGGCAGTAAGAGCGTATTACGAAAGTCTCGGCAATAACTTTGTAGCAGCGCTGGATGATATGCTTGTGCTGGATGCCCTGATTTTTAACACAGACAGACATTTTGAAAATTTTGGCTTTTTAATTGATAATAAAGCCAATAAGATTGTTGCTCCTGCCCCTTTATTTGACCACGGCAATGGCCTTTTTAATTACGCCGGTGAGCGTGATTTGGCTTCTCATGAAGCACTTACATCTTATGCCGACACAATGCTGCCTTGTGTATATGATGATTTTGTAGCTGTGGCGAAAGAAGTATTGACCCCTGCCCACAAAGAGGGTTTGCAGCATTTGCTGAACTTTAAATTCAAAAAGCATTCCCGCTATAATCTGCCAGATGATCGTCTGAGATTGATCGAAAAGCAGGTACAGCGAAGAGTAAAAGAACTGCTCGCATAGTCTGGAAATCAATATGTGGGAATAATCTGCAATCGAAAAATACGCCAATCGAAAGCTATATAGCATGCAAGGATTTTATGTTCCATAACATTGGGAATGTAGTGGTATATTGAAATTGTAACAGCAGTGCCTAATGGATATAATGTCATTAG
>JAHHTP010000060.1 GCA_020024615.1 Oscillospiraceae bacterium
GTCTTATATAATATAAAATCAAATTATTTGTACAAATTAAATCATTCAATCAAGTTATGGCAAAAACATAGTAGTCTTAGTAGTCAAATATCAAAATGATTAGGAAAACACTATGTTTTTTCTAACTACTGATGTGACTACTAACTAACTACCAAAACTACCATTCTTCTCATCCTGGAACCAAGGAACCAAAGGAACCCATCTGTCTTATATAATATAAAAGCAAATATTTTGTACAAATTAAAAGGTTCAATAAACTTATGGTGTTTTTCTGGTTCCGCTGGTTCCACAATAAAAAAACATAGATAAAATGCGGATAAATCTCGGAACCAACATGGAACTAATTCGGAACCAAGATGGAACTATGTAATAAAAATAGCTACTAAATTACACTTCAACCCAATTTTCTTCCTCAAACACAAGTGATGTTTTTCCCTCTCCCACACCTTTTGTTTTCCAAATCCAGGAACCCGAATCGAATTTTGACGCTTCATCCCAGATCTGCTTGACACACACCGCACTCTTTCCAGCAGACCATGCGGCTCTGACCTGGTCAATCAAATCTAACTGATAATCATAAAGCTGCATATTCCCCTCCTCTCCGTATATAGAAACAACTCCCAAACTCCCATAACTACCCATCTGTCTTATATAATATAAAATCAAATTATTTGTACAAATTAAATTATTTAATAAGGTTATGTGGATTTCTTGGGAGTAATAGGAGTAAAACGCTAAAAAGTTACATAAACACTATGTTTTTCACTACTCCTAAGGTAACTCCCAACTACTCCTAACAACTCCCAAATAATAATTTACTGCCGGATTTCATCATATTTCATCCCAATTACTTTCATCAAATATAGGTGATTTTTTTACTCTCTCCCATACTCTCTGACTTCCCAATTTTGGGATTTTAATTGGGTATGGTTTCTTTTTCCATTCCGGGAACTGCTGCATCAACTGGGAGATTTCCGCACTGTCACGGCGTGTCGGTGGGTATGGCATATGCAACGCTTCATCCCAGATCTGCTTGACACACACCACACGCTTGTCCACCAGATAATCGGAGATGGTACCAATTCGCCAATCATCTTCCTGCGCTGCTTCCTGGTGCTGTTTGATTTCTTCACGCAACTCTGGTTTTTCGATGGTACTCGCCCTGCCAGCTTGATAATCCGCATACGCTTCTGCCCAGCATTGCAGCACATCCGCTTTGAACAGCTCTACATCCTTCCAGATATTTCCTTTCCCCACCTTGACCGGCAGGTATCGTCTGCCGCCGGTCGGGTCATTTAGAAACTGTTCGGTGTTGGTCGTGCCGATAAAGATACATTTTCGTGGGGATACCGTCACATATTTGTCATACGGCTTGCGGTATGTGTCTGCCTGTCGGGTTAAATAGGCTTTGACTGCATTGGCATCTTTGGTGCGTTTGAGTGCCAGCAACTCAGATACCTCACAGACCCAACCGCCTTCCAACGCTTCCATGCCACGCTGTCCCTCAAATTCGCTTACCTCTCGAAACCATTCATCGCAGATGTTTAGCATCCGCACAAAGGTGCTTTTGCCCTCGCCCTGACTGCCGATTAAAACCGGCATATAATCGGCTTTGCATCCGGGATTGTACAGGCGAATAATGGCAGAATGAAAAATAATTCGGCTGACTTCTTGTGTGTATGGCGTATCCTCACACCCCAAATATTTTGTAAGCATTTCTGCAATGCGGTGCTGCCCATCCCAAACAATGCTTTCGATTTTCTTTTTGACCGGGTGATATTTGCTTTTATCAAACTTCATAATGATGGCATCTTCCAACTTTTTGCAGTCGGATAAGCCGTATGTTTTTTCAATATAGCAGCGAACCTCTGCATCATCGGTATCGGTGTAGGGTCTGGTTTCATCGTTTTTGCAGTACTCTCTGCCGCCGGTGAATTCGTTTAGCCGCAGCGTGCCTTTAAAATGTGGGTCATGATCTAAGATGATGATAAAATTTTCACGGGTCTTGAAAATTTTTCCGTATTGGTCTTGTTCCAGCTTGCTGCGAACCTTATTGATATCGGTTGGGTTTTGCTTGAGCTGATCCGCTTTCCAGTCGGCATAATGCAGCCGGTACAGCTTGTCAAACTCCCTCGCTTTATGTACCGACAAAGCCTTTTGCCTCATCTCGCTTTTTTGATGCTCTCTGGTGATCTCATCATCAATCGCAAACAAGGCATAAAACGCCTCTTTATCAAAGACATCTTCCAATAGCGTGCTCAATCGCCTTCACCTCCTCCCCATAATATTTCTCAAATTCTTCCACCGGAATTTCATCCGCCCGTTCTATCAAATAATCCAGCCTGTCCAGCTGCAAAAGCCCGATGGAACACAGCCCTGTCGGCTCACAGCTTGGTGAATGGATTCTGACCGCCAGATTGAGAATCCGGCATAGTTTTAGCAGCTTGCGAATCAGTCGAACCTTGTCATACTCGCTGCGTTTCTTTTGCTGCTTGTTATCAATCAGTCGGCGGCGTTCGATGTAGGATAGCTGTTTTTGGGGCGTATCCCCCACCAATTCAATGGCGGCTTGTTTGGGGGATATGTCTTCCATCCTGGACACAAACGCCACAGCATCCCCACCAGCACCGCAGCCGAAACAGTAAAAACTATACTCGTATATTTTACAGGATGCTGTCTTTTCCGCATGAAACGGGCAGATGATAAATCCAGCCCGATTTGGTGTGATACCATACCGGACAAGGACTTCCTGCATCGGCAGTCTGGCGCGTTCAAACAGATCATTCATATCTGCCTTGCCTTATCTGTCAAAATGGCAGACCGTCATCTGTTGCCGGATTGACATCCAGCATTTCATATTGAGAAATATCCGGCATTGGTGCTGCACCATATCCAGCATTTGCAGGGTTAAATCCCGATGTATTGGCAAGCGGCTTGTCATCCGGAATCTTATAATCTCCGGTCTTGATGGTTTCAACGCTACGAACCATTGCAACATGTATGCCCCATTTCAATTCGCCCTGATTGTCTTGATACTGCTCACGGCCAAAGATTGCGCCAAACATCATCCCTTTTAAGGTCTGCTCATCGAAGCTGTTGCCGGTATCAAATCCGCAGACAAAACCTGGATTGGAAGATTTGACCGCCTCAATAAAGCCTTTGAAGAAGCCAATCATATTCTGTTCTTTCTTCTCGGTGACCTTGTTCGGCAAGGAAATATGATGAATACCGCTTGCTGGCCATTTTGCTGACGCATCCGAAAGTTTTCGGCTCTGGTACAGCGTATTAAAATAGGAGCGATACGACTTATCGATCACACGAGCATCCGCCTCGATAATATCAAACATGATGCTTAATCGAACGCCATACTCTTTCTCCTCGGTTTTCACACCCAATACTTTGCAGACATAGCCGCCAGCCGGCAGCTGCTCAAATCCTCCAACAAATGCGGTTTGTTCTTTGTATCCCTGTGGCATCTGTAACATAATTAAAATTCCTCCATAGCGTTTAATACGATGGTGACATCGTTTTCAATTTCATTGGTTTCAAACATCCCCATTGGGGTTTTTGCGGTCGAATGATTGGCTGATGTTTCAAAGACATACCGTCCATCCCGTGTTTTGGCATACAGCACAACGGTGAATTTGCTTTCCAAACAAATCTTGTCCAGCTTTTTACCGGAAGTCTTGATTCGGGTAAACTGATAGCCGGAATCGTCCCGTTCTGTTTGGGCGTGTGCTAAAAAGATGATATTCAAATCATCCCGCAGCGTGTAGGCAACATCCACAATGCCCCAGATACAGGCTGCCAAATCAGTCCATTTATCATATCCCTTTTCCTTGCTGCGCCGCATTTCATCCCCCACCATAATGCCGTTGATGGTGTCCACCACAACATTTTTGATGTGCAGTTGATTTTTAGAGATTCGGTTTAACAGGATAAAAACGGTGTTGGGGTCATCGGTGCAGATGTAGTTTTTACTTTCCAGATTGTACTGTTTGCGCCATCCGCGCCAGGACAGCCCTTTTTTATCTGCATCAATGTAAAAGGTTTCTGCCGGGTTCAGGTTGCGCATTGCTGTGGTTTTGCCGGATCCAGATTCCCCCATAATGCAAATAACCTTGCTCATAATGCCCTCCTTATTTGATGACAATGCTCTGGGTGCGAATCAGTTCACAGCCCGGCACGGCTTCCCCGTCTT
>JAHHTP010000061.1 GCA_020024615.1 Oscillospiraceae bacterium
TTTAAAATAATATCGAATCAATATGATCAGTGTACATCTGATTGAGGGTAAAAAATCATATGAAACAAAATCGCAAAGTCATTCGATACAGTGCCCGATATTCTAAAAAAGCAAGAGCCAAACGGTTTATTCTAAATTTTCTGCTCACCGTATTGATTATCGCAACCGTCAGTTCACTCGGCTTGATTATTACCGGTTATGTGATTGAAGACAACAAACCAAACAATCCCAATTCTCCGATGGAAAGCTCCTCAGATAAGGAAAGTTCTTTTGAATCAGATCAGCAGGATGACTCCTCATTAGATGAATCATCTACATCAAATAAGCAGCCTGAAGAATTACAGCAGAAGCTGTCCTGTGCAGTTACTATGCCGTTGGATGTTATTTTATCCGATACCAAGCGCGAGCAATTTCTTCAGAATGCAAAAGAGAAGAATTTCCAAGCTGTATTATTTGAAGTCAAAAATACAAATGGAGAGATTTTATATCAATCGGATATCGAATTGGCAGCCAAATGCCATGCTATTTCTGCAAATGCTTTTGATTTAACAGCTGTAGTGGATGAAATCCATGCAGTAGGCTTAAAAGCAGCTGTTTCTTTTGCAACACTGCAAGATCCAAAAGCGGCCAGTGTTGATTACAAAACTTCCTACAAATACGCAGATACCAACTATACATGGTTGGACAATTCTCCTGACAGGGGTGGTAAACCGTGGATGAATCCTTACGAAAAGAGCACACAGCAATATCTGGTTGATATTACGACCGAATTAAAACAGGCTGGCTGCGATATCCTGATCGCAGATAAAATGATCTTCCCAACGCAGTACACATCCAAACTAAATCAGGGAAATAGTACTATTTCCAGACAAGATATGTTATCAGAATTAGCCGGAAAGATGACCGATGCAGCAAATGGCTGCGAAATAATCTTTTGCTTTGACGCCGAAAGCTATTATGGAAAAAATACCGAACAATATGACGGTACGCCGGGCGGTATCAGCGGATTGCGTAATGTTGCAGTTCGTATTGACCCAAAACAACTTTCCAGTATACCAAACTTTAAAGAGATTGATCTTTCCACATACAACACAGAAAATCTGACCTTAATCCTAGATGAAGTCAAAACACAGCATCCGGATGCAAAAATCGTCCCGATTTTCATGAGCAGTAATATAGCTGATGAGATTAAGCAGTATCTGGAAGAACAAAAAATCTCTTTGTATTTAATCGAATAATTCAAGTTTGTAAGCTATCATTCTGATGCTTTCAATATAACAAATTATACAGAAAGGATATTTGTATCCGTATTTTCCAACGGGCACAAACGGTGAACAACATGATGGAATTAGACTTATATCAGGATTGGTGTAAACAGAATCTGGAAGACCCGGATTTAACCGCCGAACTTGCTAATATCAATGGCGATGTTGATGCAATTCAGGATCGCTTTTACCAGAACCTGGAGTTTGGTACAGGAGGTCTGCGCGGTGTTATCGGTGCTGGAACCAACCGCATGAATATCTACACTGTCAGAAAAGCAACACAAGGTCTGGCAAACTACTTAAATGAGAATTATGAGCATCCGTCGATTGCAATCAGCTACGACAGCCGTATCAAATCTGATCTCTTTGCAAAAGAGGTTGCACGCGTTATGGCAGCCAACGGCGTTACTGCTCACATCTATGCACAACTAATGCCAACTCCGTGCTTATCCTTTGCTGTTCGTGAATTAAAATGCCAGGCAGGTGTTATGATTACTGCAAGCCACAACCCGGCAAAATACAATGGCTACAAAGCTTACGGTGCTGATGGTTGTCAGGTAACCAGTGATGCTGCAAACCGTATCCTTGAACTGATCAATAAAGTTGACATCTTCGAAGGTGTTAGGATGGCTGATTTTGATGAAGCTTTAGCAGATGGCAAAATCAAATACATCACCAATGATGTTATCGAAGCCTACTATGAAAATGTTTCCGCGCAGCACATCGATCCAGAAATCACTAAAAAAGCAAACCTGAAAGTTGTATACACACCATTAAACGGCACTGGCAATATTCCGGTTAGAGAGATCTTAAAGAGAAGCGGTGTTGAAAATGTTGTTGTTGTCAAAGAGCAGGAAATGCCGGATGGTAACTTCCCAACCTGCCCGTTCCCGAATCCGGAAATTGCGGAAGCTCTGCATTTAGGCTTGGAGTTGTGCAAAACCGAAAAACCGGACCTACTGCTTGCTACCGATCCGGATGCTGACCGTGTAGGCATCGCTGTACCGGATAAAGACGGTAACTATGTTTTAATCACCGGCAACGAAAACGGTGCTATGATGTTGCAATATGTTTGTGAAGGCAGAACCAAACTCGGAACCATGCCGAAAAATCCAATTGCGGTTAAGACCATCGTTACCACTGAAATCGCTTCTGCAATCGCAAAAGATTACGGTGTAGAAATTATTGATGTTCTGACCGGATTCAAATACATTGGTGAGCAGATTCACATGTTAGAAGAAAAAAGCGAAGAAAACCGTTATATCTTCGGCTTTGAAGAAAGCTATGGCTACTTAGCTGGTACTTATGTACGCGATAAAGATGCTGTTGTAGCTTCCATGCTAATCTGCGAGATGGCTGCTTACTACAAGACACAGGGTAAATCTCTGCTGGATGTATTAAACAGCATCTATGCGAAATACGGCGTATATCTGCACAAGCAGGAAAGCTTCACCTGCGAAGGCTCTGCTGGTATGCAACGCATGAATGAAATTATGGATGACTTGAGAACCAATACGCCACAGTCCATTGGTGGTCATAAACTGGTTAAATTCAACGACTATCAAGCACAAACCTCTTTTGATGTTGCTACCGGTGAAAAATCCACCATTGATCTGCCGAAATCCAATGTTCTTTCCTTCTTTCTGTCCGATAATACACAGGTTGTTCTACGTCCATCGGGCACTGAGCCAAAAATCAAAGCTTACTACACCACACAGGGTGCTACCATTGAAGATGCGACCGCAGATTATAAAAAATGCGCTGCTGAATTCAAAGAAAGAATGGGCTTCTGATTTTAGTTCAAACATTATCAAACCCGCTGTCCCAAAAAAGGTAGCGGGTTTATTTTTTATATAAAAATCCGGCGGTTTTTACCGCCGGACAGGTTACAATATTCTATTAGTCGCCGAGTGGCATTCCGTTGCCATCAGTATTGATTGAGCCAGTCAAAATCTGAATGCTCTCAACTAAACTCCAGATCTGAGAAACAATTGCCAATGTAAAGCAGCTGAGTAAAGTGATTAACAGCTGAATCACTGCGCGTTGAGTGTAACCCAGATAGAAATTATGTACACCAAACGAACCTAAGAAGATACCAAGCAGACCTGCTGCAATCTTGCTTTTCTGACTTACTGGTGGCTGCATGATCATCTGCGGCGGAACCTGATAGTTCGGCTGCTGGGTAAAAATAGGTTGCTGCTGTGCCTGCTGATTCTGCTGACCAAACGGATCATACTGTGGTGCTGTCGGTTCTTCTGCGGTCCATACAGGCTGCTCATCTGCCTGTGGTGCAGGCGTCTGTTCTTGTTCCTGTGCCGGTGCAGCGAAATTTGAAGCTGCAAAATCAGGTGCTTCTGCCATCACTTCTTCTTTTGCCTGATCTACTTCCTGCTGATTACCAAACGGATCCAAAGTCAGATTTTCCACCGGATTATGCGGCTCTTTTTCAGCCGGTGTAAATTCCGGATTCATGTTATTATTTTCCATGATCATATTCTCCTTCACGAAAAACGATATAGTTTATATTTATTATATCATATCTAATGTGAAAACAAAAGTTTTTATACAAATATTCATGGTAATTTAAAAAATTAAAAGCATCTACAATACTGTAGATGCTTATTAAGTGAACCACCGGAGACTCGAACTCCGGACCCTCTGATTAAAAGTCAGATGCT
>JAHHTP010000062.1 GCA_020024615.1 Oscillospiraceae bacterium
ATAATCTGAATTTTATTATATTGTGAGGTAAAGTACATGGTTCGAAAAAAGACAAAAGATGAAATAAAAAAGAATATGAGTCATGTGCGAAACAGTAATACCGCTCTTGAGAATAAGCTGTGTGCTGCATTAAATGCACAAGGCATTACGACATTTACTCGCAATGATAAATCCGTATTAGGAAAGCCAGATATTACATTCCGCGCAAGAAGAATTGCTGTTTTCTGTGATGGTGATTTTTGGCATGGATATAATTGGCAGGTTGCACAGCGCGAAATCAAAAGCAACAGAGATTTCTGGATTCCCAAAATAGAAAAAAATATGCAAAGAGATGCGGAGATTACGGAAAAGCTGCAAAATAGCGGCTGGACTGTTCTTCGTTTTTGGGGCCATGAGATTGTAAAAGAGTTACAATTTTGCGTCGATATGATTTTGGATGAATTACGAGTATACCCCCCACGCCCATATCGTACAATCGATCTTTGTGCTGGCATTGGCGGTATTCGGAAGGGGTTTGAGTTGGCTGGTCACTTTGAAAATGTGTTATCAGCAGAAGTGGATAAATACGCATGTAAAACCTACCAGCATATCTTCGGTGACGATCCCCAACATGACTTGACATCAGACGAATTTAAGAATCTTGCCGAAGCTACTGATTATGATGTATTGCTTGCTGGATTTCCGTGCCAAACCTTCAGTAGAGTAGGATTACAGGAAGGATTTGAGAACGAAGAAAAGGGCCAGATTTTTTTCCATATTGCAGAAATTTTGCGGCGGACACGTCCGTGTGCTTTTTTCTTGGAGAATGTTGATCGCTTGGTGACTCATGACAAAGGAAAAACTTTTCGAACAATTCTGGATAAGCTGGTGAAGGATCTGGGCTACCATGTCATCGGGGTTTCACAGAAAGAGGATGGAGAGCTTTGGTATAATCCGAAAAGCTTCGTAAGAAATTCAAGGGATTTTGGAGTTCCACAGAATCGGCCAAGAACATACATAATGGGATTTGATACGGAACGATTTGCGCCGGAAAAGTTGAGTACTCTGCCTGACCAGCTCCCTCTTTCAAGGCAGGACTATATCTACCGTGATCTTAACGATGTCCTCGAAAAGGATGTACTACCTAAATACTATATGGCATCGGGGTATTTAGAGACTCTTATTAAGCACCGAGCTCGCCAAGAAGGAAAAGGCTATGGATTTGGCTATCGTGTTGTTAATGCTGATGGTATTGAGCATCCGATTGCCAATACTCTTTTGGCAACCGGTGGTTCTGGCCGTGAACGAAATCTTATTTACGACCCTCGGGAAGGGATCGCCGGCATGGAAATTAAAGGAAAGAAGACCCCCCTTAACGACAAAGGTATCCGAGTTATGACACCCATGGAGTGGGGAAAGCTGCAAGGCTTTGTTAATTATGCATTTGTAAACGAACAAGGCGTGGATGAGTTTTCTTTCCCTGAAGGGATTCCTGATGCTCAAAGATACAAACAATTCGGTAATTCTGTAACGATTCCAGCAATAGAAGAAATGGCAAATTTTATGATCAGATGCCTTGATCTTTTAATGAATTAATTATTAGACGGAGGTGTGAATTATGACATCCGATAAGTTAATCAATGCAATCCAAAACAAATGTGATGTTTATTTTGGGGACTCTGATATTTCGAAAGAGACAATTTTGGAAAAATATCTTGAGTTTTTTGCCCATTCGCTGGTTGCAAAAGAACATTCTGTCAATTTCGCACTTCACACGGGATCAATCTGCTTTGATATTGTCTCTATCATAGCGGTGACTTTGGGCTGCCTTTCCTACAGCCTTTCTACCAATGAAGATGTGATATCCTCTCTGCGGATTGATGATATGGTTCTATTCAATGGACAGCGCTATCGTTGGAAGGGAACGACAATTAGAGATAAGATGTCATATATCGTTCTTGAGCAGGATGGCACAGGAAGAAACGGGAAAAGTACCCTCTACACTCCATACGAGAAAAACAAACACTTGATTAAGCCCTATTACGGGGAGTCACACGCCACTGGAGCGCGCGGTGTAAAAATGTCCAAAAATAACCGTGAAGAGTTCCTGTCATACGCTTTTGAGGTTCCTGTTAGTGAAATTCCTGCTGAAATAGACGTATCTATTGTGATTGTAAGCGAACGGGATTATTTTTTTGAGATAGCAAAGCAGGTATCCCTCAGATACGGAGAAAATAAAAAAATCGGACTGCTGGATATTGTTCCTGCTTCGTATTTTACAAATAGTGGCGAAGAATATCAGCTGGGCCTCAATCCAACAAAAGCAGAACCTGTTTTGAAAATTACAAATCGTATGTCGGCAGCTCGGGATCTTATCTTAGATAAGCATAGCAATAAAGTCGTAGGACTGTTGGTATTGAATGGAATATCCCTTACCGAAAACGGTTCAGAATTAGCAGACTTACTGCGAAGAAAAACTTTGCGTTTTGCCCATGTAACATCCCCCTTTAAGGCTGGAATCGGAGAGCACATACTGGAGCTATATGAAGACGCTTCCCTTTTTGCTTGTACCAAAAAATTCTTGGAACAGGGGGGAAATCCTGTCCGCCATCGAAATCCGTTAACAGCAGAACTTCATCGTCAGATAGCAAATATAATCAACAATGACGTTATTCCTACAAAACTTTCCGGAGGCTGGCAATGGCCAGAGTATTTCAAACTAAGAAATCTGCTACTTTCCGTTAAACAATCAAACTTGCAAATGGAGCGTAGAGAAGATTTTATAGTTACCGCTCACGGACTCCTTAATTTACTTAATACTGCTATTTTTTCGATGGATACCATGGAACAGGCTATTGCTGATGGTAAAATCAATCCACTGGTAATTTCTCCTCGGAAAAGAATAGACACCCTTTGGGAAATTGTCGAAGAATCAACGTCTCTACAGGATGTGTTATTCCCGATTGTGAGTGGGATTGAAGATAAATACACGGAATATGTAGAGTCTACCCCAAAGGCAACCGCACTCTATTCGTTCCTCCGGCAACATCAAGAGTCCAAATTGGCTATTGTTGTACCCAAGGCGTACTATGCGAATTTGCTGGTGCTTGTATATCCGGAGCTTTTTGAAAACGGTCAAATAGATTGTGTGACCGCTAACAGGTTTGACTATAAGACCGAGTATGATTATGTTCTGGTTGTAGGCAACATCCATAGCGAAAGATTTGATCCAATGCAATGCTTAAATGCTCCTAATATTGTGGTATTTCTGTATGATTGCGAGGAAAAGATTTTCTCCCACAAGAAAAATCGCAAGAAAACTTTTGAGCAAGCGTTGAATAGAAAAATCGGATTGCATGTCCCGAACGATGAAATAATCTCGGAAGATGAGGACGAAACACAACTTGTAGAGAAGCATATTCAGGAAGTTTCCGAGTTAGATACCTACATTATGGAAATGAATCTATTCGATGTTCACAAGTTGGCATCCTCCAGCGCATCCCTGGGAGAATCCTCAACGGTGTCCGAGGTTACACATATTGGTGCCTTTACAACCGGTGAACAAATCTTTTTCTCTAAATTTTATACTGCAGTTGTATTTGATATGAATACCGAAACAGTAGAAGAGAAAAAGGTGGACAAGTTACTGCCGGGAGATGTTTTGGTATTTCTGAAACGTGATGGATATACACAGAACATCGTAGATTTCATCTATGAAAAACTGCTTCGCATGGGACGGCTGGGCAATGAATCTGTAAATCTCTATGAAA
>JAHHTP010000063.1 GCA_020024615.1 Oscillospiraceae bacterium
CATTGACCGTCAGCGGGATACCCTTTTCGCCTTTGGATTTCTGGACGGCACGGATTTTGCGGCTGGTGTCACGGGCATAAAACTCGTTGAACCAGTTTTTGATTCCGGCGAAATCGTTGTTAACGCTATTGGGATCTGCACTGTCAAAGTTTTTGAACCGAAATTTTCATGCAAAGGCACCCAACGAGAAGTGGCTTACCGATGTAGCAGAATTCAAGTGGTACGAAGGCATTGAGGTACACAAGCTCTATCTCAGTGCAATTCTGGATCTCTACGATAGGCGCATTGTTTCTTTTATAATTAGTGACCAAAATGACAATACACTGGTGTTCAAAACCTTTGACAAGGCATTACAGAGCAATCCAAACGCCCATCCCCTCCGCCATTCTGACCAAGGCTTCCAGTATACGAACCGCACCTTCTACCACAAGCTGGTGAAGGCTGGCATGACACAAAGTATGTCACGAGTGGCCCATTGCATCGATAACGGACCAATGGAATGCTTCTGGGGCATTCTGAAGCGGGAACAGTATTACGAGCATCGTTTTACTAGCAAGAAGGATCTGGTTGATATGGTTCGTAGTTACATCGGTTACTACAACTCCAGACGAGTTCAGAGAAATCTGGGTGTTTTGACGCCGATGGAAAAACATCGGCAATATCTTGCCGCATAAAAAGGGCCAGCAGCCGAAGCTGCTGACCAAGATAATTTTATATTTTTTCGCTGTCCTCTTGACGGGGAGCAGCTCAGTTCTCGAAGTGGGGCGTTCATTGTATTAAATTATAGGTAAACTCGCATTCCTATATTTTTAAATATGGGGTTATTCTATTAATCTATTTTGGCGTTGTCAAGTTGAATAGTTGTAAACCAACCACTTTCGTCCAAGAAAATATCGCACAACCCAGTAATTGTTATTTCACTGCCTTCTGTAGGACGTTCCTGCCAAAACGGTGAATCCTTCTCGGGTATAAATTCGATACCGCTTTGACAGCACGCCATCGCATCACTGATTAGACATACGAATATCTCCTCGTCAGAAATTGGATTTCCGTTATTGTCTAAATCCTTTGGAAAGCAAGCAAAATCTCCAGTGATCCTAATAATTTTTCCTTTATAGTCATCGGGATTCATTCCCATGTTGAAAACTTCAGCATACAACATGTTTGCGTTAAATCCCGTCAAATCAATATCAACATCTGGGTGTTCCTCGGGAATTGATGCAGACGGTGGATTGTTTACTGGAGCACTAGCTTCTGGAGTTCCTGTGACTTCTGTTTGTGCGAGGCTCTCTTTTGGGGGAGAAGCCTCTGGATCTTGTGCTTCTTCGGATTTAGAGGAAACCGGCGGATCGATTGGCTGTATTTGGATTGGTGTATCGATAGAACTATCAGCTACTTCTTTGTCGGCCTCTTTTCCACCACATCCACTTAATAATATCGTCAATGGTAATGCTATGGTTAGCAGCAAAAGAAACGACTTACGCATGCCGTATGCCCCCAATCACACATGCAACCCAAAATGCAGCCAAATCAACCGCTACAATCGTTGAGCCTACCGGTGTTCCTGCAACAACGGCCATCAAAATACCAAAAGCGGCACAAATCACAGAAAGAATCGACGAGCAAATAATAACCGACCGATAATTCTTGAAAACACGCATTGCTGACAGCGCCGGAAAAATGATTAAAGCAGAAATTAAAAGAGAACCAACCAGCTTCATTGCCAAAACAATAATAACAGCAATCACAACGGCAATCAGAAGATTATATTTTTTCACATTTAATCCTGTTGCTGCCGAAAATGTCTCATCGAAGGTAACAGCAAATATTTTGTTGTAGAACAAAATATAGACAAACACTACAAAAATTGAAAGAAAAATACTGAGCCATACCTGACTGTTGGTCAAAGCTAGGATAGAGGTTGACCCGAAAAGCGTGGTACAAACATCTCCCGAAACATTTGCTGATGCCGAAAACACATTCATTAAAAGATATCCGATGGCCAGCGCACTGACAGACATCATTGCAATTGCTGCGTCTCCCTTCATTTTGACTCGATTGCCTCCATGAAGCAAAAAGACAGCACAAGCAATTGTAACAGGAAGGATCAGTAGCATATCGTTTGTCATATGCATAATTGCAGCAACACACATGATCCCAAACGCCACGTGGGATAATCCATCGCCGATAAACGAAAAACGCTTCAGGACCAATGTAACACCGAGCAAGGATGCACAAAACGCAATCAGAACGCCAACAACCAATGCCCTGCGAACAAATGGATATTGAAAATACATCGTGAGAGTGCTTAAAATATCAGTCATGCGTGTACCTCCTGATGAGGGATACACAGGTCGATACTTTGATAGTCTTTGGGCGTGCCAAAGAAGGCGGGCTGTCTTCCAATATCCAAAATGTGCGTTGCGTGTTGAATCGCTGCCTGCATATCATGGGTGATCATCATGATTGTGATTCCATCACTGTTCAACTGTTGAATTAGAGCATACATTTCTTCCGTAACATTGGAATCCAACCCGGCTACCGGCTCATCCAGCAGAAGAATCTTTTGGGTCGCACAAAGTGCCCGGGCCAGCAGCACTCTCTGCTGCTGGCCGCCGGACAGTTCACTGTAGCAGCGTTTGGCCAAATGGGTGATTCCCATTCTCTCAATATTTTCTATCGCTCTGTGTTTATCATCTTTGCTATAAAATGGTCGCCAGCCGCACCGATTCAAGCAGCCGGACTGCACGATTTCTTTGCATGATGCTGGGAAATCTCTTTGAATGGTTGTCTGCTGCGGAAGATATCCGATTTCTGTTGCCTTTAATCCATCTCCCAAACTAATTCTGCCAGAAAGCGGGTGTAACAACCCAAGACAGGTTTTCATAAGCGTGGTTTTTCCTGAACCATTTTCTCCTACAATGCAGAGGTAGTCGCCCTCATCGATATGAAACGAAAGATCCTTTAGGACTGGCTCATTTCCGTATCCGAGCGTGACATTTTCACACGAGAATAATGCCATATGATGCCTCCGTTTCTTACTGCAATGCTGTCTTCAACACATCCAGATTGGATTTCATAACATCCAAATAAGTCATGCCATCCATAATCTGCTTGTCTGTAACAGACTGCAAGGAGTTCATCATCAAAATATTCTGGTTCTTATCCTTGGTGCTTTCAATAACCGTTTCCGGAATCTTATGCGTTCTGTTTTCAATGGTGATCACATTTTTTAGATCAAGATCATCGATTTTATGTGCCAGTACAGCAACTGTTTCAAAGCTCGCCTCAGATTCTGCAGAACAGCCAGTGAATGCCGCATAATACTTCAGGCCATAATCGTCTGCCATATAGAAAAAGGGGAAACGATCCGTGAATACAAGTGTGTCGACTGAACTGGAATTTACAGTTTCCTGATAGGCTTGGTCCAACGACTCAAGCTCCGCTTCGTATTTTTCTGCATTGGAAAAATAAACATTTGCATGGGTGGAATCAGCTTCGGCGATACGTTCGGCCATTGCGTGAACGGCTGCCTTGGCTCTGATCAAAGAAAGCCACACATGCTCATCATTTTCTCCATCATGGTGATGATGTTCGTGGTCGTC
>JAHHTP010000064.1 GCA_020024615.1 Oscillospiraceae bacterium
CCCCCTTAGCTCAGTCGGTAGAGCGACGGACTGTTAATCCGCAGGTCGTTGGTTCAAGTCCAACAGGGGGAGCCATCATTGGATATGAATCAGATATCCTAGAAAGAAGTCCTAGAGCCGTAATGGCTTTAGGACTTCTTTCTTTCCAATTTTCATTAAAAATTAAAAGATATCATATGGACAAAATAGGCGCGTTAAAGGAAATCAACCAAAGCCGCCCATATTATATGGCAGATCGTAGAGAGATTAGTCGTCCGATCTGCTATATTATTATATCTGATCTAAGGAACTATATGTATTTGGAGAGTCGTTTCCATGTGATAACTTATCCAATATAAGTTCAATCTGCAGTTTTTGACGATTTTATTATCTTACTATCCAATATCATTTTATCATTAGACATATTGATCTGACACCCTCCTAAAAAGACTTTATTTGTAAGGTTTTCTGCCATTTGAAACCTCATTTTTTATGCGTTTTCTCCTGTTTTTGCTCTTATGAGCTGAAACAAGGGAATTTTAGTGTGCCAACAATTCAGACTTTGGAAAGTCATAAGTGAAATATACCCCTCGCATAAATCTTCGATTTGTACAAGGGGCATTTCTATAAAAAGGATGATATGCTACCAAATAGGAAGTGGAATATCATACTTTTTCTGTTAATTCTTTCCATCTGGGATCATTTTTCATATATGAAAAACTCTCATCAGAGCAAAGATTGTCCAATATTTTTTGCTTGAATATTTCAATAAATGCCGGGTCAGCACGCTTAAATACCATATGGGAATACAATGGGGCATGTGAAAAAGCATAGATACTATCTATATTGCTTAACATCCCCTGGACGCAGGCAAGTGTTTTTTCCCGATTCTGTTCCGCCTTGACTAATTCCAAATCGGCAACATAAACATTGTATTCTCCCATTTCAAACAGCCGAGCAAGGGCTTTCCCTTTGTCGGCATAATATTGAGCTTTTTCCAGATTTTTTCCCCGTAATTGCATGACAAACAGGCTATTGAATACAGCAGACAGGATCTGGTAATCCGCCAACAGAATTTCCTCGTAAGTCTGACAAGCTTTTTCCAGATTGCCCGCCTTTTCATAAAGCACTGCTTGCTTTCGTTTTCGTTCCGGATTCTGCTTGGAAAAGAAAGCAAGATAATCTTGTGCTTTTTCATATTGTTCTTTGCGAAGATAAAACCCGTACAGGGAATCTGCAGCAGCTGTTCGTATAGCTTCATCATTACTTTTTAACAGACGTTCATAGCAGCTTAGGATAAAGGCATCGTACTTCTCGTTTTCAGGGATCTCCTGTATCAGACGCTGTCCATCCAATTCCAATGCAAGACTGTAGATCAACTCTTCGCAGTTTGGGTACTGCTGAATTTGTTCGTTTATCCACTTGAAAACATCCTCATAGGATTGTGCTGAAAATCTCCGATCTGCCTCTTGAACCAACTTTCGGATTTCCTCTGTAGTCAGTTCTTCCCGGAAAGAAAGGAGTTCATCCAATGATACCTCCAGCAACCGGGCAATCGGTGCCAGGAGCGTGATGTCAGGCATGGTATTGCCATTTTCCCATTTATTCACTGCGGGAGCAGTCACGCCCAAACGACTTGCCATTTCTTCCTGTGTCAATTCCATTGCTTTTCTATATTTGCGAATTACTTCACCAATTTTCACAATCGTTCACCTCCGAATTGATTGCATCGGCCTTTGCGTTTTTATTTTATCACGGCCACTGGTAAATTGATATTGAACATTTGTTAAACAGCAAGCAGAAAAAATAACCATTGGGAACATTGTGTTGTTTCCCTTATATTTGCCTTTATGCGGCTTCCGGGAAAGCGTAAACAGGGGCGTAACCGGAAAAGGGGAAAAGCTGAGCTGTTTGCGAAAAACATTTATTTGCAAGGGGGTTGGAGAATTTTATGAACGCTTTGCGGTACTTAATTTTCGTAGACAAAATCCGGTATCCCAAATTCCAATTAAGCTAACCGTACGCTACTTGACTTTTATCAAAAAGAGCATTGCATATGTATTTCAGAATTACCTTGAAACGGGCTTTGCTATTACAGGGGAGCTCTGTTATGCCGATGAGCACTGGTATCTGCACACGATAAAAGATTTGGTATCGCTTATGAAGGAGTTTGCCGAGACAGACAGGATATTATTGTGGATTTGCAGCACTATCCTTCTGTACCTATTGCCTATGAGCTGGCAGAATCCATCAAGCTGCAACCAACGCAGTTTGAAAAAATGGATTTTCCCAATCCCGCTTTGCCCGGAAAATACTATGGTGTGGACGTGCTTGATAACATGCACTTGTTGGGGAGGGGGATACGTTTTCGTGCAGCCCGCTTTTGGTTATATTCGACTAGACTGAGAGAAAAATGAAACTATGGGTCAGCATGGGATATTTCCTTTGAATTTCTGGATTGGCACAAGAAAAAAATAGACATAGTAGCCAAATTAGCAATGTAGAAAATGGTGTGATTGCTGAAAGTGAACATTGGGCGACAAATGATATTGACAATTCCGTTTTCGTTTTTTATACTAAATTTGCTAAACCGATTTAGCAAATTGAAAGTGGAGGAATAGAATATGAAAAAAACAAAATGGATCACCTTAATATTGGCGGCCGTAATGGTTTTCTCTTTATTCGCAGGCTGTGCCAATGGATCGAAGTTCTCTGTGGAATACATGGATGGAGACAGCGTCCTGAAGACAGAAGAAGTCGCAGAAGGAGGCAATGCCACTACTTGGACTCCCGAAAAAGAAGGTCAGACTTTCGTTGGTTGGTTTGCAACACCTACTATGAGTGTAGAATTTGATTTTACCAAACCCATTACCGAAAATACCAAGATTTTTGCTGGCTTCTCTGCATATGAAGAAGACACCCGTAGTTGGGCCATTGTTGGCTCTGGCAAGGGCGATATTTTGATGTCCTCCAACTGGGGCAAAACAATTTCAGATGCCCATAAATTGAAGAAAATCGGAGACAATGAGTATTCTATCACCGTCGATCTATATGAAGGTGACGAGTTCCAGTTTGTCATTGACACTGAATGGCATCACAAGCGCGGCTATGGCTATCTGGAAACAGCCAAAGATGCTTCTGGAAATGAGGCGTTCACCGGCGCCGGTGGTATTGGTGATACTGCGGCCAAGGGTCAGAATATCAAGGTTGCCAAGGACGGCAACTACACCATTACCTTGCATACCCATCCCGGTGATGACTACTACGATGAGAGCAACGCAAACTACTCCGAGGCCAATAAGGAAGTGTTCAACCTCAGTGATTACGACAAAATTACCTGGGTGCGCAATGGCGATGCTGCTGAACTGAGCAGTGTGGTAACCAATTATTATATTAAGGGTGCTGAGATTACGCAGTGGGCAGACCTGTATAATGAAACTACCGTTTTTTCCAAAGTTGGCGATACGCACACACTGACGATTTATCTGCACGAAGGTGAGGAGTTTATGTTCACCAGCCTGGTCACTGAAAATGGCGAGTCTACAGTAGGCGCAGAGTACATTCGCTATCAGAATCTGGACGAAGAAAGCC
>JAHHTP010000065.1 GCA_020024615.1 Oscillospiraceae bacterium
AAAACCAAAAGGCTGAATCCAAACCGGAACAGCCGAAGCAGGAAAACAAAAAGACTGAATCCAAACCGGAGCAGCCAAAGAAAGAAAACCAAAAGGCTGAATCCAAACCAGAACAGCCAAAGAAAGAAAACAAAAAGGCTGAATCCAAACCAGAACAGCCGAAGAAAGAAAACAAAAAGACTGAATCTAAGTCGGGGCAGGCTGTAAAAGCTTCAGAAGAAACGAAAAAAATTGACCCGGTTTCCAAAGAAATTGCAAGAAAAACGCTGCTTGCTGCATTGGATATTGCAGATGAGCAGGCGGGTGAGGATTTGGATAAACTGTGCGACTGTATTGTTGGTGCATCTGGCAAACAGGATCTTTACCGCAGAGTGATTCGGGTATTTGGCCAAAAAACAGGTTTGGAGTACTACAAGGTTGTTAAACGGGAATATACCAATATTTGCAACCAAATCAATAAAAAATGAATATAAGGCGGATGCTGCTTGTATGAGCGGTATCCGCTTTTTACATCTGAAAAGGGATGGACAAATGATACTTTTATGAAAAAAGATGAGTTTCTGCACCAGACATCATCCGGAGCAAAGAAATCTCATCCTCAGAAATATACGATATCAATGTTGTTTCAAAAATGTTCAAAAAGTTTGGTAGTTTCCAAGGAACATTTTTAATTTACAGTTGACTTTATAGAGTGCAGTTGATATAATGAATAAGGTTTGAACAAAACAGATTATTTGGTGCCGAAAATACGGTCGCCTGCATCTCCCAAACCTGGGCAGATGTATGCGTTTTCGTTTAGGCATCGGTCTAAATGTCCACAATAAATCTGAATATCCGGATGTGCGTCAGCCAAACGCTTCAAACCTTCCGGAGCGGCGATGATGCACATGAATTTAATATTTTTTCCACCACGCTGTTTAATAAAATCAATTGCAGACACAGCAGAACCGCCGGTTGCAAGCATTGGGTCTACGACAACAATTTCTCGTTCATCGATGGATTCTGGAAGTTTGCAGTAGTATTCATGTGGTTCGTGGGTGACTTCATCACGATACAATCCGATATGACCAACTTTTGCAGATGGGACAAGCGAGAGAATGCCGCCTACCATACCAAGACCGGCACGCAGGATCGGTACAACTGCCAGCTTTTTGCCGGAGAGCATCGGGCTCTGACAGGTTTCAATCGGAGTGGTGATTTCAACATTTTCTACCTGTAAATCACGCAGAGCTTCGTACCCCATCAACATAGCGATTTCGTCCACTAGTTTGCGAAATTCGTTAGTTCCAGTGGTGGTTTTACGCAGGATGGAAATTTTGTGTTGAATTAATGGATGATCCATTACAAAGATATTTTGATTCATTTAACATACTCCAATCTGCCGTTTCAGGCAATTTTCTAAGTTTATTATAAATCAGATTTGGAGATATGTCAATCTGTTTTTATTGCCGTTTCCCGTTTTACGGACGGGATATATCTTTCTTACAGGAGGCTTTTTATGGTTGAAAAACAAGCGGTCGGCAATGAGCCGATCACAGATGCTCGCAAACTGGGCGTTCCAAAAATGCTGCTGCTGGGATTGCAGCATATGTTTGCCATGTTTGGCGCGACAATTTTAGTGCCGCTGATTACTGGACTGGATGTATCCACCACCTTATTGATGGCGGGTATAGGTACACTTTTATTCCACTTGATCACCAAAGGTAAGGTTCCGGCATTTTTAGGTTCTTCCTTTGCATATCTGGGTGGTTATGCGATTGTAGCACCAATGATTGATGGCAAACCAAATGTAGAAATGCTGCCTTATGCATGTGGCGGTGTATTGGTATCTGGTTTGGTTTATTTGGTGCTTGCTGGACTGATCAAAGCGTTCGGCGTACATCGTGTTATGCGATTTTTCCCACCGATTGTTACTGGTCCGATTATCATAGCAATCGGTTTAACCCTGGCACCGACTGCTATTGTGAATTGTAGCACCGACTGGATTATTGCGCTTGTTGCGATTGTTTTAATAATTGTCTGCAACATCTTCGGCAAGGGCATGATTAAAATCATTCCGATTATGATCGGTGTCATTGGTTCTTATGTTGTGGCAATCTGCATGGGGCGTGTTGATTTTAGCGCTGTGCTCAACAGTGATATTATTGGAATTCCACTGCATCCGTCTGCATTTGCAAAATTTAATATTAGTGCAATTATTACCATCGTTCCGATTGCGTTGGCTACCGTTATGGAACATATCGGCGACATTTCAGCAATCAGCGCGACCACTGGCAACAATTTCTTAGCATCTCCAGGTCTGCACCGAACCTTAATTGGTGACGGTTTGGCAACTGCCTTATCTGCAATGTTTGGTGGCCCAGCTAATACTACCTATGGTGAGAATACCGGCGTTTTGGCTTTGACCAAAGTATATGATCCGCGTGTGGTACGGCTGGCAGCTGTTTTTGCAATCGTGCTTTCCATGTTCCCGAGTGTATCTGCTGTAATCGGTTCGATTCCGGCTGCTACCATCGGTGGCGTATCGGTACTATTGTATGGTATGATTTCTGCAATCGGTGTTAGAAATATGGTAGAAAATCATGTTGACTTAACTAAGAGCCGCAATATGATTATTGCTGCTGCCATTTTAGTATCTGCAATCGGATTTAAGTTTGCAACACCAGAAGGCGGTATTTCCTTTATGGTAGGTGAAGCTAGCATTAGTTTATCCGGTCTGGCAATCGCTGCTATTGTGGGTATTCTTTTAAATGCAATTCTGCCAGGCAATGATTATGTATTTGAAGGAATTGATCCAAAGAAGGAAGCAAAGAAAAAGGCAAACAAAGAAGAAATTGGTGTTGAAGATGCTCCGACCTTTGCTGTGGGTAATAATGAGGAGTTAGAAGAGCAATTAGAAGAAAAAGATAATGCTATTGCAGAAGAAAATATCACACCTAAGGAAAATTAATTTTTAGTATAAAATTAGGGAAAGGACATCCAAACGGATGTCCTTTTGCTTTAATAATGTATATAATAAAGAAAAGCCACGAACTCAAATTATGAATTCATGGCTTTGGTGCGCCTGACTGGATTCGAACCAGCGACACCTAGCGTCGGAGGCTAGTGCTCTATCCAGCTGAGCTACAGACGCATTTGTTGCTTTTAATTATAACACACTTTCTATTAAAAGGCAAGGGGTTCGGGAGAAAAAGAGAAAAAGATACTTCAATATCATATATCACCTGTTTTATAATAAAATCATCTAATATTTTTATACAAAACACAGAATACGAAAAAAGCAGTTGACAAAAGGGGGTAAGC
>JAHHTP010000066.1 GCA_020024615.1 Oscillospiraceae bacterium
AGCGAACCGACCAAGATCAAGAAAATAGGGCAAAATATCTGCATATTCCCAATCGTCGCAAGGAAACACAACTTAAACACTTTCTGTTAGAAAATGTGCATCCTCGTCTTTTGATTATTTAAGTTATTCGTAATATACAACCTATACTGTACGATGTTATCAGTATGTTATCATCGGTGATAACATATGCAAACAGGGCGTTCTATTCGCTACCTTGAGCAACTTGATACCATAAATTTATATAAGATACAATAATAAAAAACAGGTACATACTATTTTTAATAACCTACTGTACCCTTATTCATACACACACTGAGCAATAGACTTTTCAAAATTTAGGTAACAGGCCCTTTGGTCATTTATTGCTTGTTCTGTAAGTTCGGTATAATTTAACCGCTTTTTTGAGTTGGGAACGAACAGATACCGAAAGTGACTTGTAAAGCTCCTCATGTTCCAGATAGAATTGATACACCTCGTCATCATTCCATTCTAAAATATTGTCTGCTCTTTTAACACGAGATACCGTGTCACGAATGACTGCACTTGAATATGTCGTGTTGTGTTCAAGCCATTTTGTAAACTCGACTGTATCAATCATTGTGATGATCCCCCAGTACAATTTTTACAGTTTCAGCAACAAACTGCGCCAAATTGACAGGGACTGCATTTCCAATCATTTGCTCAACATCAGTCTTGCTTCCAATCCATTTGAAATCATCGGGGAAGGTCTGAATCAAAGCTCGCTCTTTACTGGTTAGTACATGAAGATTTTCGTTGACCGGGCAAGCATCGTTCGGATGACCAGGGTAGCCTTTGGGCACAGGCCGGTTAACACCTCTCATAGTAGGAGCAGGTTCATCAATTGAAAAAACAGCACGCCTATTATAGTTTCTCGGATGACGATAGTAGTATTCAAATCCCAATTTGTCGCCAAAATAATCTCGCAATGTCATCGACTTAGCAGATTGGCGCTCAAGAAATGCATTGGTCGCAAAGCCATCTTCCTCGCCACGCATGCCGAAGCAGATAAAGCGCTTCCTCTTCTGAGGAGATCCACATTTACTGGCATCCAATACAACCTCGGTTAAGCCATATCCAGCTCTCTTAAAAATCGCTCTTGCACTTGCATATGCATTACTGTTTCTGGCTCGATCTACATTCTCCATAACAAAGCAATGAGGCTGGACGGCTGCAACAATCTCAGCGTAACAATCCGTCAAGACGGCTCGATTAGCCTCAATTCTCTTTCCGGCGTGTGAAAAATCCTGACAGGGTGGTCCGCCAATGATTATCTCTGGTTTCAAATCCTGAACTATCGGAATTACAGTCTCCAGATCAGACAAATCTGCCTTAATCACAGGATGATTGAAGTTTTCTTTGTAACACTTCACGGCAGCATCCCACCATTCAAAGGCGGCAACAATTTCAAATCCTTGTTTCTGAAATCCCAGAGAAAGTCCACCACAGCCGGCAAATAAGTCTACGGCTCTCATTCTGACCCCTTTCTTTTTTTGAAAAAACATGCTACAATATGCTAAATATACACAGTTTTTAAAATGTAGAAATATTATATCACCAAGGAAGTCCGACGTCAAGTAATTGACGTCTTTCCGGAAAGGATTTTTTATGGCCTCTGGTTTATTTGGAATCGAGCATTCGAATAGATCTGTCGATGACCATTGGGGCAAGAACTGCTTTAACTCCAGCTTCCCAACGGCCACTGCTTGTTATATGCTTGCCCATGACATTCCGGCTATCTATATCCATCTTGATTATATTAACGGCAAGCTCTGTGTTGTCGCAGATGAGATTCCCATTAAAGAAGTATTTAACAGCGCTGACAGAAAAGCGGAAGATCTTTACTTCAGCTTTGAATCTGTATACGAACCCTATCAGCAATATTCATTCGATGCCATTGATGGCATCGATCTGGTTGTGAGAGATGTGAACGGAAACTATCTGTCTCCTCTTGAAGTGAAACTGACTGTGTTGCCCACAGATCAAACAAGCCACCAGCCCGAAGAAAAGTGGGGCTGTGAACTGGTCATTCGATCTGCAACTACTTCGTACTGTGCTTTGGGTATGTTTGATTCAGTTAAGGATCATTCACGCCACATCCGAGAAATCTTTGAAGACTCTTGCTCCTCAATTCAGATGTGGGACAACGACTATGAAATGACACACAAGATGTCCTCTCTGTGCGAAAGTATAGACGCATTTCAAAAAGAATACTATACTCACCAGAAACCGCTACTAATGCAGACAATCTGGAAAACGCAGGGCAAATCGCCCCTGCTTGCTGACCAGGCTTTTGACATTGTAGTTTGGAGTGATTATGCTTTCTCCAGACTCTTTGTAGACGGCGCAAGTAATCCTGCAAAGACAATGAGCCGCCCTATGCGTGCTACAGCTCGACTGGCGAGATGCCTTTGGGAACTAAGCAAATCCGGAAAAATCCGTGTTGTTGATATTTACAGACAAATGGCATTCGGAAATCAAACGGATAAAGAATTTGCAATAGGTGGTTCTAAGTGGAGAAACTATGTGACTTCTAACAGAACTGTCACCCCCATTCTCCCGAAAGATGTTGTCAACGAAATTATTGCGCCAGGCTATATTCAAAAGCTCAGCCCAGAGCGGCGTTTCGATCAAACTCTCTACTTTACGGTTTTGAAAGATAAATAAACTTGAATTGTCCCTACAATGCTTTTGCCAAAATGCATCGTAGGGACAATTTTCTCTTAGAAACTGTGTGCTTTCCTGTCTTTAAAATGGGTTTGGGTTTCCCCAAGAAATGCCTTTTGACGGCAAAAGGCGATGCTTGCTATCCTTATGCCAGTATCGAATAAAACAAAAAATCAGGGGCAATCCCGAAGGATCGCCCCTGAAAATAGTTATGCGTAAATAAGTTCAGAGTTTACGATTTCCATAGCTCTGTTACGGATATTGTTCATCCGCTGGACCCACAGCGTCTGATTTTCTGCCTTGAGTTTCTCCGTAACTCCTTCTTTTTCGGAAAGTTCATTTACCATCCGAAAAAACA
>JAHHTP010000067.1 GCA_020024615.1 Oscillospiraceae bacterium
ATCATCTTGGTGGGATAGTAGGAATGATCCAGATCTTCAATAATTCGCTTTGTAACAGTTTTAGGAGCACCTTCCTGAGGGATGATTTTCTCCAGAACACCATCTTCTCTGTAGATGTGCTGATAAAAGGAAGGAACATATACGCCGGGAAGCTTGGAGACAGCAAGTAAGAACTGCTCTTTGCTCCAGCCTTCCTGCTTGGCACGATCATAAAGGGAGATGATTTCCGGGGTACTCTCCTCCCCTTCTCCAAGCGAGAAGAAATCAACAAAGTCTGCTAGAGGCTCAGGGTTGAAGGCACAGACGCCACCAGCAAACACGATGTTTTTAAGCCCTTGCCGCTGAGAGGAGCGGAGAGGAATGCCAGAGAGCTTCAGCATATTGAGAATGTTGGTGTAGCTCATTTCGTAGCCGATGGTGAAGGCAATCATATCGAAGTCCTTCACGGGAGAGCGACTTTCCAGAGCCCAAAGGGGAAGATTATGGGTACGCATAGCATCTTCCATGTCTGCCCAGGGGGCAAATACGCGCTCACACCAGACACCATCCATCTCGTTCATGACGCCATATAAAATGCGCATACCTACATTGGACATGCCAATTTCATAGGTGTCAGGGAAACAAAAAGCAACACGAACACGGACGGAAGACAGATCTTTTTGGACTTCATTAAATTCGCCGCCGGTGTATCGGGCGGGTTTTTGCACAGTCGGAAGAATCCGTTCCAGCAACTCGGTCATTATTCAATACCTCATTTCTATAGTACGACTATTGTACTCGGAGTTACCGTTCTTTGCAAGGTATTTTTCTGATAATCAGCCGAAACACCAAAAAACACAGCAGCATACTGGATAGAATATTCTGTTTTTCACTGACAATGTTTCGAACACAGTATAGTATAAGACCAATATTTAATACAAATTCTGTAATGAAAAAGAGCCTTTGAGCCAACGAATCTTCCCAAAAGCAAAAAAACAGCGCGCGAAGCGCTCTTCCTCCATCCAGTGGATAGACAGGTAGCAGGTTAAAAACCGTTTGCATCAGTCCGCATACTGCAGCTTCCGGAAATATTCTTACTGCGAAAATAAGGAAACTCCCAGCTAACGGACCCGCCATGCTGCATAAAAGTTCCTGCCATGGTAAAAGTACCCCTGTATTGATTTCTGCGCCAATCCCGCGGAAAGAGATTTCACGGATTTCTGCACCAACAAGGCTTATAGCAATTAAGTGTCCCGTTTCATGGACAGTGACGGACAGCATAAAAGCTAAAAGCCAACGCATTGGCAACAACAGAGCTGCAGCAGCCAACATTAGACATCCACTGGCTTTAAAGTGGATTGGAATTTTCGTATCCATGGAGAATCTCCTGACAGAAGGTAACTAATTTATCGCTCCAACTATCGGTTTTGGTGTTTTGCACTACCATTATTGCATTTGAAAAAGCCTCATATTCCTCTGTAAAAAAACGTCTGCTAAGATCAGGGAGCAGCAACTGCATAGCAATACTGACGGAAAGAATTAGAATTGCCCAGTTTATCGCCCTGGATTTCCTTTTTGGAGCACGGGTGTTCTCCCAAGTATTTTTCCCGTATTGAATGCTGTAATTCATTCGATCCCCTCCGGTATAAGAATATGCGATCATCAGCGGCATATGCGAGAGGTTCCAATATAGGAATCTACCTTCATTTTGCAGAATCTGATAAATTGACTTTCTGCGCACTCCTGAGTAGACAGTCAATACCGTACAAGTGTTTATACCAGTATCTTAAGAAAGGTATAAAAATCGAGTAGTCTTTACGGACTACTCGATATGTTCGGGGTGTAATTATAGAATATCAAAAAACAGGGCATATCAATGGTTTACAGGCGGTCAGCAATTCATGTTTCTGTATTTAACAAAGGAAAAAGACATAAAAACCAAACTGATGTTTTTTACTTAGGCCGATAGACCACATCCACAATGCCGTTATAACTTCTCTGGGAGATAAGGGTCAAAGTCTTAGGTATTTCGTTTGTTCGGAAGAGACGGATTCCGTTTCCCAACAGGATGGGCAAGATGGAAATCGTAAGTTCATCCACGATATTGGCTTTTAGCGCCTGATTAATGATCTCTGCGCCACCACAGAGCCAAATATTCTTTCCATCTTGCTGTTTTAGCTTGTCCAACAAAGTGACTATAGGTGTATTGATAAAATGAATTTCATTTTGATCTTCCAGTTTATGGTGAGTCAGCACATAGGACTGCATCCCCTCATAGGGCCAGCTATCCGGTGATAACTCAGTTATAATTTGATGATAGGTATTATGTCCCAGAATCACCGTGTCTACTGTGTCGCTAAACTCGGGATAGCTTCCGTAGTTTTCAGGATCACTTCCATCTCCGCCAAGCCAGCCTACGCCGCCAGATTTGTCTGCAATATATCCATCTAAACTCATAGCAATATAAAGTACAATTTTTCTCATACAGATTCTCCAATCTATTTGTTTGCAAAAATAATCATATCATAATTCTTGCTGTATTTCCAACGTGTAGAACAATCCCCATAGCATTCATTAAATCGAACACATCCACAATGCCGTTATAACTTCTGTTGGAGACAAGTACCAAAGACTTAGATATTTCGTTTGTTCGGGAGAGATCCGCTGATCCGTGTAGATTATCTATCTGATTCGTTTTCTGACTGCATCCTTTTGACTTCTTTTGTTTCTTTTTACTGCAGGTGCAAACATTGCTTCATACTCATCTTTAATTCCCGAAACATCATTGGTGAGTAGATACCATAATTTCTCCTTGGAATCTTGGATCTCCGGTAAAATAGCATCGTATTTCTGCGCAATTTTTTCGGAAGCGCATATGTGAGAATGAATCCCTGCGATGTGATACAGTGCAGACTGCATTTCAC
>JAHHTP010000007.1 GCA_020024615.1 Oscillospiraceae bacterium
GGGGATTATCTGTGCTTACTCTTTTGACAGCAGTCTTAATAAGTGATAATGGAATAACAAAACAAGTTATTCTACATTTGATACTATCAGTGCTGTGGTTTATTGGAGGGCTCATATATTTGAAGAGAGGAAAATAAACTTAGGTAATCTTGGCAGTTACGGAGCACCAAGTCTTCCCCTGTGGAGGATGCTAAGAATTGACGAGAGTATTAAACCTGTTCGGACATATTTAACGCTTAGGGAATGAAAATTCACAGTCATAAGGATAACGAATATAGAATCCAAATGAAGAAAAAGAAGCAAAAGAAGAGAAAGGCTTGAGGAAGAAAGTGTCTGCATCACCATAGCGAGCATACCGTTTACACTCCCAAGAGTCGTAAAACGGTGCAATCGTTAGGAGTGGGCTCCTAAAACCTCCGCAAGAAAACGCATAAAAAAGATCAGCAGGTGTCGGGATTTTTCGGCACCTGCTGTTTTATTGCATAAAAAGAAGATACGGCACACCCAAAAAACGGGACTGTACCGTATCTCTCAAAAAACTTCCTAATGGGGCTTATCCTTTTGGGTAAGCCTTTTATTGTTGCATATTTAATTGCGGTTGTTGATTTGTTCTACTTCTTCTGCTAAAATCAGCCATTCATCCATAGCAGCTTCATGTTGCAGTTTCAGTGATTCCAAAAGCTCACACTGCTCGTTCAGCAGGACAAAATCATTGCCATTTTCCGGGTCTGCAATTATGGCTTCTGTTGTGGCAATCTGCTCGTCTAATTGCTCCAGATTTGCTTCAAGCTGCTTGAGCTGATTGCGTTTCTTTGTATCCTCTCGTCGCTGCTCTTTTGAACGATAATAGATTTTCGCACCTTCTTTTTCCTGTGCAGGCGTGATAGCAGCGGCTTTTTCGGCGGCAATTTTCTGCTGCTCAATGGATTTTTGTTCCATATAGTAGTCGTAATTGCCTTCATATACGGTGATTTTTTGCGAATCCGGGTCTCCTTTTACCGCAGAAAGTTCAATGATTTTACTCGGAATGGTATTCAAGAAATAACGGTCATGGGAGACAAAAATTAAGGTTCCAGTAAATTCCTGCAAGCCTTCTTCCAATGCCTCTTTGCTTGGAAGATCAAGATGGTTGGTCGGCTCGTCGAGCAATAGTGTATTACGATGCTCAGTCATTAAAAGAGCCATGCCAACTTTGGCTTTTTCACCACCGCTGATGACGCCGATTTTTTTAAATACATTATCATCGGTAATTAAGACACTACCTAAGATTTTGCGGACATCACATTCTGGCATCGTGGGATATCGCTCCCACAGCTCCTGAAGTACCGTTTTATTGGGATCAAGATTTTGATTTTCCTGATCGTAATATCCTAAAGTAACATTGCGCCCCCATATAATTTCACCAGGCTGACGCAGAATGCCGATGAGAGATTTTAACAGGGTGGATTTACCAACGCCATTTTCGCCAATGATAGCTACCTTTTCCGCACGGCGGATATGCAGGTTTAGATTTTCAAACAGGCACTGCTTATCATTTCCGATTCCAACATTGAGTTTCAGCCCTTCTGCAATCAGAATATCTTTGACTGGTTCACGCTCATAGGTAAAAGAGAAGTGTGCCTTACGGTGATCAATATGTGGCTTTTCCACCAGTTCCATAGCTTCCAGCTTATGCACCCGACTTCTTGCACTGGCGGCGGTGGAGGCTCGTGCCATATTACGGTCAATATAATCCTGCAAATCAGCAATTTCCTGTTGCTGTTGTTCGTATTCTTTTTCGAGCCGTTTTAAGCGTTCTTCTCGCAATATTTTATACTTACTATAATTTCCTTTATAGGTAATAACGGTTTTATCCTCAACATCCCAGATTTTTGAAACCATTTTATCTAAAAAATAACGGTCGTGAGATACAATTAGCAAACCACCTTTATAGTTTTGCAGGTAATCTTCCAACCATGTTAAGGTGCGGAAATCAAGATGGTTGGTCGGCTCGTCAAGAATTAAAAGTTCTGGTTCTTCCAGAAGCAGCTTTGCAAGGGCAAGCCTTGTTTTTTCACCGCCGGATAAGGATGAAATATTGAAATCATAGGCTTTGTCTGAGAAACCCATGCCTGTCAGAACGGTTTTGATTTTCAAGTCGATCTGATATCCTTCTCGATGTTCAAAATATACCGATTTTTCGGAATACTGAGTCATGAGTTTCTGATATTGTTCAGAATTATGATCTGTAAGTTGTGCCATTTCAGACTCGATCTGTCGCAGTTCTTTTTCTAGTGCATTGAGTTCAGAAAAAACGCTGTGCATTTCGGCATAAATTGAGTTGTTCTTGCTTAATCCGGCGTTCTGACGAAGAAATCCGATATGAACGCCATTTTTGACGCTGATACCAGAATGATCCTGCGCAACGTCGTATTCGGTGTCACCACAGAGCATATTTAACAAAGTGGATTTTCCAGTGCCGTTTGCACCAATTAACCCGATACGATCATTGTCTTCGATGGTAAGATTTAAGTCTTGTAAAATCAGGCGTTCTCCAAAATATTTTGAGACACCGGAAATAGAAACTAACATGTTATTAAGCCTTTCTAAAGGGGGAGTCTGTTAAAAAGGCGTACTCTCAAAAAAAGAGTACGCCGGATGATTTATCAATCTGTTTTGTGTGTCAGATTTAATAGGTTGTGCTGTTTGCCATAGCACCAACTACCATTAAAATAATATAAACGATCTGGAATATTGCACCACAGATGGTACCAACCAGACAGATGATTTTTGCAGTCTTGTAATTTTTCTCAGCCTCTTGGCGAGTCGGTTTTTTGTTTAAGGTAACCGATAAAATTAAAGACCAAATACCAAGCGGCATGCAGCAGAATAACAGGTTGATGATAGACCATACCAGGATCGGGGTGGTATTGATGTCCTGATTGCCGGATTGCTGTGGCGGATAGTATCCACCAGCCTGCTGATTACAGTTCGGCTGAGTATTGTTGTTATTGGCATTGACATCTGGAGTCTGCTGTGCATCAACTTTGCTACCGCAGTTTGGACAAAAGCATTCATTGTCATTTACTGATGATTGACAATTTGGACAGGTTTTCATAAAAAGCCTCCTTATGTAAAATTCGTTTCACATGATGCAGTATGCTATCGGGTTAGTATACTGCTGTGTAGTCTTATTATAATACATCAGACATGATTTGTCAATAAACTTGTAAAAAAAAAGATATTTATATTGGTGCAAGTAGATTGAACGGGAAAAAAGGAATATTGCGTAGAATCCAGAACAGAACAAATACTATAACAATTACTTGATATCCCCTTTTTGGAAGATCCTTCCATGGTATGATATCTTTTCTAAAAACAAATTTGACATATTGTTTCAGGCAGTAATATGCACATGGAATGATAAGGATAACAAACATGGCATTCTGGCGAAATGCAGTGGCAAAATCAAGATGCACCATGGCAGTTGCTGCCCGTCCGGAGCCGCATCCTGGACAGTAAAGTCCGGTCATTGTATAAAATGGACAGGCAAATGGACTACCGTTTAAAAATAGTGTCGCAATGCCAGCAATGATAACTGCTGGTACGCCGATTCCTACAAGGATGCGAAGTATGAAATGAGTTTTATTTTTCATATGACAGACCTTTTCATGGTTAACGCGATGCGACCGCGTTTTAAATCAATCTCGTGTACCCAGACGGTGACAACCTGACCAACTTTTAAGACCTCGGACGGATGCTTGATAAATCGATTGCAGATGCGAGAAATGTGTACCAGTCCAGCCTCATGAACACCGATATCCACAAACGCGCCGAAATCAGTTAGATTGCGGACAGTTCCTTTTAATTCCATGCCAACTTGCAAATCTTTGATATCCAATACATCGCTGCGCAGAACCAGTTTTGGCAGTTCATCACGCGGGTCGCGCCCTGGTTTCTGTAATTCTTTAATAATGTCGATAACAGTCGGTTCACCGACACCAACCGATTCGCTGATTTTTTTGAATCCGATTTTTCTTGCACGCTCGTCCAGTTCGCAAATATTGCCTGATTTAACATCGTCCATTTGATAGTTACATAAGGTCAGCAACTGGTTGGCTGCTTCATAGGATTCTGGGTGTACAGCGGTATTGTCCAGCACATTGTCTGAGCCAGAAACGCGTAGGAAGCCGGCGCACTGCGTGAACGCTTTGGGGCCAAGTTTGTTGACCTTGAGCAGCTGCTTGCGATTTTTGAATCCGCCATTTTCTTTGCGGAATGTGACAATATTTTTTGCAACAGCTGGTCCAATACCTGCAATATAGGTTAATAGAGTTTCAGATGCAGTATTTAAGTCAACACCAACCGAGTTGACGCAGTCTTCGACGACTCCACCTAAAGCCTCGTCAAGCTGCTTCGGCGGCATATCGTGCTGATACTGGCCGACACCAATGGCTTTTGGGTCAATTTTAATCAATTCAGCAAGCGGATCTTGCATTCTGCGTGCAATGGATACTGCACTGCGCAGTGCGACATCATAATCTGGAAATTCAGCTGCGGCAAGTTTAGATGCTGAGTACACAGAAGCACCAGCCTCAGAGATAATCATATAGCCGATTTTCAGATTGTTTTCGCGCAGCAGATCAGTGGTAAACTGTTCGGTTTCACGGGATGCTGTACCGTTTCCGATGGCAATAGCGGTAACATGATTGCGTTGAATCATTTGCAGTACCCTGCGTTTTGCCTCTGGAATATTGGCTCTTGGTGGAGTTGGATAGATGACACAGGTATCCAGTACATTACCATGGATATCAACAACAGCACATTTACAGCCGTGTGCAAAGCCAGGATCAAGTCCCAGAACACTTTTATCCTTCAGCGGTGGCTGCATGAGAAGTTGTTTTAGGTTTTCAGCAAATACCTTGATGGAGTCAGTGCAGGCACGCTCGGTTAAAGTGTTGCGTAGTTCACGCTCCAGAGATGGGAATAATAAGCGGTCATAGCTGTCAGCGATGGTGGATTTCAAATATTCGGTGCAGGCGTTTTCCTGTTTCGGCAGTATTTTCTGGCCGATTAGGGAGAGAGCGGTTGTGATTTCTGTTTGAATCGACACTTTTAACGCTCCGGTTTTTTCGCCGCGGTCAATGGCAAGAATGCGGTGATTTGCAATTTTCATGACTGGTTCAGAAAAGTCAGCATACATTTGATATACCGGATCTTCGGTTACAGCTTTGGTCATGATTTGTGCATTTCGAACCAAGAATTTGCGCAATTCCTGACGAATAACGGCAGAGTCGGAGATTTTCTCGGCGATGATATCCATAGCACCTTGCAGAGCGTCTTCGGCAGAAAGTACTTCTTTTTCTGCATTTATAAATTTTTCTGCTTCCTGTAACGGATTGCAGTTATTATCGGCTTGATTTAACAGTTGAGCAAGCGGAGATAATCCTTTTTCTGCTGCAATGGATGCACGGGTGCGGCGTTTGGGACGATATGGCCGATAAATATCATCCAATGCAGATAAAGTGGATGCCTTATCAATCGCTGCGGCGAGTTCATCGGTCATTTTTTCCTGTTCGGTGATGGATGCAGAAATTTCTTCTTTGCGTTTTTCCAGATTGCGTAGATAGGTCAGGCGCTCGGAAAATTCACGCAGTTTCTGGTCATCCATTGAGCCAGTCTGCTCTTTGCGGTAACGGGCGATAAACGGAATCGTGTTGCCCTCATCAATTAGGCGGACAGTGTTTTCAGTAATTTCTGTTTGCAGTCTGAATTCCTGCTGTAAGGTCTGTAAAATTTCCATTTCAATTCCTCTTTATATTAGATCAGTGCTTCACTTAAAATTTCAAGAATGCGATTTTTATCGGTTTTTGTGGTAATAATATGTGTATTTCCAGCTGATTTTATCATTTTCCCGGATATAGGATCGACTGTCAATGTGCAGGATTCCAAAGTAAAGCATTCTGGGAACAGATAGGCAATGACTGCCGAAGCATCATGCAAAATACAGCCAGATTCTCCCTGTTCCACATTGGTTTCATAATTTTTCAGCAACAGCTGTCTGATATATCCAGACTTCATACTTCTAAGACGGGTCAGTGTATCGATATCATCCTTGGACAGTACAACCTGATGGGTAGTGTCCAGCGGCACAAAAGTCTGCACTAATTGTGCATCGCAAACTGCCTTTGCTGCAGCTGGGTCACAGTATATATTAAATTCTGCATCTGGGGTAATATTGCCGAATGCAATGCCGCCGCCCATGCTGTATACATGATGTAGTCTTTGTTTTACATCCGGATATTTTTGCAGCAGCAGACAAAGATTGGTTAATGGTCCTAATGTGATGTAATCCACTTTGTCCAGTGAGCAAATGCGTTGATACAGTGCGTTAATGGGATTTTCATCTATAACTGGTAGATTAGCCGGAGGAATGGTCACCCCAGCCAATCCGTCTGCACCATGAATATGGGTGGCGTCGGTATAACTCTGGGTGTTTAACGGATGAACACTTCCCGCGATGATACAAGGTGCAACTTCAAATAGATTGCAGCAGCGCAGGGCGTTTTCAGTTGTATGCGAAAGGGATACATTACCATAGCTTGTTATAATGGTGTTAAGGCGTTCCTTTGCAGATGCAGCAAGCACGGCAATGGCGATGGCGTCATCCAGTCCCGGATCGGTATCTAAAATAATCGGATAAGATTTCATGACAGCTCCTTTATACTGAAACAAATTAGGCATATCAATCATATTATATCATAACCCGGTCAATATTGGCAATTCATTCAAATAAATTTTTATTATTTCCTGTGCAGCCGAAGTTCTTGTGGACGACACATATAGATGTGTTAAACGAAAAATGACAGGATTTGTGTGGATGATTGCAGCAATTTTGAATATTTGCATGCTTTTGATTTACAATAAGACTGTCCCGGCATTTTAACCGGGCAGAAAGGGGTAAATCAATGAAAAAAAGCAAATTGTGGATTGCAGTGCTGGCATCTGTTTTTGCAGTGTCGACCGTATTTACCGGATGCAATAGTAAGGATGATAAGAACTCCAGTAATGCATCATCTGATCTCTCATCAAACAGCAGTACTATCACTGCACCAGATGATAATAACATGAACAGCAACTCTGCAAACAATGAATCCAAACCAGATAGCAATTTTTCGCTGACAGATACCATTGAAGGCGTGTATCGAGACATCATGAATGGTGCAGATGACTGGCTTGCCGAGATGGATATGAACACCATGAAGACCGGATACGGTATAGACTTTTCCAATTTTGAAGAGTATTACGGAAGAATCCCGAAAGCCAATGTACACGCGACCACTGTGATTGGTGTTAAGGCCAAGGAAGGCAAAAAGGAAGAAGCGCGAGCTGAACTGATGAAGTATCAGCAGGCAATGGTAAAAAACTTTGAGCGATACCTGCCAGAACAGTATGATATTGTCAAGGATTACCGTATTGTGGAAAACGGTGACTATATGGTACTGGTGATTGCGGAAAATGCGGATGATGTTGAAAAGGCAGTCGAGGAAGCATTCCAAAATCTGAAATAAAAATTTTCGATGTGATGTTTTATTTTCGCATCTGTTTATCTATCAATGAGGGCTTTGCTGTCTGAAAACAGGCGGCAAAGTTTTTCTTTTTTAAAAAGCAAGAAAATCAAAATTTCCGGCGTAAGTTTAGCAGGATAGTTTCTTGACTTCAATTTGATTTCAAGGTATACTAAAAACGATATATGTGTTTTGGAATTGTGGAAAAGGGATATATGATGGAAGTTGTTGACTGTATGGAGCAGGTCATCGCAGGTTTTGGACGAGATATTGCTTTGTTTGTAATTGGCCATCAGGAGAGCGAAAATGCAGGAATAAAGTATCTGTCAGCGTGGATAATCCCCCTTGTTTCAGATATTCCGGTGTGTTATTTGGAGTCCGGAGCACTGTTTGATCCGGCAGAATTATAAATGGAGGCTTGAATCATGACTGATTTTGAATTAGTAAAGGTAGTGCCAAACGAAAGACAGATTGCGCATCAATCGTTGGAGTTTTACGCATTTGCACATTTTACCGTGAATACTTATACCGATAAAGAGTGGGGCGAAGGTACCGAAGATCCAGCAATTTTTAATCCGGTGAAATTTGATGCAGATCAGTGGGTGGATGCAGTAAAAGCAGCTGGTATGAAAGGTTTGCTGTTGACTTGCAAACATCATGATGGTTTCTGCTTATGGCCAAGCAAATATAATACCCATAACATTAGTGCCAGCCTGTACAAGAACGGAAAAGGTGATATTGTGCGCGAAGTTGCGGATGCATGCCGTAAAGGCGGTATTAAATTTGGTGTGTATCTTTCCCCGTGGGATAGAAATTCCAAGCTTTATGGGACAGAAAGCTATAATGATTACTTTATCAATCAGCTGACGGAACTTTTGACCGAATATGGTGAAATCTTCTCCGTATGGTTTGATGGTGCTTGTGGTGAAGGTCCAAACGGTAAAAAGCAGGTCTATGACTGGGCGCGTTATTATCAGTGTATTCGTGAATTGCAGCCGAACGCAGGTATCAGTGTATGTGGTCCGGATGTCCGCTGGTGTGGTAATGAAGCTGGAGATACACGTGAAAGTGAGTGGAGTGTTGTTCCAGCAAGATTGTCGATGGCTGAGAGGGTTGCTGAATTAAGCCAGCAGTCGGATGATGCAGAGTTTAGAGAGCGCAAGATCACCTCGTCTGACCGTGATCTGGGCAGCCGTGAGGCTTTGAAAAATGAAACAGATTTAATCTGGTATCCGGCTGAAGTCAACACTTCAATTCGTCCAGGCTGGTTCTACCACGCCAGTGAAGATGACAAGGTTCGTTCTCTGGATGAGTTATTACATATCTACTATAACTCGGTCGGTGGAAATGGTACTTTTTTACTGAATCTTCCGCCGGATCGTGATGGTTTGATTCATGAGAATGATGTAAAGCGCCTGAAAGAAATTGGAGCGTATTTAAGAAAGACCTTTGCAGTTAACCTGGCAGAGAACGCTGAATTTATGGCATCCAGCACTGAAACAGGCTGTGAAATTGAGCATGCAAAAGCAGCAGGTTATGATATATATTATAAGGCTAAAGACGGCGATACCGCTGTGGATGTAACGATTACCTTCCCAAAACCGGTTTTAGCTACCCATGTTGTACTTCAGGAAAACATCAGATTAAGCCAGCGTATTGAGAACTTTGATATTATTGCTGAGAATGAAGCAGGCGAGCAGAAAGTTGTATATTCCGGTACCGTTGTCGGCTATAAAAAGATTGCAAAATTTGATGCGGTTGATGTAAAGAAACTGATTATCCGTATTAAAGATTCCCGTGTATGCCCGACTTTATCTTTTGTTGGCGTATATTGAGAAAATATGCAAGAAATTGCTGTTTGTTATAGATAGTGAGATCATTACTTATGGCTGAAAGGTATAGGTGATTGATAAATTTTTAAGGGGGAAATTATAATGGCAGAAGATCTTAGAATGGATGACATCGTTACAGAGGATGTCCAAGATGAAGAAGAAGATTATTATCACCACAATTACAGCACCGAGGAGGCGTATGTTCAGCCGACCGATCCGCTGATTCAGGAGCGTCTGGAATGGTTTAGAGATCAGAAACTGGGCTTTATTATGCACTGGGGTCCATATTCCCAGATTGGTATTGTAGAATCATGGGGTGTCTGCGATGAAGACTGGACCTTAAATGCAAATGACTGGCAGCAGGATAGAAAACAGTTTAAGAAAGAGTATTTTGATTTAAACAAAACCTTTAATCCGATTCGTTTCAATCCGGATGAGTGGACTGCACTGATGGCAGATAACGGCTTTAAGTATATGCTGTTTACTACCAAACATCACGACGGCTTCTGTATGTGGGATACCCAGTATACCGACTACAAGATTACCGGCAAGGACTGTCCGTTCTCGACCAATCCGAGAGCTGATGTTTGCAAACACCTGTTTGATTCCGCAAGAAAACGCGGTTTGGCAGTCGGTACATACTTCTCAAAAGCTGACTGGAGTTGCCCAGATTACTGGGAGGATAGACTGGCTGATGGTTTTGATCATGGCAGAAATCCGTCCTATAATGTGAAGGAAAATCCGGAAAAATGGCAGAAATTCTGTGATTTCACTCGCAATCAGATTTTAGAGTTAATGAGTAAATATGGCAGAATTGATATCTTGTGGCTGGATGCTGGTTGGGTCTGCAAAGCAAACAAACAGGATATTGATTTAGGTGGTATTGTTGAGGAAGTTCGCGCAAAATATCAGCCATGGCTGATTTCTGCTGACAGAACCGTCGGCGGTCCGTATGAGAACTATGTAACTCCAGAGCAGCTGATTCCGGCACAACCGATGAGCATTCCGTGGGAAAGCTTCATCACGCTGGGTAGAAGCTGTTCCTATACCTATAACGATGAATACAAGAGCGCAAGACAGGTACTCAGCATTTTAGTAGATGTTGTGGTGAAAGGTGGAAACCTTGCTTTGAATGTTGCTCCACAGCCAGACGGAAGAATGCCGAAACCTGCATTTGAAATCTTAGGTGAGTTGGGCGCATGGCTGAAAGTAAATGGCGAAGCAATCTACGGTACGCGTTTTGTCGAGCCATATCGCTGTGGTGATTTTGGATTTACCCAGAACAAGACACATGATACCGTTTATGCCATTATGCTGATTGAATCGGATGACACCAAGATTGCAAAACAGGTTCTGATTCCATTTACCCAGAAAGAAGTAAAATCTGTATCGTTGCTTGATGGAAATAAAGAGCTTGCATTTGAGGTCAAAGAAGATGGTCTGCTGGTAACTATGCCGGATTATGATGAATCAGAGAAAGCACCGCTTGCAATTGCATTTGCATTAAAATAATTTAGCTTGATTTTTTAGCCCATGGTGGGTTTTGCTCGCCATGGGCTCTTTTGATTGAATAAAATAAAAAAGTATGGTATAATGAGAAAAATAAATTGGAGGATGAAAATATGGAGAGAATTCAGAGTTTTGCAGTCAATCATGATGTGATGGGAATCGGTATGTATACTTCTCGTGTGGACGGAGATATTACCACCTATGATGTCAGAATGGTTATCCCAAACGGAGGTGTGTATTTATCCAGCAGCAGTGCGCACACCATTGAGCATTTATTTGCAACCTTTGCACGCAACAGTGCTTTAAGCAATCAGGTGGTATATGTTGGGCCGATGGGATGTAGAACCGGTTTTTATCTTTTGGTAAGAGATATGGCACCAGAGGTTGCAATTAATCTGGTACGCGAAAGTTTACAGTATGTGGCTGATTTTGAGGGTGAAATTCCGGGAAGCAAAAAAGTGGAATGCGGCAACTATCTCGATCATGATTTAGCCGCAGCCAAAAAGGATGTTCTGCCGCTTTTGAAAGTTCTGGAAGATTATCCGGTGGAGAAACTGGTTTATCCACAGGCTGAAAAAGGTGTATAATTCACCGATTTTAGACATTTGTTTTGATTTAAAAACAATAAAACCGACTTGCTGTAACAGGCAGGCCGGTTTTTGTTATATGTCTTTTAGATGATTATTTTTCCAATACTTTTACAATTTCTCCGATATACATTTGATGGTAGTCTTTTGCTGCATAGTTTTTCTCAGCAACCGAAGGATCGATGAAGCATTCTTCTTTGAGGTTATCGGAATACAGTTTGCGACAGACTAAGATCAGGCGGCTCTGCTCATAAGCAACGGTCTGCTCATTGTCTGCAGCAGCGATAAACGGAGTTAAGCTGCATTCTTTGTCCTTATCAACATCTTTTCCGGAATTTCTGCCACAATAGGTCAGAATATCACGCATCTCATTTGGCAGCACGGACAGGGTGAAATAATCACCATTGTCAACAAACTGTTTGGTATGACGCTGCGGACGGATATAAACAGTGGCAACTGGTTTGTTCCACAGAACGCCGACACCACCCCAGCTTGCTGTCATGGTGTTGTGATGTTGCATATCGCCTGCGGTAATTAACAGCCAGTCATTTCCAATTAAGGTAAACGGATTGTCAGAGATTTCTTTCGGGTCGATGGATTTGAAATTATTGTTCATGGTATCATTTCCTTTCTCATTCACCCAGTGTAAGTTGTGTGTCTTCAAAATGCGGTTTATCGGCTGCTGCAAGCAGCATACCGGTGCTTGGCAGTTTTTCCGTGGTATAGCGTTCCGGTTTAACAAAGCTGCCGTCTTGATATCTTATGACGCGGAGCAGCGATTTATTTTTGCGGAATGCCATAGTATTGACACCCTGACTGTCACGGGTTGCTTTTTCAGGAATTTGATCCGCTAAAACAAGCAGATAACGGTGGTCAGTGGATTCCATCAAGAATTGATTTCCACTTGCTGTGTCGAAGATAGCGGTCAGCGGGAATTTGGAACAATATGCGTTGGTTAATTTTTTGCGGTTGGTTTTTGTTTCATAAGAAGAAAGCGGAACTTTAGCAGCTTTTCCATTTTCAAAGAAGAATAAAATATGACCGGAATAGTCTTTGGTGGTGATAAAGCCGACAATTTTTTCATTCGAGTCAAAACCAAGTTTAGCCGGCAGATATTCGCCGAATACGCTTGCCTTGGTGTCGTCAAAATCACAGGCTCTGGTTTTGTAAACCTGTGCTTTGTCTGTGAAAATCAGCATAGAAACAGCATTGGTTTGCTCCAAATGCAGAATAATTTCGTCGCCCTCTTTTAGCTTATGATTGGAACTCATGCGTAACGACTGCGGTGTGATTTTTTTGAAGTATCCCTCTTTGGTTAAGAACAGGTTGACCGGATAATCTGGAATTTCTTCTGGAATGTTTTCTTCTTCTTCATCCACATCATACAGGAAAATACTCTTGCGTGGCTGCATATGGTCTTTCATGACTCGTTTTAAGTCAGCGATGATGATAGCACGAACTTTGCTGTCCTTCTTCAAAGTTTCTTGTAAATCCGCAATCGTTTCTTCCAACGATTCAATTTCGTTGGTACGATTTAAAATATATTCTCGGTTTAAGTGGCGTAGCTTGATTTCTGCAACATATTCCGCTTGTATTTCGTCGATGCCAAAGCCGATCATCAGATTTGGAACAACTTCTTTTTCTTCTTCGGTTTCCCTTACGATTTTAATCGCTTTATCAATGTCCATGAGGATTTTCTTTAGACCTTGCAGCAGATGCAGCTTTTCCTGTTTCTGTTTCAGGTCAAAGCTCACTTTGCGTCTGACACAGCTGGTGCGGAAGATGATCCATTCGTTTAAGATTTCACGGATGCCCATAACTTTCGGATATCCGTTAATTAAGACATTGAAGTTGCAGGAAAAAGTGTCCTGTAATGGGGTAGAACGGTAGAGAATCTGCATGAGCCTATCCGGATCAACCCCGCGTTTTAAGTCAAAGGTCAATTTTAAGCCAGAAAGATCGGTCTCATCACGAATGTCAGTGATGTCCTTGATTTTGCCCTGTTTGATTAGGTCGATGGTTTTATCCATGATTGCTTCAATCGTGGTACTCGGTGGAATTTGCGTGACCTCAATACAGTTGTTGGCTTTGTCATAGTTGTATCTTGCTCTAACCTTGATACTGCCGCGCCCGGTGCGGATGATCTTTTCCAGCTCGGCTTTGTCATATAGAATGATGCCGCCGCCTGGGAAGTCTGGTCCCTGCAAGGTTAAGGTGATGTCATGTCCCGGGTTTTTTAAGAGTTCAATGGTGGTCTGACAGATTTCCTTTAGATTGAATGGACAGATATTGCTTGCCATTGAAACTGCAATACCGACATTGGAATTGACTAAAATTGCTGGATAGGTAGTTGGCAGCAGTGCTGGTTCGGTCATGGTGTTGTCGTAGTTTGGAACCATGTCAACGGTATTTTTATCGATATCTGAGAAAATTTCAGAGCAGATTTTTGCAAGCTTTGCTTCAGTGTAGCGGGATGCTGCATACTGCATATCACGAGAATACGCCTTACCAAAGTTACCCTTGCTGTCGATATACGGATGCAGTAACGCCTCACATCCGGCGGACAGACGAACCATTGTTTCATAAATAGCCGCATCACCATGCGGATTCAAGCGCATGGTCTGACCGACAATATTAGCGGATTTGGTGCGATTTCCGTTCAGTAAACCCATTTTGTACATGGTGTAGAGCAGTTTGCGGTGGGATGGCTTAAATCCATCGATTTCCGGCAACGCACGAGAGATGATGACACTCATCGCATATGGCATATAGTTCTGTTCAAGCGTTTCGGTAATCGGCTGTTCCACAACAGTTCCAGCGCCAGCAATATAGGCGTCAAATTCGGTTTTATGTGCGGTTGATTGTTTTGCTTTTCTTACCATAACGGTCTATCATCCTCCTCATGAAATATCGGCCAGTTCCAGATAATCCTGACCGTTTTCTGCAATATAATCCTTGCGTCCCTGAAGATTATCACCCAGCAACATATCAAACATTTCCATGGTGCGTTTGGCATCCTCCCAGGAAACGCGGATGAGGCGGCGGGTCTGTGGATTCATAGTGGTCATCCACATCATTTCCGGCTGGTTTTCACCAAGACCTTTGGAGCGTTGGATGTTGTATTTGGTGTTGCCTAAGGATTTGATGATATCCTGTTTTTCCTTTTCGGTGTAGGCAAAATAAGATTTGCTTTTGGTCGTAATTTCAAATAATGGGGATTCTGCGATATAAACATATCCCTCTTTGATTAAAGTTGGGGTTAGGCGATAGAGCATCGTCAAAATCAGCGTTCTAATCTGGTAGCCGTCAACATCAGCATCGGTACAGATAATGATTTTATTCCAGCGCAGTGCCGAAAGATCAAAGTTGGAAAGATCTTTATTGGCTTTTGTGGTGACTTCGATGCCACAGCCTAAAATTTTCATGAGATCGGTGATAATTTCATTATTGAAAATTTTGTTGAATTCCGCTTTCAGACAGTTTAAGATTTTGCCGCGTACCGGGATAACCGCTTGGAATTCTGCATCGCGTCCGAGTTTAACCGAACCAAGTGCAGAATCACCCTCTACGATATAAAGTTCACGACGGGACAGGTCTTTGGTACGACAGTCTACAAATTTTTGTACACGGGAGGCAAGATCGGTACCGCCGCTTAATTTGGTTTTGATGTTCAAACGGGTTTTTTCAGCATTTTCACGGCTGCGTTTGTTGATTAAAATCTGGTCAGAGATTTTTGTCATAGCATCCGGGTTTTCGAGTGCAAAAATTTCCAGTTGATGCTTTAAAAATTCGGTCATCGCCTCATAGATGAATTTATTTGTGATTGCTTTTTTGGTTTGGTTTTCATATGAAGTCTGGGTAGAAAACGAGGAGGAAACCAGAATCAGGCAGTCGGCCACATCATTATAGGTGATTTTATTTTCATTTTTCAGGTATTTGTTGTTCTGTTTGAGATAACTGTCAATAAAGGAGGTAAACGCCTGTCTTACCGCGCGTTCTGGAGAACCACCGTATTCCAGAAAGCTGGAGTTGTGGTAATATTCGGTCATTTGCACTTTATTGGAAAAGGTGACCGCGGTGGATAGTTTTACCTTATAATCAGATTTGTCTGCACGATCACGGCCGACGCGCTCCGCTTCCCAGTACTGGATGTCACAGAATGTATCGCTTCCGCCAATTTCTTTTACATAGTCAACAATACCATTTTCATACAGGATGGTTTCTTCTTCAAATTGTCCGTTTGCCAACTGATTGCGGAATACAAAGGTAAGACCTTTATTGACGATGGCCTGCCGTTTTAAGACATCTTTGAAATATTCGGTCGGAATGTTGATGTCGGTGAAAACCGCAAGGTCTGGACGCCATCTATGACGGGTTCCGGTCTGTCTGCCTTTATACGGTTTTTTCTCTAATCCGCCTATATTTTCACCCTTTTCAAAATGCAGAGTATACTCATATCCATCACGGTGAATGCAGACATCCATGTATTCGGAAGAATACTGGGTTGCACAAGAGCCAAGTCCGTTTAATCCTAAGGAAAATTCATAGTTGCTTCCGGAATTGTTCTGATATTTGCCACCGGCATATAATTCACAATAGATCAATTCCCAGTTGTAGCACTGTTCGCCCTGGTTATAATCCACCGGGCATCCGCGGCCGAAATCCTCGATTTCAATGGACAGGTCATTATAGCGGGTTAAAATAATCTTATCGCCGAAGCCCTCTCTTGCCTCATCAATCGAGTTGGAGAGAATCTCGAATACAGTATGCTCACAGCCGTCGAGTCCGTCTGAACCGAAGATGACGGCAGGGCGTTTTCTGACACGGTCAGCACCCTTTAATGAGGTGATACTTTCGTTATTGTATGCTGCTGTCTTTTTCATTGATTGTTAATCCTTTATTTTATGCTAAATGAAACATTACGGTCTTTCGTACGTGTCTTATTTTAACCTGTTTTCATGAAGTTGTCAACCGTACCAAAAAACCGGCAGCTTTTTATGCCGCCGGTTCAAATTAAAAATTTTTTAAAAAATCAGCCTAAAACAGAGTGCAGAATTGCATGCTCCTGCTGTCCTGGAATCAGCTTCTCGCCATCAGAATACCCTTCTTCTCGGCCGGCCAGTTCTTTGATCAGTAAGCTGCGTAGATAGTCGATGCGTTCTTGGCATTCTAGATCATGAATCGCGTTATGTAGTTCGGTCGGGTCTGCATCCAGATTGAAATATTCCTCTTTTCCACTCTGGGTGTACCAGATGTACTTGTCATGTTCGGTGACGATGTACTGGTTACCGATGGAACCGCCGCTGTGCTCACCGTGTAGGAATTCTCGCACTGGTTGGTGATCGCCCTGCATTGCAGGAAGCAGAGAAACACCGTCGAGCGGTGGCATATCCTGTGGTGCTATGCCGGCAGCTTCCAGCAGGGTCGGCATAATGTCACACAATTCTACAACATCTGTCAGGCGCTGACCTGGTTTTGGAATGTATTTGCGGTTATTGCTCCAAATGATGAACGGGATATGTACGCTGCCTTCCTGCGCACGGATTTTGCGGAAGGTATGGTGATCGCCGAGCAATTCACCGTGGTCGGAAGTAAAGATGACGATTAAATCTTCATCAGTACTATGCATGTTCATTTTGGAGAGGATGCGACCAATCTGATGGTCTACATGGGTGATGCAGGCATAGTAGCCGATAAGTGCTTCATTCTGGTTGTCCGGATTAGCAATGCCGTCGGCACTGTTATACAGCATACCGGAGGTTTTGTAAGTTTCCGAGTCTGCCCAGTCACCGATAACCGGCTGGCGCAGCTGTTTATGACGGTATAAATCAAAATAGCACTGCGGCGCATCAAACGGTGGATGCGGCCGAACAAATCCCGCATGCAAGAAGAAAGGCTGGTCATGGTCACGACGGCGCATAAAATCAATGCAGCGTTCTGCAACCCAGTTGGTCGGATGGTAACGCTCTTCAAACGGCCAAGGTCTTGCAATCCAGGAGTTGCAGTCAATTCCAGTATCGGTAATGTCAACATTTGCACCCAGTTTGTCCTTCATAAAGTGCAGATAGTCGTCTGCCAATGGCTGATATTCATAGCATGGAGTCTGCGGACGGCGTAAGTAGTGCAGATATCCGTCATGCAGTTCGGAGTGATGGAAGCCAATTGAATTGCGTAACGGATAAACATGCAGTTTGCCGATATTTTCGGTGTGATAGCCGAGTTTTGCAAGCTCACCTGCCATGGTATGTTCGTATCGCCACGGAACACCGTCTTGATAGCCGACACGGCCGTGATGTTCTGGAAGAAGTCCTGTCATTAAGCCACAGCGCGCAGCAATGCAGGAAGGGCAGGCAGAGTAGGCGTTTTCAAAGTATGCGCCATTTAATGCCAGATAATCCAGATATGGTGTTTTAACATCTGGATGTCCAGCAACACCAAGACAGTCACCACGCATCTGGTCAACAGTGATCAGTAAAATGTTGGGTTTCATAGTCAATTTCCTCCTGAAATATTCCGGTTTTGTCCGGTAATTTTCTCGTACTTTTATTGTATACCCATTGCAGATAAAATATGTAAACAAAAAATGAATAAAGTGAATATATTGTTTACAAAGCCTTGTGCTGTGGGGGATATGGTGGTATACTGATAATAGAAAAGTATTATGTTTTTAAGAGGGAGGAGCAAAAATATGCTGATTAGCATGACCGGCTATGGCAGAGGCGAACAGTTGATTGATGGCCGGAATATTTTATGCGAAATACGTTCGGTGAACCACCGTTATTTTGAATACAGCGCACGGGTTCCGCGCGCTTACGGATATCTGGAAGAAAAGGGAAAATCCTATTTACAGCAGCTGATTACCCGCGGCAAAGTGGAGCTTTCTGTTTCGATTAACCATGTCAGTGCATCGGATGCGGTTGTTTCCATTAACGAAACACTGGCAAAAGGGTATGCCGATGCACTACGCAGCCTGTGTGAGCCGCTTGGTATTGAAGACGATCTGAAATTAAGCGATCTGGCGCGTTTTTCGGATATCTTTACACTGGAGAAAACCACTGAGGATGCTGATAAGATTTGGAATGATGTGCTGACTGTTTTACAGGAAGCAGCACAGAATTTTGTGGATATGCGCAAACTGGAAGGCAAGCGCATGGAAGCGGATATATCCAGCAGACTTGATACTATTGAGGGTTATGTTTGTAAGATTGAAAATTATACGCCGTCGATTATTGAGCGTTATAAAGACCGTTTGTACGGTAAAATCAAAGATATTTTGGAAAATAAGGATGTCGATGAGCAGCGGGTGCTGACTGAAGTGGCTATCCTGACTGATAAAATCGCGGTGGATGAAGAAACCGTTCGTCTGCACAGCCATCTGGCACAGTTCCGCCAGCTGATTGCATCGACGGATGCTGTTGGCAGAAAGCTTGATTTCCTGATTCAGGAGATTAACCGCGAAATGAATACACTTGGTTCCAAGGTTCAGGATGTTGTTGTGACCAATCATGTGGTAAATATGAAAGCGGAACTGGAAAAAATCCGCGAGCAAATTCAGAATGTGGAATAAGGATTCTGAAATATAAGCAAGGAGGAGCTTCCCTGCAAATACATGCAATATGGGAAGATGTGAGGCTATGAAACTTATCAATATCGGTTTTGGCAATATGATTTCCGCATCCCGAATGATTGCGATAGTCAGTCCGGAATCCGCACCGATTAAACGAATTGTCCAAGACGCCAGAGAGCGTGGCACTTTGATCGACGCTACTTATGGACGCCGTACCCGTGCTGTTATCATTATGGACAGTGAGCATGTTGTGCTTTCGGCATTACAGCCTGAAACGGTATCCAATCGTATTGTGGATAAGGATTCCGACCGGGATGAAGATCCGAAAGAATCGGAGGAAATGGAGGAAGATAATGAATAAAAAGGGAACACTTGCTATTTTAATTGGACCGTCCGGCAGCGGAAAAGGCACCTTGATTAAGCAGTTGTTACAGGATGAAAACGAAACATTTCTCTCGGTTTCTGCGACCACCCGCGCACCTCGTCCGGGTGAGGTAGATAAGGTAAATTATTATTTTGTCTCAAAAGATGAGTTTGAACAGATGATTGCAGAGGATGCCCTTTTAGAGCATGCCTGCTATTGCGAAAACTACTACGGTACGCCGAAAGCTCCAGTATTTGAACGTCTGGAGCGCGGAGAACATGTTCTGCTGGAAATCGAAATGCAGGGTGCAAGACAGGTGAAAAAGGCGTACCCGGATGCGGTGTCCATCTTTATCATGCCGCCGAGCATAGAGGAACTGCGCAGACGATTAACTGGTCGTGGAACCGAAACTGCTGAGGTCATCGAAAAGAGAATGGCTGCCGCAGTCGGCGAGATCGAATATGCAAAAGAGTGTGACTGTGTTGTGGTAAACGATGATGTTATTCGCGCAGCCAATGAGATTGCCGAAATTTTGAACCGCTATACCAAGCAATAAGATTTTTGAAGAAAGAAAGGAATTAACGCAAATGAATAAAACTGAAAAACTGATTACCATGAGCCGTCCGGCAGCATCCGACTTATTACACGACGAAGAGAGTGTATACTCTTTGGTGATCGCTGTTGCAAAACGCGCGCGTCAGGTTGCGGAAGAACTGGAGGCAAACGACCTGCCACAGGAAGAAAAACCGGTTAAAACCGCAGTAAGAGAGTTTTCCGACGGAAAATACAAAATGCACGAAGCACCGATTACCGAAGATTAATCTGTCATGACAGAGAATCTTGCCGCATTGGTGGCAGTGGAAGCTGCTGCTTACGGCTTTGATAAGTTGTTTTCCTACCAGATTCCACAGGAAATGCTCCCTGTTTTGAAAAAGGGCTGCCGGGTTATTGTGCCGTTTGGTCGTTCAAATAAGCGCGTGCAGGGATTGGTGTTTGACATCATCAAACTTGCAGATCGGGATAAGTTGAAATCTGTTCTGTCAGCACTGGATGAAATGCCAATTGTTACCGAGGAAATGTTTCATATTATCACTTATCTGAAAGAGCATACTTTCTGTACCTGGTATGAAGCGGTGCGCACAGTGTTACCGCTTGGGTTAAATGTTGATGTCAAACAGGCATATTCAGTCTGTGCAGATCTGAATACTCTGAATTTGGATGATTTTACACCAATGGAGCAGACATTGCTTCGGCTGCTGCGCAAATCCGGACATCAGGCACAGATCAATGCGCTTTTGGATTATGCATCAATTCCTGAAAATAAGAAAATTGTACTTTCCTTAGTAGATAAAGGCATCGTACAGCAGGAAGATATTTTAAAGCAACGTGTGAAAGAGAAAACCGAGCGCATGCTGCAACTGTGTGATCGGATTGATTTTACTGGGGTTCGTTTAACCGAAAAACAAAGGCCGGTGGTCGAATTTCTGGAACAGATGGGTTGTGCATCGGTCAAAGAAGTATGCTATTATTGCGGAATCACCGAAGCAGTTACTCGCAATATGCTGGAAAAAGGTTATCTGGAAGTGTATCAGAAACCGGTAGAAATTGAAGCGGTCAAAAAATGGGCGGTTTCCTCACCAAAAGATATTGTTTTGTCACAAGCGCAGCAAAGTGTCGCAAATGGTATTCTAAAATTGTGCAATACCGGTTTGCCACAGGCTGCATTGCTTTACGGCATTACGGGCAGCGGCAAGACGCAGGTATATATCAAGTTGATAGATGCGGTGTTGGATGCAGGAAAACAAGCAATGATGCTGGTTCCAGAGATTGCTTTAACCCCACAAATGGTAGGCGGATTTGAAAGCCTATTTGGCGATCATGTTGCTGTCTTGCATAGTGGTTTGTCAGTGTCGGAGCGGCTTCGGCAATGGAAGCGTATACAGAAAGGCGAAGCACAGATCGTTATTGGGACGAGAAGTGCGGTGTTTGCACCGTGTGCTAAAATTGGAATTATCATTTTGGATGAGGAGGGAGAAGCCTCTTATAAATCCGATTCTGCACCGCGGTATCATGCCAGAGAGATTGCTGCGCTGCGTTGTGCTGAGCATGGAGCAGTATTGCTTCTTGGTTCAGCAACACCGTCTGTGGAAAGTTTTTACAAAGCGCAGAAGGGAAAGTATCATCTGTTTACTTTAGAGGAGCGGTATAGCAATGCTGTGCTGCCACAGGTGACCTTAATTGACCTCAATGAAGAAGAAAAGGCTGGCAATTTTCTATCATGTAGCAGAAAGTTACAATTTGAACTTTCAGAGAACCTGAAAAATGGGGAACAGTCCATTTTGCTGATTAATCGTCGCGGATACCGCAGCGTGGTGCAGTGTATGGAATGTAAGGAAGTGTTGGAGTGTCCGAATTGTGATGTGCCGCTGACCTATCATAAGGCAAATGGAAGGCTGATGTGTCATTATTGTGGCTATTCGCATCCATCCGTAAATATCTGTCCGCATTGCGGGAGCGCATACCTCAAGTATTTAGGCTTAGGAACTCAAAAAATCGAAAATGAACTGGAAACTCTTTTCCCAGATGCCCATATCCTGCGCATGGATACCGATTCAACCGGTTCTAGACTGGCGTATGAGCAGAAATTTTCCGATTTTGCAGCCGGGAAGTATGATATTATGGTGGGAACGCAGATGATTGCAAAGGGATTGGATTTTCCGAAAGTGACACTGGTTGGGGTTATCAATGCCGATCAAGGGTTATTTTCCCCGGATTATCGTTCTCCGCAGCGTGTGTTCTCTCTGCTTTGTCAGGTAGTAGGGCGCAGTGGAAGAAGTGAGATTCCGGGAAGGGCAATTATTCAGACCTATGCGCCAGATAACGATGTTATTCGGTTTGCGGCAAGACAGGATTATCAGGCTTTTTATGATTACGAAATCAGCTTTCGGAAAGGAATGCTGTATCCGCCATTCTGTGATATCTGCAATATCGGATTTTCTGGTTTGCAGGAATTAAAAACCAGACAGGCAGCAGATGAATTTGTGTCGCGGCTGTATCAGAATGCGGCTGGATTCACAGCAGGAAAGCTGACAATGCGTGTGCTGGGGATTACCCCGTCACCATTGCACCGTATGAGTAACCGCTATCGCTATCGTGTGCTGGTGAAATGCCGCTGTAATGAGGCGTTTCGGGAGATTTTATCCCGAACAGCAAAAGCATTCTTAAACGAAAGTTCACATAAAAATATTACACTTAGTATTGATATAAATGGTCAGGTTTAAGATTTGATAAAAAGGAAAGGAAATGGATATGGCTTTACGCAATATTGTGAAGGATACTGATGAACTTCTGCATAAGAAGTCTCGCCCAGTGACTGAGTTTAATCAGAAGTTATGGGATGTGCTGGACGATATGGCGCAGACAATGTATAAAGCGGATGGCGTTGGTCTTGCAGCTCCGCAGGTTGGTTTGCTGCGCAGAATGGCTGTTATTGATGTCGGTGATGGAATTATTGAGATTATCAATCCGGAAATTATCGAAACAAGCGGTTCACAGACTGGACAGGAAGGTTGTCTTTCCAGCCCGGGTGTCTATATGGATGTTGAGCGTCCGATGAAAGTTACTGTTCGCGCACAGGATAGAAATGGAAAATGGTTTGAAGTCAAGGGCAAAGAGCTGTTTGCAAGAGCATTGTGCCATGAGATTGACCATTTAGACGGTATTTTGTTCATGGAGCGTGCAAAAGAACAGCAGGGAACCGTCGTGAAAGTCAGAAGAATTCCGAAACGCTGAGGATTGAAGGAGAAAAGCAGATGAAAATCATCTATATGGGCACGCCGGATTTTGCGGCAGTCAGCTTAAAAGCATTGCTGGATGCGAAGTATGATGTCATGGCGGTATTCACCCAACCGGATAAACCGAAGGGACGCGGTCACAAAATGACCTTTTCTCCGGTCAAGGAATTGGCTGTGGCACATGATATTCCGGTATATCAGCCGACAACCCTGAAAAATGAAGAAGTTCAGCAGCAGATTCGGGAAATGAATCCGGATTTGATTGTAGTTGTGGCATACGGCAAACTTTTGCCGGAAGCGGTGCTGAATATGCCACCGCTGGGCTGTGTAAATATACACGGTTCTTTGCTTCCAAAATATCGTGGTGCTGCACCGATTCAGTGGAGTGTTTTAAACGGTGATTCTGAAACAGGCATCACTACTATGTATATGGCAAAAGGCATAGATACTGGCGATATTATTTTACAGGAAAAAACACCGATTGGCGTAGATGAAACGGCTGCTGAATTGTTTGATCGCATGGCAGTGCTGGGTGCTGAAACATTATTAAAAACAATTCCAATGCTGGAAAATGGTACTGCACCGCGTATCGCACAGAACGAGGGGGAGGCTTCCCATGTTTCCATGCTGTCGAAAGAGCAGGCGCAGATTGATTTTGGAAAAACAGCTGCGGAAGTGCATCATTTTATTTGTGGTATGTCGGACTGGCCATGCGCTTATACACAGGTATTGGGCAAACGCATGAAAGTATATCACAGCCATCTGTCAAAACTGACTTCCAGTAAAGCCGCAGGCAGCGTGGTGGAGAATAAAAATAAGCTCATTGTTGTATGTGGGGATGGACACTGTGTGGAATTAACCGAAGTGCAATTTGACAACAGCAAAAGAATGGACGCGGCGTCCTTCCTGCGAGGTCATGCAGTGGAACTTGATACGGTTTTAGGGTAAGATAAAGCAGAAGAGGGCAGTGATATACTGCCCCATTCCCTTATTGTGTTAAGGAGGTGGACTTGATTTGGCATCTGTGAAAACAGCAAGACAGGCTGTGCTGGACGGGCTTTGTAGTGTATTCGGCAAAGGCGCTTATTCCGGAATTGTGCTGGATCATATGGTAAAAGAGACGAATTTTGACCGCCGCGACATCGGATTTATCACGCGGATTTTTTACGGTGTGCTCGAGCGCAGTGTGACGCTGGATTACTGTATCAGTCAGTATGCTGGCAAGCCAATTAAAAAACTGGATTTGCAGGTGGTTAATATTCTGCGTATGGGACTATATCAATTAAAATTTATGGATACGGTTCCAGATTCCGCAGCGGTTAATGAATCGGTCAAACTGATTTCTTATGCAAAAAAAGCAAGTGCAAAGGGCTTTGTTAATGCGCTGCTGCGCCGGTTTATCCGGGAGAATAAACAGTTTCCGATGCCGGATGTTAAAAAAGACGCTTTGTATGCGTTATCAGTTGAAACATCCTGCCCAAAATGGATCTTATCTCTTTGGAAAAAACAGTATGGATTGGCGTTTGCAAGGGAAACCGCCCTTGCCATGCTCAATCCACCAAAGATGGTATTAAGGGTGAACCCACTGGTTAATTCAACACCTGAATTGAGGCAGACACTTGAACAGGCAGGATTTTCAGTGGAAACGGTTGATGGATTACCCGATGCGCTGGCGGTGATTGATACAGTACAGAGCATTGAAACATTGCCTGCTTATCAAAAAGGTGGATTTTATGTGCAGGACATCTCCTCACAGTGGAGTGTGCGCTCACTTGGAGCGAAGCCAGGTGAGCGGATTTTGGATCTCTGCGCGGCACCAGGTGGTAAGAGCATCGGTGCGGCAATGGATATGCACAATCAGGGCGAAATTTGTTCGTTTGATTTATATGAACATAAGATTGCATTGATCAAGCAGAATGCTTCTCGTCTGGGGTTGAACTGCATTCATCCTGCTATTGGAGATGCAGCGGTATATAATGAAGCACTTGGTGAATTTGATCGGGTGCTATGTGATGTACCGTGCTCCGGACTGGGTGTTATGCGCAGAAAACCAGAAATTCGTTTAAAAGATGAAGCAGATGTAAAAGCGCTTCCAGAAGTACAATACCGGATTTTATGTAATGCAGCACGGTATGTCAAATCGGGTGGAACGCTGATTTATTCGACCTGCACCATTAATAAGCAGGAAAATACAAACATCTGTGAGCGTTTTTTAAAGGAACATCCAGATTTTATATTACAACCGAATTTATCCGGGCTAACCGGGAGTTCGGAAGTCTGCGGAATAACCTTGCTTCCTCAGATTACCCAAAGTGACGGGTTCTATCTGGCTCGTTTACAAAAGAAATAAGGAAACGACAAATGACCAAAATGGATATCAAATCCCTTACCTATACACAACTGGAAGGGTATCTGGCGGAATTGAAGCAGCCAAAATTCCGGGCAAAACAGATTTATTCTTGGCTGCATCAGAAGCTTGTCACTTCTTTTTCGCAGATGACTAATTTGCCGAAAAATTTGATAGCGGTTCTGGAGGAAAATTGCACCATCACCGCAGCAAAGCAGATTCGCAAACTGGAATCTAAAATCGACTGCACCAGAAAATATTTGTTACAGTTTGAAGACGGGGAACTGGTTGAATCGGTTTTGATGAAATATAATCACGGATACAGTATCTGCATTTCAAGTGAGGTTGGCTGTAAGATGGGGTGCACATTCTGTGCATCTACTAAAGCTGGCTTTGTCAGACGGCTTGCTGTTAGTGAGATTTTGGAGCAGGTATACTTTGTACAGCGTGATCTTGGCGAGCGCATCGGACATATTGTTATGATGGGTATTGGGGAACCGTTGGACAATTATGATAATGTGATTCAGTTTTTGCGCATGATTTCGGATGAAAACGGTTTGAATATCGGTATGCGCAATATTTCATTATCAACCTGCGGTATAGTACCGCGGATTAAAGATTTGCAAAAGGAACAGATGGGACTAACTCTTTCAATTTCCCTGCATGCACCGTTTGATGAAATGCGCAGCCAGACCATGCCAATAAATCACACTTATCCGATTGCAGAACTTTTGTCCGCGTGTCGGGAGTATGCAGCGGATACAGGTCGGCGTATTTCATTTGAATATGCGTTGATTCGTGATTTCAATGACAGTGAGGAATGTGCAGCACAGCTTGTAAAACTGCTAAAAGGCATGCTTTGCCATGTCAATCTGATTCCAGTCAATGAAATTCGGGAAACGGAGTATAGAAAAAGCGAGCAGCAGAATATCAGGCGTTTTGAACAATATCTGAATAATCATGGTATTACAGCGACTGTGCGCAGGACACTTGGAGCGGATATTAATGCCGCCTGTGGACAGCTGCGTCGAGAACAGAGTGAGGAGGCGTAACGATCATTGAAGGTTTACGGCAGTACCGATAAAGGCTTGAAACGCAGCATGAATCAGGATACATTGTATTTTTCATGTTTTTCGCAAAAGCTTGCTTATGCGGTTGTATGTGACGGCATGGGCGGTGAAAACAGTGGAAATGTGGCAAGCCAGATGACAAGAGATGCCATCAAACGAGAACTCAATGCCAGTATTATGGAATGTGCAGTGGATGAAAACACCGCATCACAGGTCATTTTACAGGCGATTGCAAAAGCAAATTCTGAAGTTTATGAGAAATCCTGCTCGGATACCATTTTTTCGGGCATGGGAACAACTGTTGTACTTGCATTAACAGTAGGAAACCGTTGTTTTATCGCGCATGTTGGTGACAGCAGGGCTTATTTAATCGGAGGGGGAAATATTGCTCAGCTGACGGTGGATCATTCCCTGGTACAGTATCTGTACGAGAAAGGAAAATTGACCGCTGAGGAAATGGCTTCTCATCCGGATAAAAATAAAATAACCCGAGCAGTTGGTGTAGAGCCGACGGTGGATGTGGATTTGATTGAGGTTGAATTCAGTGAAGGACAGGTGTTGCTGCTTTGCTCGGATGGTCTTACCAATATGTGTTCCGATGAGGAAATATTAGACACTATCTGTACCGAAGAGGACAGTGTGATTCCGTTGAAATTGATTCAGAAAGCCAATGCGGGTGGTGGAACAGACAATATCACCGCTGCGCTGATCGACAAACGCTAAGGAGAGGACTATGGACAAATTTTGTGGAAAACGATTGGACGGAAGATATGAAATCCGAGAGGTCATTGGCTTTGGTGGAATGGCTGTGGTATATAAAGCTTATGACCTGTCGATGCAATGTGAAGTCGCAATTAAAATCTTAAAAGATGAGTATGTGAATAATGACGAGCTTCGCCGTCGATTTAGAAATGAAGCCAAAGCGATCACTGTACTCAATCATCCGAATATCGTCAAGGTGTTTGATGTGGGTTTGGGTGAAACCGTGCAGTATATCGTCATGGAGTACATTTACGGTATTACTCTGAAAGAATACATTGCGCAGCAGCATACCGTTTACTGGAAAGAGGCCTTGCATTTTATTATGCAGGTTTTACATGCTTTGCAGCATGCGCATGATAATGGAATTATCCATAGAGATATTAAACCGCAGAATATCATGTTAACTCCGTCTGGAACCATTAAGGTGATGGATTTTGGCATTGCGCGTTTTCAGCGGGATGCTAATGGGCGCACCATGGCAGGAAATAAGGCTGTCGGTTCGGTCCACTATATTTCGCCGGAACAGGCAAGAGGAGGAGAAAATACTGATCCGCGCTCTGATTTGTATTCGGTTGGCGTTATGCTTTATGAGATGCTGACGGGATCGGTTCCGTTTGATGGTGATACCCCGGTTAGTATTGCGATGCAGCATATTCGTAATGAAGCAAAGCCGGCGCGTGAATTGAACGAGCAGATTCCAAAGGGTTTGGAAGAAATTGTTACCCGTGCCATGCAGAAAGATCCGGATTTGCGCTATCAGAGTGCGGCAGAGATGTTGAAAGATTTGGATGAATTTAAGCGTAATCCGAATGTTGAGTTTGGTTATCAGTATTTGGAAGCAGACTGCAAGACGGAAATTGAATCGGAGGAGTCGCAGGAAGAAATGAAAACAGGTGAGAAAGCGAAAAAGAAAACAGCTGTGAAAACCGAAAATGACAAAAAGCGTTCCTACCTCATGCCGATTCTTTGTGGTATTGCGGCTGCATGTGTGATTGTTGCAGGTGTAGCAGTTGGAATTTTCTTCAAAGGATTGGGCAATCGTCCAGGCGAAACCCGTCTGCCTGATTTGACTGGTATTTCGGTTGAGGAGGCAGCAGAACAGTATCCGAAATTTAAGTTTATCATTGTGGCTGAGGAATCTTCCCTCAATTATGAGGCTGGGATTATTCTGGAAACCAATCCAGAGGCTGGCACCAGTGTTAAGGAAAGCGCGGAAATCAAGCTGACTATCAGCAATGGTTTACAGGAGCTTGTCATGCCAGACTTGCGGAATATTAATCAGCAGGATGCAATTGATAAATTGACAGATATGGGGATTTCCTCAGATAATATCACGGTTATTCAGAAATTTGATGAATCGGTTAGTGAAGGAAAGATTATCAGCACTACCCCAGCAAACGGCGAGAATATAACCTTAAATGACAGCATTACTTTATTTGTTTCGATGGGTGAATCTCAGCAGACTGTTGTAGTTCCGGATGTTGTAGGCTTGAAAGAGAGCGACGCAAGAGCTAAATTAAGTGATTTTACCGTTATGACTGTTATGGTTCCGTCTGATAAAGAGGCAGGTACGGTTGTGGAACAGAGTTTGACCAAGGGTTCTGTTGTTGCAAAAGGCAGCACCATTACACTGAATCTTTCCAATGGCGAGGCTCCAAATTATACCGTAGGTGTTACAGTTCAGTTCCCGGGTGATGCGGATGACAGTACCTACACTTTCACTGGCGTGCTCGACGGGAAAGAAGTTGATACCAAGAAGGCAAATCCAAGTGAAAACTCCAGTATGCAATTCTCTTTGAACGGTTCCAAACAGGATTCTGTATTTAAGGTATACGTCACGGTCAATGGAAGCAAACAACTGTATGCGACCTACAAAATCAACTTTATCGAAGAAACTGCTTCCCTACAGGGTACGATTAACGGTGACCTGGTCATGTCGAAAATCGAAGAACATACTGTTAATGTTTCTGTTCCGATTCCAGCAGGTGCAAAGCATGAGCAGGTAGTATTTGATATTTATGCGGATGGAATTCCAGTTTCTAAAAAGAATATTGTTCCGTCTACAACAAGAGAATTTACGGTTTCCTGCACTGGAACTGGCGTCGGTATGGTTTCGGTTATGGTAAACGGTGCGACTTATATTGAATATACTGTGAACTATGACCAGCAAACGGTTTCTATTTTAAGTGGTCCGAATGAATCGCTGGTAATGGGAAGTCCGGAAGAATCATCTTCTGAAGAAACTTCATCTGAAGAAACATCTTCTGAAGAATCTTCCGATAGATCCGAAGAGGAAGATAACTGAGGATGGAACAAACAGGAATTATTATCAAAGGTGTCGGCGGACTATATGAGGTAAAATGCGGCAGTGAAACCCACTATTGCAGTGCAAGGGGGAAATTTCGGAAAAAGGATATTTCCCCACTGCCGGGTGATTTGGTAGATATTGAGCTGATTGAGCAGTCTGGTGCAGTTAAAAAGGATACCATTCAGGCGGATGCAGTAATTGCTAAGATTCTGCCACGTAGAAATCAGTTTATCCGCCCGAAGCTTGCCAATCTGACGCATTTGTTTATTCTTTCATCCATAATCTCCCCTGTTCCAAGCCCCATTGTGATTGACAAGCTGTGTGCAGTTTGTGTACATAAGGGTGTAACGCCGGTTTTGATATTTACCAAAAGTGATTTGGTATCGGCACAAGAGTATGCTGAAATTTATATCCATTCTGGATTTCCAGTGTTTGTAGTCAGCAATGAGAGCGGGGAAGGCGTGGAAGCAGTCAAAACCTATTTACAGGAGATAACCGCAGCAGAAAACTGCAATATTGCATTTGCAGGCAATTCTGGCGTTGGAAAATCCTCGCTGCTGAATCGAATTTTTCCACAGTTACATTTGGAAACAGGTGAAATCAGCCAGAAACTTGGACGCGGCAGACATACCACTCGTACGGCTCAGCTGTACCCAGTCTGGGATACTGGCAGTTATGTGGTGGATACGCCAGGTTTTGGTGCAATGGAGACCGAGCGTTATGAACTGATCCGCAAGGAGGAACTTGCGGAATGTTTCCCAGAGTTTTTGCCGTATCTCAATGATTGCTATTTCACCGGATGTTCTCATACGGTAGAAAAAGGATGCGCGGTGCTGGAAGCACTCAAGGAGGGAAAGATTAAATCGTCCCGCCATGAAAGCTATTGCACCATGTATGCAGAAGCAAAGGAAATTAAGGAATGGGAATTGAAATAAAAGAAAAAGCCTGCTATATTGTCGGTGCCGGGGAGATGGCATACAGCCAGATTTTTCCACTTGCACCACATGCAGATGATATGTTGATTGCAGCTGATGGTGGTGTGCAGGTTGTGCTGAATGTGGGATTGACTCCTGATCTGGTGATCGGCGATTTTGATTCATTAGGATATTGTCCGCATGAACTTAAACCGATTGTGCTCCCTTGTGAAAAGGATGATACCGATATGTTGTCGGCGCTCAAACAGGGATTGCAGAGAGAATATGAAACTTTCCTGCTATACGGCGGTATGGGCGGTCGGGAAGACCACACCATTGCCAATATTCAGTTGCTTTATTATCTTGCTTCGCTGGGTAAACGCGGCTTTTTGATTGGCAAGCAGAATATTATGACTGCCATCAAAAATGACTCTGTTCGTATCAGTGATATGCATGGATATCTATCGATCTTCTGTGCAGGTGATCAAGCGGAAGGTGTGACGATTTCAGGTTGCAAATATAATCTAACAAATGGCACATTAACCAATCTGTTTCCGATTGGGGTCAGCAATGAATTTACAGATGAAGATGCTGTGATTTCTGTGAAAAACGGTATGTTGCTGATTATCACCGAGAATCGCGCATGATACGGTTTGCGGTCGGATCAATTCTTCCAGCAGAACAGGCGTTTGAAGCGGCAAAGTTACAGTGTCCGCAGATTTTACAGGAGCGTATGAGCGGCAATCCATCCGTGATGCAGCAGCGACTGTCTGCTTATCTGCTGCTTGCAGAACTATATACAACGCCTTTGCCGCAAATCTGCTGGGATTTAAACGGCAAACCAGTCTTTGTGGATTGTCCGCTTTATTTCAGCATTTCACATACTGGTACTGGTGCGGCAGCTGTGATTGCGGATATACCGGTTGGAATTGATTTGCAGAAAACAATTGCCGTATCCAATGCGCTGTTAGAGCGTGTGTGTATCGATTCTGAATGGATTTTTTGCAATGGCGGAATAGATAGAGCAGATCAAAATGATCGATTTACGCATATCTGGACAGCCAAAGAAGCAATGGCAAAAGCGGATGGCCTGGGGCTTGCAAGGCTTGGACTTAAACGAATTTTGGTTGATGTCCCCAATCAGATTGGACAGGCAAATGGGAGAAGCTATGATCTAGATTTTCCCTCAGTTGATCTACCTAATACCGTTTGCTGTATTGCAAAACTTACTAAATAAGGATACCGTCTGTCTTTTGGCAGACGGTATTTTTGCATGAAAGTCAAATTAGATACAGGGAAAAGTACAAAGAGGGCAAAGATTTTTGCTCGCTTTTATGTTATAATGGGTAAAAAGGGGGGATTCTTATGAAAGAAATGACTTGGAATCCGAAAAAAATTTCGACAATATATCAGGCAGATATTGCGGTTGCTGGTGGAGGTACTTCCGGTGTGATTGCAGCGATTGCAGCTGCAAGAATGGGACAGAAGGTGCTGCTTATAGAGCGCAATGGTGCATTGGGTGGTTCGCAAACAATGGCTCTTGTTACACCGATTATGCCAGAGGGTGCACCAAGCGGTAATGCAGAAAGTGCCATATCAAAAGAAATTCGCACCCGTCTGACCCAAAAAGGATTTGCTCATAAATGTGATGGCAACTATTCCAGCTGGTTTGATACCGAGATGCTGAAAATTGAGCTAGAGGAAATGGTTCATGAAGCCGGTGTACAGGTGCTGTTTGATACAGAACTTGTAGATGCACAGGTGGAGGATCAGAAAATAACTGCTTTAGTTGTACATAATAAAGGCGGTCTGGCAGCCATTTGTGCGGAACAGTTTATCGACTGTACGGGTGACGGTGATCTGTCGGTGATGTCTGGGGCTTCATATGAGTGCGGCGGTCCAAATGGGAAAAATCAGTCGGTTTCGCTGCGGTATGAGATGAGTGGTGTGGATTTGGAAAAATTCGGTGCATGGCTCCGTGCAAACGGCCAGACCGATGAATGGACCTATCCGCCACTGATTTCCACATGCAGGGGTAACGGTTGCTGCCCTGGATTTGATGCAGCGATTCACCAGGCGATTGCAGATGGTGTGGTAACGGAAGAAGACATGCACTATGTGCAGATGTTTACCATGCCGGGTAATCCAAGTGCAATGAACTTTAACTGTCCAGAGCTTGGCAACAGCGAAAATGTGTTGGATCCGGCGTTTATCAGTAATCGGTTGTATGAAGGAAAGCGTGCGATTGTGCGTTGTGCAAAGTTTTATCAAAAGTATATTCCCGGTTTTGAAAAGAGCAGTTTAAGCAAAATTGCACCAATGCTGGGTATCCGTGAGAGTAGACGAATTGTATGCGAGTACGATCTGTCAATTGATGATATCTTTGCATACCGAAAATTCGAGGATGGCATCAGTGTTAGTGATTACAAGATTGATGTACATGGAAGCACAAAATTCGCTGCATTGCAGGGCAAGAACTATGATCATAGCCTGCCGAGAGAAGAATGGTATTTTTCCATGCCGTATCGCAGCTTGGTCGTAAAAGGCGTGCACAACCTGCTGGTTGCCGGACGATGCGCTGGTTCGGATTTCTTTGCGCAATCGGCAATTCGGGTGCAGCATATGTGCCGTTATATGGGTGAAGCTGCCGGAATTGGTGCTGCTATGGCGGTTCAGAGCAAAATCACCCCCAAAGAAGTGGCTGGAAAAGCAGTACGAGCGCAAATGAAGTGCTGGAATGCTGATTTATAATAGGACATAAAAAATCCCCGATACTTAGGTATCGGGGACATCTGTTTTGATCAGTTGTATTTCGGCAGAAAATCGCCATGTGCAGCGATCAGGTCATCTACCATCTTTTTGATGGTATCAATATCCAGTTCGCTTCCAGTGTGCGGATCAAGCATTGCAGCCTGATAGATATGCTCCAATTTGCGGGTGCGTGCAGCTTCGATGGTCAGTAGCTGAACATTGATGTTAGTCATATTCATTGCAGCGCACTGTACCGGCAAAGCACCGACATGACACGGATGTATGCCATAGCCATTGACCAGACACGGAACCTCAACACAGGCTTCTGCTGGCAGGTTGGTAATTAAATGGTCGGTATTCAGCACATTTCCGCCGATTTGATACGGTTTGCTGGTTACAATAGCTTCCATGATGTGGGAAGCATATTCGTGAGAACGTTCGTGTTCCTTGACGCCATTTTCCATCAGTTCAGCGTATTCTTTCTTCCAGCCTTCAATCTGATTGACACAGCGGCGTGGATACTCGTCTAAAGGGATATTGTAGCGTTCAATCAATTGCGGATATTTACTTTTGATGTAGAACATGTTATATTCCGAGTTGTGCTCGCTGGATTCGGTGCAGTAGTAGCCGAAATTTTTGATGTATTCCAAGCGGACTTTATTGCAGTAATCCGGATCGGCGATTTTTGCATCAATACGGGATTTGATCTCAGGATAGAGGTCAACACCGTTTTTATCTTTGATTTCCAGCAGCCATGCCATGTGGTTGATACCGGCAATCAGTTCTTTGCGGCCTTCAAGCTTGTCTTCCATGCCAAGGTCGGTCAACAGTCCGGAGGAGCATACCTGTACACTGTGGCATAAGCCTACAGTTTTAACACCTGTGTAACGCTGCATATAGCCTGCAAGCATTGCCATTGGGTTGGTGTAGTTTAAGAATAAAGCATTCGGGCAGACTTCCTGCATATCGCGTGCAAAGTCTTCCATAACCGGAATGGTGCGCAGCGCACGCATGATACCGCCAATGCCCAGCGTGTCGCCGATGGTCTGACGCAGACCGTATTTTTTCGGAACTTCAAAGTCAATAATGGTACATGGATCATATAGGCCAACCTGAATGGCATTAACGACAAAGTCAGCATCTCTTAATGCATCTTTGCGCTGCTCCACACCTAAATAGCATTCAATTTTACCATAGTCACCTTTTGTTTTGCGCATAGCTTCCAGAATGGTTTCACTTTCTTTTAAGCGTTCGCCGTCGATGTCATATAATGCAAATACGCTGTCGCGCAGTGCTTCACTGCACATACAGTCTCCAATGACATTGCGCGCAAATACGGTGCTGCCCGCACCCATAAATGTGATTTTCATAATCAAAATCCCCCTTTGATATTGACGATCTAGAATCGTCATTCTCTTATGATTATAGCGGAAAATGATTATTAAATCAACTGTTTTGCGAAAAAAACCGCACAGATAAAAATCTGTGCGGGATAGGTATCTTTGTAAGAGATTCTGCAAAGAATCAGCGTTTCGAGAACTGCGGAGCTCTACGAGCTGCTTTAAGACCGTATTTTTTACGCTCTTTCATACGCGGATCACGGGTTAAGAAGCCTGCTTTTTTCAGAACGGTACGAGCGTTTTCGTCATACTGTAATAAAGCACGGGATAAGCCGTGACGGATAGCGCCTGCCTGACCAGAAACGCCACCACCTGCAACATTACACTCGATATCGAATTTCTCTAAGGTATCGGTTAATGCCAGCGGCTGTCTAGCGATGGTTTTTAAGGTTTCAAGGCCGAAGTACTCGTTGATATCTCTGCCGTTGATTTTGAAGCTACCGGTGCCTGCATAAACTCTAACTCTTGCAACAGAGCTTTTTCTGCGGCCGGTGCCATAGAAGTACGGTTTAGTCTGGTAATTCATAATCTAATTGCTCCTTTCAGCTTAAAACTCATAAACTTCCGGTTTCTGAGCAGCGTTGTTGTGCTCAGCACCAGCGTATACTTTTAAGCGGGTCAGAGCTTTTCTGCCGATAACAGTATCCGGGATCATACCTTTAACTGCGATGGTCATAGCCTTCTCCGGGTTGGTTTCCATTAATTTGCCGTAGCTGATCTCTTTTAAGCCGCCGATCCAGCCGGTGTGCCAACGGTGCATTTTGTCGTTTGCTTTGTTACCGGTTAAGATAGCTTTGGAAGCGTTAACAATGATAACGAAATCGCCACAATCAACATGCGGGGTGAAGGTGGTTTTGTGTTTACCACGCAGTAATTTTGCTGCTTCGGTAGCTACGCGACCTAACGGTTTATCGGTTGCGTCCAGAACGAGCCATTTGCGCTCTACGTTCTGCGGGTTTGCCATATAAGTAGACATATTGTTCATCCTCCTGTTTCTTTGATGCAACGGTTATATTATATATGATTCAAATTCGTTTGTCAACTGCTTTTTAGCTGAAAATTTAATTTATAGGTCATTTACTCTCTTTTTCTCTTTGTTTTGCTTTATTTCTCTTTGAATCTTGAAAGTCATTTCAAAATTAGCCTTCTTTTTCAATTTTTCCCATCTGTCGGTTTCTTATTCACTTCCTAATGAAAAAGCATATATTTTGCACAATATGTTTTTTGGTGCTTGCAATTCCTATCATATTACTATATAATGATAAGCGTAGATTTTATAAGGAAAAAGGAGTATGACAGATGGCAGATGCAATGCAGCGTGTGCTGGGATATATGCGAAAAGCAATACAGGAATTTAATTTGATTGAAGATGGCGATAAAATCGCAGTCGGTGTGTCTGGAGGAAAGGATTCGCTGGTATTGTTACAGGGACTTCATTATTTGAAGCGGTTTATTGGAATTGATTATGAGGTTGTTGCAATCACCCTCGACCCGAGATTTGGCGGCGTGGATACCGATTATTCGCCGGTAAAAGAGATGTGTGACAGTCTTGGAATCGAATATATTGTGAAGCCGACCGACATAGGTGAGGTTGTATTTGATGTATTTAAAGCGGAAAATCCATGTAGTCTGTGTGCAAGAATGCGCCGTGGTGCGCTGCACGAGCTTACGAAAGAACTTGGCTGCAACAAGCTGGCACTTGGACACAACTATGATGATGTGGTGGAAACCTTTATCATGAATCTGTTCCAGGAGGGCAGAATCGGCTGTTTTGCGCCGATTGCATATTTAAGCCGACGCGATTTGTTTGTCATTCGTCCGCTTGTATTTGCACCGGAAAAGGATGTTAGATCCGCAGCGAAAGCCAAAGAAATGCCGATTGTAAAAAGCAAATGCCCAGTTGACGGCAAGACCAATCGTCAGAGAACCAAAGAATGGCTGATGGATATGGAGCATAAGGATAAAGGCTTTACTTACCGTATGTTTGGCGCGTTGCGTAGAAGTGGCGTAGACGGCTGGGGGTACCCGGAAATGCAGCAGAAAATGTTTGCACAGGGAGAAGGAACACCTGAAGAAAACCGAATGAAATATCTTTCAACAGCCGGAAAATACAGAGTTCCGAAAAGCGAATAAGATTTTTAAGCGCATCTTTCTAAAAAGGAGGATGCGCTTTGTTTTTTAAAAACTTTTTTCTGCCGTGTTAATGTGACATAATTTCCAAGAGCGGAGGCATATAATGATATTTACAAAATTTATTTATTTGGAGGTGTCAAGTATGTTAACGGCAAAGTTGAAAAAAGCAATGGTACAGGCTAAAAAGGGCGGACAGGCAGTCAGGGAAAATGTTCCCGACAAACAGACTGTATTTCGGTATATGCTGGTAGCGGTCGTCTGCTTTTTACTGACCAGAATCACCCTATTGGGATTTCTGAATGGGTTTGGTATGGTAGCAGCGGCGGCGGTACCGCTTCCTTTTTCGGTTGTAGGATTGATAGGGTGTACATTTGGTGAATTTTTTGACGGACTGGACGGCGAAAGTTTGTTTTATCTGTTGTTTTTAGTTGGCTGGATTGGCGGCAAACGAATTTTGCAGATGACAGCGCTTCCGAAGCATTACATGGGGGTATTCTGGCAGACCGGCATACTTGGCAGCATTTTGTTGTTCAAAGAGATGCTGACCTATTTTATGACAGACGGTTCTCTGATGGATTTTTTTAGGGGAATCGTATGTGTGGTTTTGCAGCTTGTGGTATTTATTGCAGCCGATATTCTTGCGACAGCTTTTTGTGTTGGAAAGCCCATGGAAGAATATAGTCATGCACAGGGGATTGCGGCAGTTATATTTCTAATTCTGCTGACGGCATCGCTAGGACGATACCAGTTTGGCGGATTTTCTCTTGCCCAAATTATCAGCGTATTGATTACATTGATCTGCGCTTATCGATTTGGGGCAATCGGAGGAGCAATAGGTGGGATTTTAAGCGGATTTGGACTATGGCTTTATGATACGAGTATCCTAGAATCAGCTGGAATTATGATGCTCGGCGGCTGTCTGGCTGGAATTATTGCACCAAGGGGTAAGATTTATACAGCAGTGGGTATGATGGTGTCGCATTATCTATTGGTGCTGATACACGCTAAGCCGCTTTTGATGATGCCGCTGTCTTTATGTACGATGATTGGTGTAGCAGCATTTCTGTGTATTCCACAAAGTTGGTTGGAGCGGGTGATTCTGCCACAGATTTTATTTTCACACGGACCGCCAGGACAGATTGATTCGATAAATCGACGATTAGAATATCGAATGCAGATGCGTATGCAGTTTGCGGCAGATGCAATGCAGATGCTTTCAGAGAGTGTGACAGAATTAGCAGATGTACTAAAAAAAGAGGTTCGTCCGGATTTGGAACAGGTCTATGCTCAGGTAGAGCGACAGTTGTGCAGAAACTGTAAACGCAGATTTTCCTGTTATGGAGCCGACTACGACAGGACACGGGAAAGCTTTGACAGTCTGGGCAGCATGCTGCGATGTCAGGTGGCGATTAACGAAGAAAGCTTCCCGGAATTTCTACGGGAAAATTGTGTGCGTGTGCAGGATTTGAACCGTACATTTACGGCGGCATATCGGCAGCTTGGCCAGCTTTCGGCGCAACAGCGGCAGACCAATCGAACCAGAACACTGGTGTTAGAGCAGTATGAAGCCACAGCACAGCTACTAAAAGATTTAAGCGTGGATATTTTGTTTCATCCAGATGCGGCTTGTGAGGATCTTTTGACAGAGCAGTTAAGCAAAGAAGGGTATGCGCCAAAACAGATCTGCTGTCAGCGGGATGAGCAAGACAGGTTGTTTGTGGATTTGTATTATCAGGGCAGCACGCCTCCTGCGGGGGAACTGGCTGAATTATTAGAGCATCATGTCGGAGTTTTTTTTGACAAGCCTGTTACCGCAGATGCAAGGAATTTAACGCGTATTTCCTTTTTTGAACCGCCGTCTTTTGGTGTTCAGCTTGGGGTGACACAGAAGGCTTCGGGAAGCAATCAGTTTAATGGGGATACGGTGACATCTTTTTATGATGGAAGGGGGAATTTCTACCTGCTGTTGTCCGATGGCATGGGACGTGGTAAACGAGCCGCGTTGGACAGCATGACGGTGTGTACGATACTAAAGAAACTGATCACGGCAGGATTCGGGTGGAAGGCGGCTCTCAAGCTGTTAAATACCTCGTTGATGGTAAAATCTGCCGAGGAAACGCTTGCAACGGTAGATATTATAAAGGTGGATTTGTATCAGGGGGAAGCAGAATTTATTAAAGCCGGAGCGGCATCATCCTTTTTTGCAGGAGAAAAAAGCGTGTCAAGGATACGCTCCTTTACTTTGCCGATAGGCATTGTCAGCAACATCAATTTTGACAGTAAGCGAATAAAAGCGCAGGCGGGCAACATCATGCTTCTGTTGTCCGATGGCGTGGAAGAGGAGGATGGATGGATTGCAAAACAGTTGGTATCCGGAAATTATGCCAATATGAAGGAACTAACCAATCAGATCTGCACACAGGCAGTTAAACATAATGAGAGTGAACGAGATGATATCACAGCGGCTGCTGTCCGCCTGGTACAATTATCAGCCGTCTGAATAAAGCAGTGCGATACAGGCAACAGAAAAAGCCGCACCTTGGATAATGGGCGGCTTGGGGTTATCAGGCAGCTGGTTTGAATACCAGCTGCTGAATTTTTGATTGTAACCAGTTATAGGCGATAACGACCGGACGGGAGGATAAAAGGAATACAATGGCTGTTGTAAGCAGGGCTGAAAACAGCAGATAATCCCAGCCGGTGGAACCAAATAATTTCAAATCTTTAATATAAGGGAGGATAAACAGATGAAGAGCATAGACCGGCAGTGTATTCTGCCCAATAGTAGAAAGGTAACTCTTTTTGCGCGGCATCAGTGCGATAGCAGAAAATAGTATGCAAAGGCAGAAGAAAAGAATAGCAATACGCCCGATGGCACCTTGCGTGAAGGTCAGGTCGTATGTGTGATAACCTTCTCTAAGGTATAGCATTCCGTAGCTAAAATTGAGCCATTCGCTGTAATCATACTCACGATTCAGGTAGATAAAGACAGTAAATCCCAAGGAACATACCAGTGCCAGAATCGGTAGGATTTTCGGCAGCTTTCTAATTTTTTCAATATGTTCCGGTGTGCAGTACAAGCCCAGAATGAAAAACGGTAGAAAACCGAAGATACGTGCCAGTGCAAATTTTAGACCGATGGAATCGAAAAAGCCACTGGCTATGCTGATGACAAAAGAGAGTGGCAGAATAAAGCGAATCTGCATCAAATCTTGTGCCATAATGCGGTAAACAAACATCACCAGCAGAAACCATAATCCCCAGCGCGGTGAAAATGGGCTGAATTCAAACCATCGTTTGTCATCTCGGAAGATTGCTATGATAAAGCTGAGCAGTTGTAATACTAGATAGGGAAGCAGAAATGTTCTGACAGCCGTCTGCCTGGATTTTTCAATGTTTTTTCCGAAATAGCCGGTAATAAACAGAAAACCCGGCATAATAACTAGGTGAATAAATTCATAAGAGATTTCCCCAAATGCATTTTGTTTGAATGCTGGGGAAAGCATGTGCGAGAATACGACCATAAAAATCAGTACGAAACGAATGTTGTCAAATAAAAAGTCTCGTTCGTGTGACCGGGAAGAAATGCCAGTAGATTTTGTGTTATTTGATATCATAAAATAGCTCCCAATGGAATTTTATTTAAAGCCCTGCTGTAGAGCAGGTTCTCCTTTCATGATTTCGCCTTGGAAACTTGAATTTTACGATACGATTGGATGAAAATTACATTTTAACAACTTTATGATAAAGCGGTTGAAAACTTATACCCATTATTTCTCATCTGATCGATAAAGTTCCCTAAAACAGCTGTATTGGTGGATGAAACGGCATGCAACAGATAGATTGCTCCATCATGAGAGCAGGAAACCATTTTTTGCAAAGATGCATTTGGTTCTGGCTGCGCATCGGCCACCCAATCTTTATAGGCGAAGCTCCAGAATACGCTGGTGTAGCCTAAATCTTGTGTGACAGCGAGGGAACGGGTAGAAAACTCTCCTTTCGGCGGGCGAAAAAGTGACATTTGATAATGAAATGTTTCGGCGATATAATCGTGCAGCGTCGTGATTTCATCCTGCATCTTACTGATGGTCAGGGATGGCATTGACGGATGCGTGGTGGAATGGTTTCCGATGACATGACCTTCATCAATCATGCGCTGTACCAGTTCGGGTTGCGATTTGGCATAGTCCATGGTGATGAAAAAGACAGCTGGGCATTGCTTTTCTTTCAGGACATCCAGAATTTTTGCGGTATAACCGTTTTCATAACCTTCGTCAAAGGTCAGGTAAATGGTTTTGCCAACCGTCTGATCTCCGCCGAATCGGACATGATAATCCTGATAGCGGCGGTTAAAGTCGTTACAGCTAACCGGGCAGTTGTGTTCATCCACAATGGTGCCCTGTCCCCAGCCGTGGCAGGTGTTGTCCAGCGTGTCAAGGGTAAACGCTGCGTCATCAGACTGTGGTTGTTCTGCCATGGATGAGGATGATGAATCGGAAACAGGATTTTCAATATCCGAATTCTTTTTTTTGCATCCGGTGGCAATCCCTGATAGCAGGATAATTGCACTGGCAGCAGAAAGAATGCGCATAGATAATTTCAAAAGAAAGACCTCCTTTGGGTTATTTGAAATTATTGTTTGCAAAACGATCTGCTGTTATACAGTTTTATTTGGTAATGGTTACTTTTATGGATTTTTTTACATTGCCAACAGATGCCGTTAATGTGACGATTCCGCTCTTTTTAGCGGTCAATATGCCAGAAGGACTAACAGACGCAATGGATTTGTCAGATACATTCCATTTCGGGGTTCCCGAAACACCATATCGTTTGACCGTAAAACCAAAGCGCTGTCCGATTCTTAAACGAGAAGTATACTTATTGTATTTTAAGAATGCATTATAAACTTTAACGGGCTGTTTTTTGTAATAGTTATTGGTGCCATCCGAAATTTTTACAGTGATATCAGCGGTTCCGTATTTTTTTCCGGTTATGATCCCATTTCTGGATACCGGTGCAATTTGCTTTTGAGAGCTACCGTAGGTGACCGTTGCATCTTTGAGTTCGGGTGGCAGCGAAACCTTGATTTGAGATGTATGATTATAACTGCTGGTATAGATAACAGTACGGCTGTAATCAATTTTGAGCTTTTTCACAGCGGTAGTGAATGCTTTTTTTAGACCAGCCGTATCTTCATTGCTGGACAGCAGGTGATCTACGGAAAAAGCTTCCAATGTAGGGTCAAAGTAGCGGTGGTATCCGCGTTGATAGGTCTTTTTGCGATTTTGATAATAGCTTGCACCATCCCAACAGGTGTCAAGAATAATCCAGCGTTTGTTTTCGGAATCGTACGCTTCATTCCAGTGATGTTCCTCTGCATTTTTGTGGTCAACTGTCAGAGGCTGACTGTCAGTTTGTGCATAGCCACTCACCACTTTGGCGGCTACACCACTTTCACGCAGCAGGGCGGCGGTTAGATTGGCGAATCCTTTTGCTTGAGCATAGCCGTATTGATAGGTAGTTGCAGCGGCAATAGCGGTTTTTTGATTGGTAAAATCAAGATCATAGCAGATATTGTTCATAACCCAGTCATGCACGGCAAGGATTTTTTCATAGTCGGATTTGCAGTGTTGGGTAATTTCCGCTGAAGCTTTAGCCAGTATTTTATTTCCCGTTTTGGATTTGTAATGGGAAAGGGCAAGCGCATCCTCCCGGTTAGAGGAGAACATACGGAGATTATGAATCCGTGTGTTAGAAATCACCGTGTTGGCTATTCCGTTTTTCACTTCAATCTGCATGGTGTTGGTGCCTGCGGCATAGCTTTCGTAATGTCCGCTTTTATTTGGAGCAGTATAGATTTCCACATAGTAAAAGCCGTCTGCTAAAGACGCGGTAGAAAGTGAAATGGGATTTCTGGCAGAAGATGCCTGTTGAACAACTGCCTGTCCAAAGGAATTTGACAAACGAACTAGCAGATAGCCGTTTTGGAATTTTTGTGCAGCACTGACTGTAACCAAACTGCCAGAACAGTCGATGGTGTAGCTGTTCTGGGTTTGCTGAAATGCAACCGGGTACGCAATGGCGGGCAGTATGCTGCCCCAAATTAGCAGAATGCTCAGGAAAAATATAAATAGGCGTTTTAAGTGCATATCATCATCCTTTCTTTTTATATGGATCCATGTGGAAGCAGCGTCATTTGTGCGTTGCCATATAAGTCCTTGTGGTCGTAATGGAAGAAGCAGGCGTATTCTGCTATGTTTGCACCAGTGGATAAATCTCTGGTAAAAAACTGCACCTCAAACTGTCGAATCAACTGCTTGCTATCGGCATTTTGGTATTCGCTGTCAGTAAAGTGTGTTAAGCGGAATTCCGGGTTGCGAAACAGATTTAAGATACGGTCATGATCTGCTTTGGAATGGGTGAAATTCAGCCATTGAGGCATACGCTTTGGTTTTTCATGTGAACTGATGTCATAGCGCACGCAGTCAGAAAACCACTGCATTTCATCTTCATCTGCGATGTTTTCTTCCAATAAAAATTCATGCAGAATATCGTACTGTTTGACAAGATTCTGACTGGCATCGGCATAGCCGTTTTTCTGGTAAAATTTTCCCAAGCTATCATATAATTCGAAAGCAGTACGATTTTTTTGAGCGTATAAATGATTCAGACAGGAAAGTGTGCGGCCAAATCTACCGCTGTTGTAATACAATTCTAGGACATTTTCCACTGACTTGAGCCGTTGTACCTGTTCAAAAGGCAGATCATTGGTAAACAATACCTCATACGGGGGGTAATCGGTATAAACAATGCCATGCTTTTTGGCCATTTGTTCCATGGCAGAACCAGCAAGTACCTTTAAAAATCCAAGTTGGAACTGCTGTGGTTTTAGGCTGTATACAAAGTTAAAGGACGCAGCAAATTCGGTAATGCTTTCGTATGGTAGTCCGGCAATCAAATCTAAATGCAGATGAATATTTTTATTTTTCTGCAAACGGGAAATAATATCTTGAAGTTTGTTTGGATCAGTGAAACGGTTAATGGCTTTTAAGGTCGGTGGATTGGTTGACTGCACACCGATTTCCAGTTGAAACAATTCAAAACGAGATTGCTGCAAAGCGGTAATCAAAGCATCATCCAGTAGTTCAGCCGCTACTTCAAAATGAAAGTTGGTAATACCGTTATCGTGCGCCTTTATATATTCAATCATTTCCAGTGCACGGGCCTTGTCACAGTTAAAGGTGCGGTCTACAAATTTAACCTGTCTGACATTATTGGAAAGGAAAAAATTCAGATCGGATTTGACTCGTTCCATTGGAAGATAACGCACAGGTGCATCATGTCCTTTGATGGAGGAAAGGCAGTAAGCACAACGGAACGGACAGCCGCGGGAGGTTTCATAGTATACAATACGGTTTTGATATGCGCTCATATCGTTGTAGATAAATGGAATTTCACCCAAATCTACGCTATTATTGGAATATCCCGCACCGAGAATGGACTCTTTTGGGGCATTTCCGGCATAAAGATCTTGTAATAGCTGCATAAAGATTTCTTCACCTTCGCCGGAAATACAATAGTTTGCATGGCAGTCTATTAAAGCTTTATCACAGTGGTAACTGACCTCAGGTCCGCCAATAACAATAATAGCAGTTGGCAGGATACGGCGCAGACTGCTGCTGATTTTTTTCATATATTCGCAGTTCCAGATATAACAGGACAAGCCGATAACATCTGGCTTTTGAGATGCAATTTTTGAGATAATATATTCCACCTGCTGATTGATGGTAAATTCAGCGATTGCAATTTCTCCGATTGGCGTGGAATGGTGCGCTAAAGCGTATTCTTTTAGGCAGTGTACTGCTGGATTGGAATGAATAAATTTAGCATTGACTGCGGTCAAAATCGTTTTCATGACAATCGTCCCTTTCATTTAATTTATATTCTCTTATTATAACATAGAAAATAGACGCAAATCAACTTCAAAAATTTTTGAAAAAACTTTTGAAAATCTCTTGACTTTTTTATTTGGATATGATAAAATAGAGTCATAGAAATTAAGAATAATTCTTAATATCAATCAAAATCTTATAATTTAATGGAGGAAACAAAAATGGCAAAATATGTATGTTCTGTATGTGGTTATGTTCACGAAGGAGATTCTGCACCGGAGAAATGTCCACAGTGCGGTGTTCCGGCATCCAAATTCGTATTACAGGAAAGCAGAAGCTGGGCAGCTGAGCATGTAGTAGGTGTTGCACAGGGCGTATCTGAGGATATCCTGGCAGACTTAAGAGCAAACTTCCAGGGCGAGTGCACCGAGGTTGGTATGTACTTGGCAATGGCAAGAGTAGCGCACAGAGAAGGTTATCCGGAAATTGGCTTATACTGGGAGAAAGCAGCATTTGAGGAAGCAGAGCATGCTGCAAAATTTGCAGAGCTGTTAGGTGAAGTTGTAACCGATTCTACCGAGAAAAACCTTCAGATGCGTGTAGATGCAGAGAACGGCGCAACCGCAGGTAAATTTGATCTGGCAAAACGTGCAAAAGCAGCAAATCTGGATGCAATTCATGACACTGTACATGAGATGGCAAAAGATGAAGCTCGTCATGGTAAAGCATTTGAGGGCTTACTCAACAGATATTTCAACAAATAATTTCACAATAAGCAAAAATTAAAACATTCCTATTGATTGAGGGTGAGGTTGTAATGACCTCACCCTTTTACATTCCTTATTTTAAACAAAAATACCCATGTGATCATAAAACCACATGGGTAGCAAATATCTTTAATTACTGTTCTGGTTCTGCAATCTCGATGTTTTTCGGGCTGTATTTATGCAGAGAAGCGGAGTTCTCCTCTACTTTCAAATCCTTGATCCATCCTTGAACCATTTTTTCGAATTCTTCACCTTTTAAATTGCTTAAAATAGCATCACTTGTATTTTTCATGTTGTTTTCCATATCATCCTTGATGTCATATTTTACAACAACATAGTAGCTGGTATCAACTGTGATAACGGTTGCTTTATCGGTTTTAATATCATCAAATACTGCTTTTACAAATTTTTCAGACATGGAAGAACCTTCCTTGGGCAGCAGCTGTTTGGTATCAGTATCTTTCTTGATATCTTCTTTTTTGGTCGGTTTGAAATCTTTTTCGTCTTCTTTCGCAGATTCTTTTGCTACTTCGTCCTGATATTCCGTTTTTACTTCATTAAAAGAGTTTTCACCTTTGTTGATACGCTCTGCATAGCCTTCTGCTTTTTCTTTTAATTTTTCAATCTCAGAACTTGATAAAACAGAGCCTTCCTCTTTACCTTCGAAAGACATTTCAAAGTAGTTGATGTCGGCATAGTTGTCGAGCAGTTCTTTTTTCAAAGTATCTTTGGAAACTTCTTCCAGACCGCCCTCTGCATAGTATGCATCAAAGATAGCTTTTTCTTTATTGGTGGTGGTTATGATTTTCTCAAAGGATTCTTTAGAAGTACCGTTTGGCTGGAAATAATTCTGATAACCGTACATATCCCACATAAAGGAAACCTGAGATTCAATGTTTTTCTGATCTTCCTCGGTCAGTTTCAGTTTCATCTCGTCAAATTTTTCGTTGATGATCAGATGACGACGGCTGTCTTTCTCTGCTTTATCAATGCAGTATTCTTTATAGGACATCTTATCAATTTTCTGTTTCCAGATATTTTTGATTTTCGGATCAAATCCTTCCTCACTCTGGCCGTTTAAGTAAGCTTGTGTCAGGTAGCCTAAATACACACCGGAAGAAATGGTGTCATCTTCAGCTTTGTACACCCAGCTGGTGTCACCGCATGCGGTTAAGGACAGGCTCAGAAGAGCGGCTGTGCCGAGAGCGGCAATGCGTTTGTATAATTTCATGGGTTGTTCCTCCTTGGAAAATTTTGTGATCTTTTGATTTTGCGGGCAAAGATACCCAGTAAGACACATCCTATTTATTATACCGTTTTTTAATCGCCTTGTAAATAGCATAAATGAAAATTTTACGGAAATATCAGAAATTACGGAGCTTCTTCGGTCAAAACATCGGTGATTTCCTCTAAAATTGCAACGGCTGCCTCTTTGGGTTTTCCCTTGATGGTAATATATGGCTTGACGCCGGCGGTCATGGTGACACGGTTGCCCAATGCTTTCATTAGTTTTTTTACGATATTTTCTTCGAGTGCCAACGGATATAACAGCAGTGAATTGACCTGCTGACGGATTTCATAGAATCCATGTTCTGCCAGAATCATCTTGGTTAAAGCAACTTTGAGTAAATTTTGTACTGAAATTGGCGGTTCACCAAAGCGATCAATCAGTTCGTCTATGACATCTGAATAGTCAGCTTGATTACGGATAGCCGCAATTTTATGATAGATATCAATGCGTTGATTGATGTCATCAATGTAGGTTTCCGGCAGATGGGCATCTGCACGGATGTCAATGGTGCATTCCGGAATCTGAATCGGCGTTTCGCCTTTTTTCTCTGCAATGGCATCGGATAGCATTTTCAGATACATATCATAGCCAACGGCTTCCATATGTCCATGTTGACGGGTGCCTAAGATATTGCCAGCACCACGGATTTCCAAGTCACGCATTGCAATATTAAAGCCAGAACCAAATTTGGTGAATTCGCGGATGGCAGACAGTCGTTTTTTTGCAATTTCGGAGATCGATTTATCCTTGCGGAAAGTGAAATATGCAAAAGCGCGTCGGTTAGAACGCCCGATACGACCGCGCAGCTGATACAGTTGAGAAAGCCCCATATAATCAGCGTTTTCAATGATAAGGGTATTACAGTTTGCGACATCAACACCAGTTTCGATTAAAGTGGTGCAGACCAGCACATCAATTTCATGTTCCAGCAGTTGCTTCCAGATAACAGACAATTCCTGTTCAGACATCTGCCCATGTGCAACGCCAATTCTGGCTTCTGGAATCTCCATGCGTAGCTTGGCAGCTACCATATCAATACTGGCAACACGATTATGAATATAATAAACCTGACCATCACGGCGCAGTTCTTTCCGGATGGCTTCAGCAATAACGGTGTCATCATGTTCAAGAACATAGGTCTGTACGGGAAATCTATCTTGTGGCGGTTCGTCGATGGTAGACATGTCACGAATGCCGGTGAGTGCCATGTTTAAGGTACGCGGAATCGGGGTTGCGGAGAGGGAGAGCATATCAACATTGCGGAATAGTTCTTTGAATTTTTCTTTATGTGCAACACCGAACCGCTGCTCCTCATCTATGATGGCAAGACCCAGGTCTTTGAACTGTACATCCTTTTGTAGTAGACGATGGGTGCCAACGACAATATTGACTTCACCGGTGCGTAATTTATTGATGGTTTCGTGAATCTGACGGGTTGTGCAGAAACGGGAAAGCAGTTCAATACGGATTGGAAAGTTTCCAACACGGCGTAATAAATTCTGATAATGCTGCCATGCCAAGATTGTGGTTGGACAGAGCAGTGCACATTGCTTGTCATCCATGACGCATTTGAAAGCGGCACGCATTGCTACTTCAGTTTTTCCGAAACCAACATCGCCGCAGAGTAAGCGATCCATTGGAACGCTACTTTCCATATCCTGTTTGATTTCCGCAATGCAGCGCAGCTGATCGTCCGTTTCTGGATATTCAAAACGCTCCTCAAATTCACGCTGCCAGTCATTGTCCTGCGAAAAAGCAAAACCTTTGACTTTGGCGCGTTCAGCATACAGGCGAATCAGTTCATCTGCCATTTCGGCAACGGCAGCTTTTACCTTTGCCTTGGTTTTATGCCATTCGGTGGAGTTTAAGCGGTTGATCTTGACTTTTGAATCATCCTTCGGACCAATATATTTGGTAATCATATCCAGCTGTGTGACTGGAATGTGCAAGGTTGCAGCATTAGCATATTCGATTTTGATATAGTCCTTGACAACGCCCTGTAAAGTCAGTGTTTCGATCCCTTGAAAGATACCAATACCATGAACATTATGGACTACATAATCGCCTGGTTGTAAGTCGGCAAGGGAATTTAAGCGTTTACCGGAGGTTTTATTCTTTTTGCGTGGTGCGGATACCGACCGACGGGAAAGGGTAAACAGCACGCATTTACTGTCCGGGTATTCAAAACCGCTGGACAGTGTATTGGATAACACATTGACTCTTCCGGGGACCGCTTCGGTATCGCCGTGGACAAATTCAGCAGAAATGTTTTCTTTCCGAAGATCTTCAGCAAGGACAGCCGCCGCTTTTGGAGTGCCGGTCATAACCAGAATGGTATAATTTTGGTGTAGGTAGGCAGACAGGTCTTCGAGCAGCATTTTCAGTTCGCCGCTCCAGCCAGAGGTTTGCATCGGAGAGCAGGAGATTAAATCGCGGATGGCAAATTCTCTTGCACCATGTGCAAAGGTATCTAACAGGATAAACGGATGAGTGAACATTTTTGCTTCTGCTTCTCCAGTGGAGAGACAGAAAGAATCCATGCCGGAAACCAACTCGCCTTCCTGTAACATCTGGACAATGTCTTCGTGTTGCTGCCAAGAGGAACCGCGATATCGTTCCCGACAATCATTATATTCGTTGCAGAAAATGATACAGTCATCAAAGTAATCCAGTAGGGTAGAAGGGGTGTCATAAGCAATTGACAGATATTTATCGCTTCCACAGAGTTCCGGCTGTGATTGGATGGCGTCTATCTGTCTGGTTAAGGATTCTTTTCCCTTTTGGCTCTTGGTTTTAGATAGGAGTTTTTCCAGTTTTTGGATACAGTCATCTGCCGAGTCAAATAAGGTTTCAATGGCCGGAACGATGCACACCTGTGAAATATCATCTGTTCTGCGTTGGGTTTCCAACTCAAAGTAGGAGATGGTATCCACCTCGTCGTCCCAGAATTCGATACGAACCGGTTTTGACAGATCGCAAGGGAAGATATCCAGAATGCCACCGCGCAGGGCAAACTGTGCGCTTCCCTCGATTTGGGAGCGACGCACATATCCAGCTTTCGTCAAGGCTATGGTCAGTTCTTCAATGGAATAGACACCACCTGCTTGGATGGTAAAGCTGCGTTTAGATAATTCTTCGGGTGGAATGGTGTATTGCAGGCAGGCTTCATATGGGGCTAAAACGACTGAAATTTTGTTTTCAGACAGTTGTGATAATACCGAGATTCGCTGTTGCTGGTATTCAGCGGATGCACCTTCAATGCCGTGGAAAAAAATGTCACGAGTTGGATAGACAGCAGCAATCGGAGAAGCATTTTCTCCTGCTTGGAGTTCCAGTGGATTCTGATGGAACGCGTTGATATCCTCACACATTTTGCGTGCGGTGCTTTCATCTTCAGTGATGACTAAAATTTTTTCACTGCATACCGCGGCAGCTGCGCTGATATAGTGCGCTTTATGAATAGCGGATAGGCCGATGAGATTTGCAGGAGTTTGATGCAGCTCAAGAGCCCGCAGCATTTTCTGAAATGCGGGCTGTTTGTGTGCTTCCTGTTCAAAAATGCGCATAGCACCCTCCTTTTTATAAATTCCGTCAGGAATTGAAGCGATTCATGGCAAGGTCTGTCTTTCCCTCGAGAATCAGGCTAACAATCTGTGGGCAGACATCCAGTGCTTTCTGTAATTCTTCCATCTCAGCTTTGGTATAATGGGATAAGACCCATTTTGCCAGATCATATTGCGGATGTGGTTTTGCACCCACACCGATCTTGATGCGTGGGAAGTTATCTTTTCCAGTCAAATAGATGATATTTTTAATGCCATTGTGACCACCGTCACTGCCTTTGCGACGAATACGCAGCTTGGATGGTTCAAGGGAAATATCGTCATAGAGGACAATAACCTTTTCGATTGGAATTTTATAAAAGTTCATTGCAGCAACCACCGATTCACCGCTTAGATTCATGTAGGTATGCGGTTTTAAAAGCAGACAGGAATGTCCAGCAATGGTGCAGCGGCCGGTTAAGCCTTTGAACTGAAGTTTCTTAACATCGGTATGGTATTCTTTTGCAATGGCATCAATCGCCATAAAGCCGGTATTGTGGCGGGTAGTTTCATATTCACTTCCTGGATTTCCCAGTCCAACGATGAGGTATTCCACGCCAGAAACACTGGTTAAAGAATCAGAGTCTTTGTTTTTTGAAAACAGCATATGGTTTTCCTTTCTTTTTTATGTTCTTAATAAATTTCTATTTTTTAGCATACCTTATATTATAGCGGTTTGGGTTAAAAAAAGCAACTGTAAAGATTGTAATTTTCTGAAAAATATGGTATGATATAAAAGAGTAGAGACATTTGCTGAATTAAAATTGGTTTGGCTTGGACAAAGACAGGTTTTTCGCCTGTTTTCGCTATTAAAAAACGTTTTATGGCTGCTGACTTATTCTAAAAAAAAGCAGTAACCTTTTACGCATATGATATGTTTGATATAAAGATCAATAAGAGAGGAGAAGCCATGAAACAGATTGGCGTATTGTTTGGCGGTGTGTCCAGTGAGCATGATGTATCCTTGCTGTCGGCATCCGCAGTTTTACAGAATATGAATTCCGAAAAATATGAGGCACATTGTGTCGGTATCACCAAAAGCGGAGATTGGTTCTATTACACCGGAGATACCGCACGCATTGCAGATGGCAGCTGGATTTCTGATAAAGGGCATTTAACACCATGTACCATCAATGTTAATCATTCTGACAGCGGATTGCTGCTGTTTGATGAAAATGAAACAAAGACGATCAAGCTGGACTGCGTGTTCCCAGTTCTGCATGGAAAAAATGGTGAGGATGGCACCATGCAGGGGCTGCTTGAAATTGCAGGTATTCCGTATGTTGGCTGTGATACCCTATCCAGTGCAGTTTGTATGGATAAAACCGTAACTCATACCGTGCTTGATCGCAATGGTATTGCAACGGCGAAATACATTTCCATTATGGATTATGATTACGATGGTCACGAAAAAGAATTTATCGCAAAAGCAGAGCAGGAGCTTGGCTATCCGATGTTTGTCAAACCGGCAAATGCAGGTTCTTCGGTTGGCATTTCCAAAGTTATGGATGCAGCTGGTTTTCAGAAAGCCATGAAGCTCGCATTTGAAAATGACCATAAAGTGCTGGTTGAGGAGATGATTACCGGACTTGAGGTGGAATGCGGTGTGCTTGGCAATGAGCAGCCGATTGCAGCTATTCCGGGTTCGATTGTATCCTGCAACGAGTGGTATGATTATGATGCAAAATATTTGGCAGGTCAGACCAAAACCGTCATTCCAGCGGAGATCGCACCGGAATTGCTGGAACAGGTTCGCAAAGAAGCGATTCGTGCTTATATGGCACTTGGGTGCAGCGGCATGTCCCGTGTGGATTTCTTTGTAACCAATGACGACAGACTACTTATCAATGAAGTCAATACCATTCCAGGATTTACCAGCATTAGTATGTATGCGAAAATGTTTGATGCAGCCGGTGTGGGATTTGGAGATCTGGTAGACCGCTTGTTGCAGCTTGCCATGCGGGATAAGGAGTAAGGAATGGACACCAGACCGATTGGCGTATTTGATTCAGGTTTAGGAGGTTTGACCGCTGTTAGAGAACTGGTAAAAATACTGCCACAGGAAGATATCATCTATTTCGGTGACACCGGTAGGGTTCCATATGGTCCGCGCAGTAAAGAAACATTAAGGCGGTATGTGCAACAGGATGTTAATTTTCTTATATCCAAGGGAGTCAAGATGATTATTGCTGCATGTGGTACAGCCAGTGCTAATATGACACAGGAAATTATAGACAGCATGGGGGTTCCGTATACCGGTGTTGTGGTTCCGGCAGCGATGAAAGCAGCTAAATGCAGTAAAACCGGGCAGATTGGTGTCATTGCCACAGCGGCAACGGTGCGCAGCAAAGCATTTGACAATGTATTAAAGCGCGCTTTGCCGGAGTGCAAAGTGACTTCGAATGCCTGCCCACTGTTTGTTGCACTGGTGGAAAATGGATACAGTGATTTTAATAATCCGGTCACCCGTCTGGTTGCAAAGGATTACTTACAGCCATTTATGAAAAATCCAGATTTGGATACCCTGATCCTGGGATGCACACATTTTCCAGTACTATCGGATATTATCGCAGATATTTTGGGGACAGATGTTACCTTAATTGATCCGGGTAAGGAAGCGGCACATTATGCAAAATCTGTGCTGCAAAGCTTAAACAGCTGCAATACCTCGGAGCATCAGGGTGTATGCCACTATTACATCAGTGATAATGTGGAAGGTTTTTCTGAAAATGCAGGAATTATCTTGGGCGAACCAGTTTTGGGCCAGGTTGAAAAGATAGAAATCGACACCTATTAAGAGGAGCGAATATGAAGGAAGATATCAATAAATGTTCAGTAGAGGTGAAGGTTCACAGTGAATGCCGTTCGGAAGATGAAACCATTCCGATGGATGTATATACCACAGGAAATCTGTATGAAAAACAAGATCACCTGTATTTGGTATATGATGCCAAGGAGGAAGATGGTGGAACATCCCGAACAATGCTTAAAGTAGAGCCGGGAAAAAGGGTTACTATGACAAAAAAAGGCTCGCATGAGTTGCATTTTGTTCTGGAAGAAGGCACACATAGTGTAGGATATTACTCCATTCCAGAGGGAACCTTGTCAATGGGTGTTATGACAACCCGTTTGGAAGACCAGTTGACGCCAGCCGGCGGCTATTTGAAGCTTGGCTATACAACCGATTCTGGTGGTTTTGAAATGTTTGAAAATGAAGTTACAATAACAGTTAATCCGATGACGGAAGTTTAATAAAGGATGGTTAAAGAGAAAATGAACAAATATCAGAATCCGATGGAAAGCGCAATGAAACAGGTAAAGAATCTGCTGGATACCGCGATGAAAAAAGCGATGGAGGTAGGAACACTGCCGCAGGCTGAAATCCCAGAATATGTAATCGAGATTCCGGCTGACCGCAAAAACGGTGATTTTGCATCCAACGCAGCTATGGTTAGTGCAAGAGCATTTCGCATGGCTCCGGTTAAGATTGCAAGTGCAATTTTAGAGCAGATAGACTGCAATGGCAGTAACATTGAGCGCTGTGAGATAGCCGGACCAGGTTTTTTGAATTTCTATCTTTCCGAGAGCTGGTATGCCGGTGTTGTAGATACCGTTTTACTGCTTGGTGATGATTACGGTAAAACCGATCTGGGTAAAGGTAAACGTATCCTGGTTGAGTTTGTTTCTGCAAACCCGACTGGACCGATGCATATTGGCAATGCACGCGGTGGTGCAATCGGCGACTGTCTGGCAAGCGTTTTATCCGCAGCAGGTTATGATGCGGACAGAGAATTCTATGTAAACGATGCCGGCAATCAGATTAATAAATTCGGCATGTCTTTATCATTGCGTTATCAGCAACTGTATCAGGAAGGTATTGAGATGCCGGAGGATGCTTACCATGGTCAGGACATTATCGATCACGCGCAGGCGTTTGCTGATGAAAATGGTGATAAATACATGGCTTGCAGTGAAGAAGAACGCAGAGCAGCTCTGGTTGCATTTGCTTTGCCGAAAAATATCAAAGGCTTAGAGGACGACCTTAAAAAATATCGTATTGTATATGATCGCTGGTACAGAGAATCCACCCTGCACAATAGCGGAGCGGTTGAACATGTTGTCGAACTTTTAAATCAAAAAGGTGCTACTTATGAAAAAGAGGGTGCTACCTGGTTTAAGGCTACCGAGTACGGTGCAGATCAGGATTTTGTCCTGGTTCGTTCCAACGGCGTTCCGACCTATGTTGTACCGGACATTGCATATCATTATGACAAGCTGGTTACCCGTGGTTATGATAAAGCAATCGATGTACTGGGTGCAGACCATCATGGTTATGTCCCAAGACTGAAAGCCGCATTGAAGGCATTGGGGGCAGATCCAGCTCATCTGGATGTTGTGCTGATGCAGATGGTTCGTCTGGTAAGAGGTGGAGAAACCGTTAAATTAAGCAAGCGCTCTGGTAAAGCGATCACACTGGTTACCCTGTTGGAGGAGATTCCGATTGATGCAGCAAGATTCTTCTTTAACTTAAGAGAGGCAAATTCGCATTTCGAATTCGACCTTGATCTTGCAATCGAACAGTCCTCGCAGAACCCGGTATACTATGTACAGTATGCGTATGCACGAATCTGCCAGATTGAAAAAGGTCTTGCAGCAAAAGAAATCACGCCGATTGACAATCCGGATTTCAGCCTGCTGACCGCACCAGAAGAAAAGATGCTAATTTCTCATCTGGCAAAACTGCCAGATACTGTAAACGATGCTGCTAAGAACTATGACCCATCCAAGATGACCAGATATGTCTGGGATCTGGCAATTCTGTTCCATAAATATTATAATGCTTGCCGTGTTGCGGTTGAGGATGAAGCTTTGATGTATGCAAGACTTTCCCTTTGTCTTGCAGTCCGCACTGCGATCGCAAATGTACTTTCTATGCTGAAAGTCGATGCACCGGAGTCAATGTAAGATGTTTGAAAACAGTAAAAGAGCCGGTACACTGCTGTTGGACGGTGCGACCGGCACCAATCTGTATCTGCGCGGATTACCGCAGGGCGTTTGTGTAGAGCAGTGGATTGCAGAACATCCCGACGCCATAAAGGATTTGCAAAGGGGTTTTGCCACTGCTGGAAGTGATGCGGTATATGCACCAACATTTGGAGCCAACAGGATTAAATTGTCTCATTTTGGATTGGAAAATCAGGTTGAGGTTTTAAACAAAGCGTTGGTCAAATTGTCGAAAGAAGCAGCACCAAACTGTTATATCGGCGGTGATATGTCTCCAACTGGAACATTTATTGAGCCGTTTGGTGACAAAACACTGGATGAGGTGGTTGCTGCCTATCAGGAACAGGCGAAAGCGTTGGATGAAGCTGGCGTGGATTTTTTTATTATTGAAACGATGATGAGCTTATCTGAGGCTAGAGCTGCGGTATTAGGTTGTCGAGAATTCGGCAAGCCAGTGTTTGTTACCATCACGGTGGATGAAAATGGCAAAACCTTAACTGGTGCGTCACTTGACAATGTAGTGGTTGTGATGCAGGAACTTGGTGTAACGGCATGTGGCATCAATTGTTCCTGCCCACCAGCAAAACTGAAAGAACATATGCTGCATGCTATGAAATTTGCAAAAATCCCACTGATTATCAAGCCGAATGCTGGTATGCCAGACCTAAACCAAGCAGGACATTATGACATGTCTCCTGAAATGATGGCAGCGGATATGAAAGAGTTTGTCGAATGCGGTGTGTCAATTATTGGAGGCTGCTGTGGCAATACAGAAGCGCATATTGCGGCGTTGCGGAAAATGCTTGATCATGTCGAGATTATGCCGGTTTGTGTTAATATGAACCAAGATATTCTGCTGGCAGATGAAAGCACATTGTATCATCTAACACCAGGAAATATCACTTTCAGTGATGAGATTGTGTGTGATGATGATCTGCTTGACCATTTGATGGACGCGATGGATGATGAAGTGGATTGTGCGCTGGTGCGCGTAAATACCGAGGAAGAAGCACACATTTTTATGACCGAGGCATCACAGGTACATCTGCCAATCTGTGTGGTATCTGAGAATGAAGCGGCGTTGGAGCGTGCATTATATTTATATGCTGGTCGTTTGATGGTAAAAACCAATTGTAATACCAACTGCGCAAAATACGGCGCAGTAAAATACGAAGAATAAACCAGGATAAGAACGGAACTTTCGAAATGGAGGTTTCGTTTCTTGTCATTCTATAAAAGAAAGCAGGTAATGAAGATGAAACTGCTATGTATTGACGGAAACAGCGTGATGAACCGGGCATTTTACGGCATTCGCCTGCTTTCCAACCGACAGGGCGTTTATACCAACGCACTGTTTGGATTTTTGAATATCCTCTTAAAATTGCAGAAGGATTATCAGCCGGATCAGATTGCTGTAACCTTTGACCGGCACGCACCAACTTTTCGCCACAAGATGTATAGTGAATATAAGGGAACGCGCAAAGGGATGCCAGAAGAACTGCGGATGCAGATGCCGTATATCAAGCAGATTATTTCAGCACTTGGCATTCCGATTTATGAAATGGATGGATATGAAGCGGATGACCTATTGGGAACGCTGTCACTGCACTGTGAGAAGACCAACACAGAGTGTATTGTGGCAACTGGTGACCGGGACTGTTTACAGCTGATCGGTGAGAAAACCAGAGTACTACTGATTAAAACCAAAGAGAACATTCTATATGATGCAGCATTGTTGAAGCAAGATTTTGGTGTTACACCATCGCAGATTGTGGAATTAAAGGCTTTGATGGGAGATTCCTCAGATAACATTCCAGGAGTTAAAGGCATTGGAGAAAAGGGTGCGCTTGCGATTTTATCCCAGGCACCAGATATTAAAACGGTGTATGAAAATTTAGACAGCATTAAGGTGACTGAGCGTGTCCGTAATCTGTTGCGCACCGCAAAGGCAGAAGCTGAGATGTCCCGTGAGCTGGCTACCATCTGTCGACAGGCTCCGATTGATTTTTCATTGTTGGAGGCAGAACAGATTCCAGATTCTCAGACACTTTTTGATATTTTAACCAGTTTGGAAATGGTTAGCTTTTTAGATAAATTTGATCTGAAAGAAAAAGTATCCGAATCAAAAAGCGAAGCAGAACCAGTAATTTATACCATCGTAAAGGATGACCGTTTAAACGAAGTAGCTGAAATTTTTGGAAAAAAGGAATCCTTTGATTTTTGGTTTGCTGAAAATACTTTGCAGATGTATGATGCGGATACACAGACAGTTTATTGCTATGAAAAACAGTTAAATGAGGCATTTTCCTGCATTTTAACCTTGCCTGTTAAAAAACGCACCTACCAGGCAAAACCAGTATATCGTTATGCGATGGAACATGGGATTGTATTGCAACCGATTGATTTTGATTTAGAGATTGCGGCATATCTGCTGTTACCAACCGCAAGCGACTATACAATGGAAAGTCTTCGTCTGAAATATGGAGTTGCTTCCAATAAAGATTTTTCAGACATTTTGTCGCTTTCTGCATTATGCGATCTGCTGTCAGAGGAAATTGAGCAAAACGGACTGCATACCGTAATGTATGAAATCGAGATGCCGCTTTGCAGAGTACTTGCTTCGATGGAGCATGACGGATTTACAGTGGACAAAGAGGGTTTGACCGCTTATGGCGAGCAGTTAAACGATCGGGTACAGCAGGCAAAACAGCGGATTTTTATTGCGGCTGATATGGAATTTAATCCGAATTCGACCAAAGAACTAGGTTATGTGCTGTTTGAAAAGCTTGGATTGCCGGCAAAGAAAAAGACCAAAACAGGCTACTCTACTAATGCTGAGGTACTGGAAGCATTACGCGGTTTTCATCCAATCATTGATGCGATTTTGGAATATCGTCGTATGAGCAAGCTGCATTCAACCTATATTGTCGGATTGCTGAAGGTAATCGGTGCAGACGGCAGGGTACATTCCACTTTCAATCAAACGCTGACCCGCACTGGACGCATTTCGTCTACCGAACCAAATGTGCAGAATATTCCAATCCGCACTGAGGAGGGAAGTGAGATTCGTCGTTATTTTGTGGCAAAAGAGGGATATACCCTTGTGGATGCTGATTATTCACAGATCGAGCTGCGTGTACTGGCGCATATGGCAAACGACAAACAGATGTTATATGGCTTTGAGCATGGAGCGGATATTCACCGTATGACAGCTTCTCAGGTGTTTGGTGTGCCGTTTGAGGAGGTTACACCGCAGCAGAGAAGTAGATCCAAGGCGATTAACTTTGGCATTGTATACGGTATTGGTGCATTCTCTCTGTCTAAGGATATTCATGTATCTGTGGCGGAGGCAAAACGCTATATTGAATCCTATCTAAATACCTATAGCGGTGTTAAGGCATATATGGATAAAACGGTTGCGGATGCCCATAAGAACGGCTATGTTACGACATTGTATGGCAGACGGCGTGATGTTTCGGATATTAACGCAACCAATAAAGTACGCAAGGCACTCGGTGAGCGAATTGCGATGAATACTCCGATTCAGGGAACTGCTGCGGATATTATCAAGCTTGCGATGGTCAAGGTGTATGAGCGTTTGCGTAAGGAAAATTTAGATGCCAGACTGATTTTACAGGTACACGACGAATTGATTATCGAGTGTAAATCCGAAATTGCTGAAAAAGTCAGTGCATTGCTGGTTGAGGAGATGGAACATGCCGCTTCTTTACAGGTCAAACTGGAGGTTGATGCCCATCAGGGTAATAACTGGCTGGAGGCGAAAGGATAATGGATTTTCAAATCTGTCCAATGCAGGAATATCATGTTGACGGCGTTGCAGCTTTGCATGACGAGTGTTTTTCGGGTGAAAAATGGTCGAGAGCAATGATTGCTGCCGAACTTGACCCGGAAGTTTCTCCGTTTGCTGTGACTTTTGTCGCGGTAAATGGCAGTGAGGTCGTAGGATTTGTTAACGCAAGAATGGTCTGTGATGAGTGCGGATTAAATGATATTGCTGTGACAAAAAATGCCAGAAAATGCGGCGTTGGGGCGGCTTTGCTGGATGCATTGGAGCAATATGCGCTTTTACATGGAGGCATGGTGATTCAGCTTGAGGTGCGTGCTTCCAATGAAATGGCAATTCGGTTTTATGAGCGGCATGGGTTTGTGCAGAACGGTCTGCGCAGAAGATATTACAGCGATCCGGTTGAGGATGCTTTGTTATATGAGAAAGGCTTGAGCGTATGAAAATTTTATCTTTGGAGTCCTCCTGCGATGAAACTGCTGCTGCTGTTGTAGAAGACGGCAGAATAGTGCTTTCAAATGTGGTTGCGACACAGATTGAAGAACATAAATTATATGGTGGCGTTGTGCCGGAGATCGCATCCAGACGACATTGCGAAAATATCATCGGCGTAACTGAGGAGGCACTGGAAAAAGCCGGATGCAGGCTGAAAGATGTGGATGCCATTGCGGTCACATTTGGACCAGGTTTAATCGGTGCGCTGTTAGTTGGTGTAAACTTTGCAAAAGGTCTTGCAATGGCGGCGGATAAACCGTTGATTCCAGTGCATCACCTGCGTTCACACATTGCAGCAAACTATCTGTGTCACGCCCAACTCAAACCGCCATTTTTATGTCTTGTGGTATCAGGTGGTCATTCCCATATTATTGAGGTAAAGGATTATACCGATTTTACTGTTATCGGCAGAACCTATGATGATGCAGCAGGCGAGGCGTATGATAAGGCTGCACGCGTGCTGGGATTTCCGTATCCAGGTGGCATTTACATTGATGAAGCGGCAAAACACGGCAATCCCAAGGCGTATCACTTTTCGCAGCCGAAGGTGGGGGACAGCCCATATGATTTCAGCTTTTCTGGTTTGAAAACTGCTGTGGTGAATCTGGCACACAATGCTTCCCAGAAGGGGGAAGAACTGAATAAAAACGATCTGGCGGCAAGCTTTCAGTATACCGTGGCGAAGGTTTTAACCGATCGTACCATTCAGGCGGCGAAAGATCTGGGCTATCATAAGATTGTGCTGGCTGGTGGTGTTTCGGCAAACAGCGGTCTGCGCACAATGATGACCGATGTCTGCAAACAGAATCAATTTGAATTGTATATGCCAGAGCTGAAATACTGTGGTGACAATGGTGCTATGGTTGGTGCACAAGGTTACTATGAGTATCTGTCAGGCAATATTGTCAAAATGGATCTCAATGCCTGCGCTTCCTTGCCGATTACCGAGGCTGTACGCTGATTTGATTTATATAAGTATCAGAATAATGATGCACTTTTAATGACAAGATAAAAAGACCGCAGGCTTCTTTTTCATGGAAGTCTGCGGTTTTGATTTTTTTATTTAGAATGTTGCAATAATGTCTTCAAGCATTTTCTTTGCTTTCATAACATCTTTTAGCTGGTCATCGCCATCGATTTCACGCTCAATGGTGATAGCATCATCATAGCCGAGTTCGTGTAGTTTGGTGATAAATGCTGGGAAGTTGACTCTGCCTTCGCCCATCGTAGCTTCCTGACCTAAGGAGTGGCCATCAGTTGGGTAATGACCGTCTTTACCGTGTACACCTTTCACATATTTACCAACAATGTCAAGCGCATCGACTGGATTTGCTTTGCCATACATCAGCAGGTTTGCCGGGTCGAAATTTAAGAAGATGTTCTCAAATCCGCTATCCTGGATGGTGCGTAACAGGGTGACAGGTGTCTCCTGGCCAGTTTCGCACAACAGGTTGATACCCAGGTTTTTATAAGCACCCAGCAGGTATTTTAAGCTATGAATAAAGGAAATATAAGCATCAGTACTCGGATTTTCCGGAATAAATCCCAAATGGGTTGCAATGTCAGTGCAGCCAATCTTTTTCGCAAATTCTGCATAGTGAATTAAGATTTGAATACGCGGTGCTCTAAATTCTACTGGGACAATACCTAAAGTTTGCGGACCTGCAACAAAGTTCCACTCAGAAGGACCCACTGGCCACCAACCGCCGATGATTGCGGTGATATCAAAACCCAACTCTTTTTGCAAGGATACCAGCAGTTTTGCATTTTCGTCGGTCATATCACTTTCGGCGATGCCAAGCTGGAAGTTATTGAATCCGTAGGAAACATAGCGTGCGAATTTTTCTTTCATGTTTTCGTTAGAATGAAATTGAATAATTGTGCCAACTCTCATAATAAATCTCCTCATTACGCTCTGACAGATAGAATCTGACAGAATGATATAATCGCTATGCACTTATTATAGCACATTTCTTGGAAAAGCGAAAGCCCCCTTTCAGGAGAAAGAGGGCAGAATTTTATTATTTTGTTGCTTTAGTATCGAAATACTTATTATTTTCTACATATGTTTGGAAAACACCACGGAATTCGAGATAATTAGTATTTGACAATTCTTCATTATTAAAAGTTTTACCTAAATTGTAGTAGTAACTGTCAACCAGTGGGCAAATCTCGTTCCATTCCTTAGGATCAAAAGATTTACCACATAAATTAGGCTCAATATCCATATCAACTGGATCTAATGCGGTTATGTAGGAAATAAAGGAACAATCTTTATAGGATGCCCAGTCACCATAAGCGTAATATTTACTATCTTTTTTATTTTCTGGTTGATATTTATTTTTGCAGAGATCCATTTGTTTTTGATAGAAATCGACCATCTTTTTCTCATTATCGTCGCCGACAAAGATAAAGCGGATGCAATCGACACCCATTGGGAAGGTTTTATCACCAACGGTTTCGACAGAAGCGGAAATATACAGAGCGTCTGCGCCGAGGTTCCAATCTTTAATATCATAAACATAAGCTGTACCTTCGGTTTTTTCTGTGTCAGGCTCTCTGTCATCAGAAGTTAACCCAAAGTATTCTTCTGCTTCTTCAATGGTGCAACCATAATCAAATTCCAAAAGGCTGTTCTTATCTGCATTCCATTTTCCATGTGCATTGCCACATCCAGCAAACATCAGAATGGATAATACCATACTGCAAATGATTAAAAGATTTTTTTTCATGCGATCATCACCTTTCCTTTAATGTGTGTATGATTACACAC
>JAHHTP010000068.1 GCA_020024615.1 Oscillospiraceae bacterium
GCAAATGTGTATTCCAAATTTCAATTAGGAAATCAATTCTGCCATTCTATTTTGGCGTTGTCAAGCTGAATGATTGTGAACCAACCGCCTTCGTCCAAAAAAATATCGCACATTCCGGTGACAGTAATTTTGCTGCCTTCTGCGGGACGTTCCTGCCAAAATCTCGAAGTTTTCTCAGGGATAAATTCGATACCGCTTTGACAGCACGCCATTGCATCTCTGACAAGGCACACGAAGATTTCCCCATCGGGAATCGGATTTCCGCTATTGTCTACCACATTTGGAAGAGTAGCGAAATCACCGGTAATACTAATAACTTTTCCTTTATAGTAATCTGGATTCATTCCCATGTTATAAATTTCGGCATACAACATATTTGCGCTGAATCCCGTCAAGTCGATATCAACTTTTGGGTATTCCTCTGGAATTGATGCAATCGGTGGATCGTTTTGAGAACCGCTGACTGCTGCTTGCGAGGATTCAGGGTTGGGAGAAGTTGAAGGATTGATCGGCTGTGGCGGAAGTGTTTCTTTGGATTCAGAAGAGACTGGTGGATTAACGGCCTGTGTTTGGCTCGGCGTATCTATAGAAGAAACAGATTTGTCAGATCTGCTTTCTCCACACCCATTCAATAAAACAGTCAATGCTAAGGTCAGCAGTAAGAGGGTCGCCCTACGCATGTCGCATGCCCCCAATCACACATGCAGCTAAAAATACAGCCAATTGAATAGCTACGATTGTTGAACCTACCGGTGTTCCTGCGACGATAGCAAGCAAAATGCCAAAGGCGGAACAAATTACAGAGCAGATCGACGAGAAAATAATAACCGCCCGATAATTCTTGAAAATACGCATTGCTGAAAGCGCCGGGAAAATAATTAAAGCAGAAATTAAAAGTGAACCAACCAACTTCATTGCTAGAACGATAATAACAGCAATCACAATAGCGATCAACAGATTGTATTTTTTGACGTTCAATCCTGTTGCGGCTGAAAATGTCTCATCAAAGGTAACCGCAAATATTTTGTTGTAGAGCAGAATATAGACCAACACAACAAAAATGGAGAGAAAAACGCTGAGCCACACCTGCCCGCGGGTCAAGGTCAGGATTGAGGTTGAACCAAAAAGCGTGGTGCAGACGTCTCCTGAAACATTTGCGGAAGCCGAAAACACATTCATCAAGAGATATCCGATGGCCAGTGCGCTGACAGACATCATTGCGATGGACGCATCTCCCTTTAGTCTGACACGATCTCCACCACGAAGTAGAAAGACGGCGCAAGCAATTGTAACTGGTAGGATCAGCAGCATGTCGTTTGTCATATGCATAATTGCAGCAACACACATAATTCCAAACGCCACGTGAGACAAGCCATCACCAATAAATGAAAAACGCTTCAGTACTAATGTGACACCAAGCAGTGATGCACAAAATGCAATCAGAATGCCGACAATCAGCGCCCTGCGGACAAATGGATATTGAAAATACATCGTGAGAGTGCTTAGAATATCAGTCATGCGTGTACCTCCTGATGAGGGATACGCAGGTCGGCGTGTCGATAGTCTTTGGGAGTGCCGAAAAAGGCGGGTTGCCTTCCAATATCCAAAATGCGTGTTGCGTGTTGAATTGCCGTCTGCATATCATGTGTGATCATCATGATGGTAATGCCATCGTGATTTAATTGCTGAATCAGGGTATACATTTCCTCTGTAACCCTAGGATCCAAACCGGCAACCGGTTCATCCAGCAGAAGCATCTTTTGGGTTGCGCAAAGCGCCCGGGCCAGCAGCACTCTTTGCTGTTGGCCGCCGGACAGTTCGCTGTAGCAACGGTTTGCCAGATGGGTGATTCCCATTCTATCGATATTTTCTGTCGCCCTGTGCCTGTCGTCCTTGCTATAAAATGGGTGCCAGCCGCACCGATTCAAGCAGCCTGAGAGCACAATTTCTTTACAGGATGCAGGGAAATCCCGCTGTATAGTTGTCTGCTGGGGCAGATAGCCGATTTCTGTGGGTTTTAGTCCCTCGGCCAGATTGATTCTGCCGGAAAGGGGATTCAACAGGCCGAGACAGGTTTTCATAAGTGTGGTTTTGCCTGAACCGTTTTCTCCGACAACGCAAAGATAGTCCCCTTCATCGATGTGAAACGAAAGATTCTTTAAGACTGGCTCTTTTCCATATCCAAACGTAACATTTTCACATGAGAATAATGCCATATGATGCCCCGTTTCTTATTGCAAAGCGGTCTTCAACACATCCAGATTGGACGTCATAACATCTAAATAAGTCATGCCATCCATAATCTGCTTGTCTGTAACAGACTGCAGGGAGTTCAGCGTAAGAATATCCTGGTTCTGATCCTTTGTGCTTTCAATTACCGTTTCGGGAATCTTATGCGTTCTGTTTTCAATAGTAACTACATTTTTGAGAGAAAGATCATCAATTTTGTGTGCAAGTACAGTTACTGTTTCGAAGCTTGCTTCAGATTCTGCAGAACAGCCGGTGAATGCCGCATAATATTTCAGGCCATAGTCGTCAGCCATGTAGAAAAAAGGAAAACGATCTGCAAACACAAGTGTATCAACAGAACTGGACTTCACGGTGTCCCGATAAGCCTGATCTAACGACTCAAGCTTTGCTTCATAATTTCTTGCGTTGGAAACATAGGTGTCTGCAAAAGCGGGATCTGCTTTTGCAATGGATTCGGCCATTGATTGGACGGCTACCTTGGCTCGGGGCAAGGACAGCCACACATGCTCGTCGTTTTCTCCGTCATGGTGATGATGATCATGTTCATCATGCTGGTGCTCATCATGATCGTGCTCATCATGATCGTGGTCATCGTGATCGTGGTCATCGTGATCGCCGTGGTCGTGGT
>JAHHTP010000069.1 GCA_020024615.1 Oscillospiraceae bacterium
AGTTTTGACTTAAATGCCATTCGGCATTGGGAAGACTGGACACCTGAAGAAGCAGAAAGAGACAAAAAGTATTGTGATGAATGGCTTGTGAGAGTTTGTGGTTTGCATAGCAAAGAAAACCTGTTCCCATGGGGATCTATTTCGTCTTATCTGGACCCACGCTCGTGCAGCAGTGGTATTTGGATCCGCTACACAAAAAAATAAGGAATGTATTTTGATGATGGACGTATATCAGGAAAAGTTTAATGCACTATTGCAGAAAGTAGCTTTGATTTCGTTGGACTTTGCAGGATGGATCGTAAAAATCTGCTGATAGAGAGAATTTATACAGCCAAAGATCGAATGGTTCAAAATAGGCTGGATGTGAAATAGTGAACCATAACAGTTTGATAAAAAATGGACGATAGCAATATGCAAAAAACTGTGTTTGATCCAGCAAAGCTGCCAAAGGTCATGAAAATAATTGACAATGCAGATTCACTTATGACAGAAAAAATTGCGCAGAAGTCGGACTTGCTGAAAAATCCAAATCCGCAACAAGGGAGAAAGTAAGAGAACGACAACTCGTAGGTTGTAAATGAGGAATTACTATGAGTCTATCTATAAAGAAAATAACCATAGAAAATGAAAAAATCAACAGGGAGCAATTTTTTACAATAGGATTCTGTCCAGAAATAGAGCGGTATTTACTCTGTGTTCATATTTCGTGGGTTACAGGATATAACCGGTATTATGCTATAGATGAAGGAGATATAAAGCTTTACGAAAATAATCAAGATGTATTTTGCCAAAAATATGAAAAAGAAATTAACGCTTACAGGACAGAAAGATTGTTTGGTGCGGGGGCATTAAGAGATTATAATTTTAGATGTTTGCCTGATGAGATATTAAGGAGTTTGGATGGATACCCGCCATTCAAAGGATATTGTTATGAAAATGGAATACTTTATGCCAAAATAAAGATAAATGATAGCTTCTTTACTATTCCACCAATTTGCGATGAAAAACAAATGGATTGCTAAAACTAATAAATGCCCATTTATCTGTGAGATAGCAAAGCCAGCCGAGCCAGTCAACAGTCAAGATGAACGGTACATTTCATGTGCCGCCGTTGACAGTCCCGCCCGCCTTTGCTGACAGGCAATCAAGGCGGGAAAGCCCTAAAATGGCTTCACGCCACGCAATCACAGCCCTGTTTTCCTGCTGCTTCAAATGTGCTTGCCCTTCCCAGCAGCAACCTCGTTTTCGCAGCAATGCCGACAGAGCGTATAATACACTACACTTTGCAAGCAAAGTTGTGTGCCAAGGGGCAAGCCCCTTTGGAAACCCCGGACAACAAAACAGGCTGAATATCTCGCACTTCCCGGTGCTTGATACTCAGCCTTTATTTGTTGTCAGCAGCCCCCGTTTCGTGGTCTGCGTGTAGTTCCTTGTAAACTAACCTAAGCAATGAAATAACACAAGAAAACCCCGCAAGTGATTGCGGGGTTTTCTTGTGTTATTTCAAACGAAGTATTTTGTGATGGAGGAGGACGAATTGCTTATCTATAATGGCGTCATCATGGTAATGCCCAAAAAACTAGTATTTGAAATTACATACTTTTTTGACATCTTCAAGGAAATCAGTTAATGGATCACTGACTGTCAAATTTCCCATGATTTTTTCTGAATACTTGTTGGGGCACAGTGTGTAATGATGTAATCAACATTCCAGCCAACACGATCTAGGTTTTTTTTGCATCCTCATATTCATGCTGACTTGGGAGTTCTTCACACCACCATGACTGATGATTGATTCGGAAGGCTGCACCAGACTCCACCAACCGTTGGAACTCTATCTGAAACATTGGATCGTTTGGTTCCAGTATTCCACCAGAGATATCGTGAGAGCTAGCCCCACCCATAGTAAAGCATTGCTTTCCACAGAGGTTAAATATCTGTCCTCGCTCCAGCAGAATTACAGAGGGACGTATTTTTCGTGCAATTCCTCTGTTCCACGTTTCAGTAGGATAGCTTCGCAGTGCGTCATAGTTTTCATGGTTACCACTGACAAATGCTGTGGTAAATGGCTGCTTATCCAGTAAGCCTAATAAAAAATCGTCTTGGCTGTCTCCGTACCACACACCGCCAAAGTCTCCACAAATAAGGACGATGTCCTCTTTCGTCATCCTGTATTGATCTGAAAATGCACCAGGAAGAAATCTTCTGAAATCTCCATGGGTGTCACCCGTCAAATATAATGCCATCTTCCTTCTCCTTATACCAGCCTTTTTTCGATTTCCACACCAGGGCATTTGAATTGGATACGGATAGTTTCTGCGTCTACCACAGTGATCTTCTCAACTGCCATGCGGACTTGGGCATCATCGTATTCCGCATTGATCT
>JAHHTP010000070.1 GCA_020024615.1 Oscillospiraceae bacterium
GGATTGGCTAAGGACTGGAGAACGCAATAAATTCCAATCCAAATAAGTGCAAAGGTCAACTCGTTTTTTTCGTATATTTTTTTCATTTCTCTTCCTCTTGTGCGGCTAATACGGCACCCCTATATGCCAGTTCCAAATGAGAAGCGACAAGCGCTTCATCATACTCCAATGAGTTATTCGCAATGATACTTGCGTATCCGTGAGCAAATAAGGCAATTATTAAAAACACTTTTTTTGTCTGATCCATACGCATTCCCATTGCCTCCTGCATAGCGGAAAGAACAGGCATCAGCTCCTCTGAGTCGATCATTTCCAGCAGACTGTTCTCGGCAGCGAAGCCCGACTGAAAAAGGAAACGAAACAAATGCGGTTCTTTGATGGCGAAGCGGATGTAGTTTAATCCAATACCAAGCATGATTCCATCCTGCGGCTTTTTTACATTCATCAGATATTCCGTGTGAAACAAGTCTGCTTTTGCATAAGCAGCTTTTTTAAGTTCTTCAATGGTTTCGAAATGATACATGACGGGCTGTGTAGAGCAGTTCAGTCTGTTCGCGATTGTCCTTGCGTTGATATTCTCTGCCCCTGATTCGCGAGCAACCTCAAATGCAGCATCAATAATCATATCTTTTGTGATTTTGGCTTTTGGTGGCACGGTATATCTCCTTTATATAATCATTGTTATATAACGTATATTATATTACATATCTTTTTTTGTCAACATATTTTTCTGTTGCAGGATTCAATGCCCCACCTTACTCTTTGTGTTAGACGAGACTTTTTTTGCGGTTTGTATGTCATCATCTATACAGAAACAATGCATAAGAAAAAGCCGTCGTTTTGCGCTGCCCTCCCCTAGCGTATACAGTTTATCTGATTTGGAGCGGCACCAGTATCTGACATAATTGCTGAAACTGCCATTACCACAGATCTTTCCAGATTCCGAAGTAAGCCAGGCACTGCTACTCTGGAATACGCCGGATGGATATGAAATTTTAAGACCAAGACCTGACACCAAATGGTGTCGGGTCAAATTTATACGCTGTCAGCTTTTTTCTTACCATATGTGTCCGATTTTACCTCACTGATGGGAAATTCTTTGATAGTATGTCATAACTGGAACGAAGAAGGAACGGCAATGTCAACTTAGAGGAACGCACCACGTGTAAAATGGGCTCTAACAAGCTAAAAACCAGCTTGAGAATTGGAGGTAATTGTTATGTATTTTAATAGCATTGCAAAAATTGTAGCAGAACGTACTGGTTGTAATATTTCCGATGTCAAACCCGACAGTAAGTTTACGGAACTGGGGATCGACTCACTGGATACTGTGGAACTGCTGATGAATCTGGAAGATGAACTGGGTATCGAGATTGAGCTAGATCGCAAAGTGGAGACCATCGATGATCTGGACAAATTTATTCAAAGCAAGCAGGGATAAGCTATGATTCGTACAGATATTTCTGATCTGCTAAATATTACATACCCTGTTTTTCAGGGGGGGATGGCATGGATTGCAGATGGTAAACTTGCTGCTGCAGTATCCAACGGTGGTGGACTGGGAATCATCGCTGCGGGCAATGCGCCAGGTGATTACGTTCGTACACAGATTGAAATTGCAAAAACACTTACAAGCAAGCCCATTGGTGTAAATATTATGCTGATGAGTCCATTTGCAGATGAAGTGGCAGAGGTTGTAATTGAAGAGAAGGTAGCTGTTGTGACGACTGGTGCAGGTAATCCTGCCAAGTATGTAAAAGCGTGGAAATCGGCCGGAATAAAAGTGATCCCAGTAGTGGCTTCTGTTGCCATGGCGAAGCTTATGACGCGCCTAGGGGCAGATGCACTGATTGCAGAAGGCGGAGAAAGCGGCGGTCATGTAGGCGAACTGACTACAATGGTTTTGGTTCCTCAGATTTGTGATGCAACCACGCTGCCGATCATTGCAGCTGGAGGAATTGCAGACGGTCGTGGTGTCGCAGCTGCTTTTATGCTAGGTGCGCAAGGGGTGCAGATGGGAACCAGATTCCTGAGTGCTGCTGAATGCACGATCCATC
>JAHHTP010000008.1 GCA_020024615.1 Oscillospiraceae bacterium
GGGAAGGATTGAAAAACTTATCCCATTATGTTATAATTTTGATATAATTATGTGTTTTTGAACTGGGGGTGTGAATGTATTTTGAATCAAAAAAAATCTGAACAAAGCAGAACGATTTTTTACCGTTTTTTTGGACATTTGTCAACGATTTTGCATCATAAAAATCTGGTGCGCAGAGCGTGTTTCTCAATTGGATTATATCGACAGGGAATGCTGCATGACCTATCCAAGTATTCGCCGGTCGAGTTTTGGACTGGTGTGAAGTATTTTAATGGGCGTTTCTCCCCAAACCGCACCGAGAAGCAGCTTTTTGGATATTCTAAGGCATGGCTGCACCACAAAGGCAGAAACAAACATCATCTGGAATACTGGATTGACAATGCGCCAAACGGTGACCGAAAGATGTGCGGCATGAAAATGCCGTATCGCTATGTGGCGGAGATGTTCTGTGATCGGGTAGCAGCCTGTAAAAATTATAATAAGGATGCATATACCGATGCGGACGCATGGAATTACTACCAGCGTTCGAAGGACAGTTATATGATGCATGAGCAGACCAGAAAACAGCTGGAAGAATTGTTGTGGATGTTAAAGAATGAAGGGGAATCCAAAACAATGTCCTATTTAAAAGAGCGTGTAAAGATTGCAAAACATGAAAAGATATGATATAATGAAAAAAAACAGTGTGACTGCGCTGAAAGAAAGGATTTTTACATCATGGCAGATTATAAAAAAGAATTTATCCGCTTTATGGCTGACTGCGGCGTATTGAAATTTGGCGATTTCGTAACCAAATCAGGCCGCAACACCCCGTACTTCATCAATACTGGTGAGTATAAAACCGGAGAACAGCTTGCAAAACTCGGCGGCTTCTATGCACAGTGCATTAAGGAGAACAATATTCCGGTTGAAACCGTGTTCGGACCGGCTTACAAAGGTATTCCGTTGTCAGTTGCTTGTGCAATCGCTCTGTCGAACAACTACGGCGTTAATGTAAACTATTGCTTTGACCGTAAAGAAGCAAAAGATCATGGTGAAGGTGGCGTAATTGTTGGTAAAAAACTCGTTGACGGTGAAAAAGTCTGCATCATCGAGGATGTTATCACCGCAGGCACTGCAATCCGTCAGGTGCTGCCGGTTATCAAAGCCGCAGCTAATGTTGAGATCACTGGTATGGTAATTTCTGTTGATCGTATGGAAAAAGGCCAGCATGAGTTATCTGCTGTACAGGAAGTTTACAACGATTTTGGTATTAAAGTATATCCGATTGTTACCATTATGGATATTATTGAAGCAATAAAAGATGGAACTGTTGCAGGTGCAGAGTATCTGGATAAAATGATCGCTTACCGTGAAACCTACGGTATCTGATTGAAAAAAGCAAGCCCCGGAAGATTGTTTTCTTCCGGGTTATTTTTATACTAGTAAAGAATGATATAGAAGAAAATGCAGATAAACTGCATGATGCTTCCGGCTACGACAAAGACATGGAAGATCGAGTGCATGTAACGGTGCTTTTTGCCGAGTCCGTATAGAATGGCACCGACTGTGTAGGAGATGCCACCAGCCAGCAGCCACAGCAGTCCGGCAAGTGGGATTGCTTGGATTGCTGTTTTTGCAGCAAGTACGATGCTCCAGCCCATGCCGATATAGCAGGCCATCGAAAGAGCCGAATATTTTTTTAGGTCAATGGCGGTGAATACCGTTGCGATTGCTGCAAATCCCCATACGATGCCGAATAAGGTCCATGCCCAGCCTGGAGATACTTCACGAATGGAGGTGAACAGAATTGGTGTGTAGCTTCCGCCGATTAAAAAATAGATGGTGCAGTGGTCAAGTATCTGTAAGACTTTTTTTCCGGTCGGATGTTTTAATCCATGATAGACACTGGATATTGTGTATAATGCTATCAGGGAAGTACCATAAATGGCACTGCCGACAACTGCCCATGCATCTTTATAAATGGCAGAGAATACAACGCAGAGTACCAATGCTGCAAGCCCCAAAGTTGCACCGACAATGTGGGATACCATGTTAAAAATTTCTTCTCCAGTTGTGTAATCCGGGAGTAAACGATCGCGTAATTTTGTTCTGGTCATAATAAAATCCTTTCTATATGGGCAGGTTTCTAAAAAATGGCGTAAAAAATAAAGAGTGCCGAATTTTTAGGGTTTGGCGGCACTCTCTATGCCTTTGTAATTGTAAATGATTTGTGTTATCTTTCTTTTCCAAGAAAGAATAATGCTAAAGTACCCGGACCGGAATGTGCGCCGATGACAGGACCAACATAGGTAATCAGCTGAACTTCTACACCATGTGCTTCTTTGATCATATCAGCCAGTGCTTTTGCATCTTCGATGCAGTCACCATGTGAGATGAAAACGGTACCAGTATCTGGGGTAAGGGCAAGCTGGGTGTATTTGTCTGCCATGCTCTTGAGTGCAGCTTTTCTGCCACGAACTTTCTCCATGCTGATTAAATGACCGGCATCATCCATATGCAAAACCGGTTTGATTCCTAAAATACCACCGACAAGTGCGGTAGTAGCACTGATTCTGCCGCCGCGTTTTAGGTATACCAGGTCGTCTACGGTAAACCAGTGGCACAGATGCAGACGGGTGTTTTTCGCAAATGCAGCAGCTTCGTCAATGGTAGCACCGTTTTTCTTCTGCTGTACGGTTAAATACAAAAGCAAGCCAAAACCAGCGGATGCCGATAAGGTATCAATCGCATATATTTTGCGCTCTGGATATTTCTCGGAAAGCTCGGTTGCGGCAATGCGCGCACAGTTATAAGTTCCGCTTAATCCAGAGGAGAATCCGAGATATAAAATATCATTGCCTTGTTTGAGTTGTGCTTCAAACAGACTGATAAAGGTATCAGTGTTGATGGCAGAAGTTTTTGCAATTTTGCCGTCACGCATTCTCTGATAGAAATCTTTTGCATCCAACTCAAAGTTATCATAAATTTTTTCAGAATCGTTGAACATGAAGGTCATGTTACAAAATTCGCATCCCCATTCATTTAATAAAGCCGGATCAATATCGCAGGCAGAATCGGTATAAATAACATAATTTGAAATACTATCCATGTATCATCTCTCCTGTGTTGTAAAATAATCTTCGTATATTATTATACCCACATATGGTATTTGAGTCAACCTACACTTGATACACCAAAGTAAACTGGCAGAAATGGGATAATAGAGCGAAAAAAACGCGATTCTACTAGTAGTAGAGAGGTAGATTTGGGGTGTAGAATTCATAAACAGAGATTGATTTTTCGAATTTGGCATGATATAATGATGTCAAGAGAGTAAAAAATGTGAGGTAACAGCTTGTGGAAGATATAAAACCGATTATTGCAAAAAATATTGCTGACCTGCGACTTGCAAAAGGCATGACGCAGATTGAGTTGGCAGAACATCTCAACTATTCGGACAAAGCGGTCTCTAAATGGGAGAGAGCTGATTCTATGCCGGATATAGCTGTTTTAAAACGAATTGCTGACTTGTTTGAGGTGACACTGGATTATCTGGTGACCGAGGATCATGCCCCAAAAACAGAAATATCAAAGCCGGATAAAAAGCAGTCGATGCAGAATCATACATTTATCACTGGTATCAGCATTTTGCTTGTCTGGCTGATTGCCACTACCGTGTTTGTTATATTTGAATCAATTATGAATCATATTCCCCATCAGTCGGAACTGTTATATCCACTGCACTGGCTTTCGTTTGGGTATGCTGTTCCAATTTCGATGATTGTGTGGTTGGTACTGAATTCGATCTGGTTTGACCCGCACAGAAATTTTTTTATTGTTTCTATTTTAATGTGGAGCCTGATTGGCTGCATCTTTTTCACCATTCTGCCGTTTGGTATCAATGTGTGGCTGATTTTTCTGCTTGGCATCCCAGGACAGATTATTATTGTGATGTGGTCAAAAATCCGCACAAAAAGAAAAGGTTGACTGACCCTATTTTGTTGACAAGTATTTTACCCTATGGTATACTAAAAAATAAAGAAACCTGACACGAAGTTTTTGTCAATGACAGATTCTGACAGGGAAGGTGCAGTCAAAGAAAAATGAGGGGATTATAATATCCATTTGCTGATGACCGTACCTGTTTTGGGTACGGTTTTGTTATTTTTGGGAGGTATGATATGGAAACAAGAGTGGCGATCATGGGAATCATTGTAGAGAATAAGGACTCTGTGGAAAAATTAAATTCTCTGCTGCATGAATATGGGGACTATATCATCGGTAGAATGGGCATTCCGTATCGGCAGAAGGCGATTAAAATTGTATCCATTGCAATCGACGCGCCGCAAGATGTCATTTCGTCGCTGTCTGGTAAAATCGGAAATCTGAATGGAATCAGTGTGAAAACTGCCTATTCCAATGTGGTGAGTTATGAATAAGATAAAAGATTTGATTGACCAGTTGGAGCAGAATCACACTTTAACCGAATCAGAATATCGGGATGTGATTGTCGGTTATACCCCTCAATTGGCAGAATACGCCGCCAAAAAGGCAGATAAACTGCGCAGAGAAATCTATGGTAATACTGTGTATATTCGTGGTTTGATTGAAATCAGCAATATCTGCAAAAACGACTGTCTGTACTGCGGTATCCGCAAGAGCAATGGAAATTGTCAACGGTATCGCTTAAACAAAGAGCAGATTTTATCCTGCTGTAGAACAGGCTATCAGCTGGGTTTTCGCACCTTTGTTTTGCAGGGCGGAGAGGATGGATATTTTACCGATGCAGAGGTCTGTTCGATTGTTTCTTTTATTAAAAAAGAATATTCGGACTGTGCAGTGACCCTCTCGCTGGGCGAACGGAGTTATGAGAGCTACAAGGCCATGTATGATGCTGGTGCAAATCGGTATCTGCTGCGGCATGAAACAGCCGATAGGGGGCATTATCAAAAACTGCACCCGAATGTGATGTCCTTTGATAATCGAATGCGCTGTTTGCAGAATTTGAAAAAGATCGGGTATCAGACGGGGTGCGGATTTATGGTAGAATCTCCGTATCAGACAGCCCAAACGCTGGCAAAGGATTTGAAATTTATTGAGGAATTTCAGCCTGAAATGTGCGGCATCGGTCCGTTTGTTCCGCATAAGGATACTGAATTTGCTCATCAGCCAGCCGGAACATTGGAAAAGACACTGTATCTGTTGTCGCTGATTCGCTTAATCCATCCGCATATTCTGCTTCCGGCGACCACGGCACTTGGCACGATTCATCCAAAAGGGCGCGAGCTTGGTATTTTAGCTGGTGCGAATGTCGTAATGCCGAATTTGTCCCCAGCGGATGCAAGAAGCAAATATACGCTTTATGACAACAAGATCAATACCGGAGCGGAATCGGCAGAAAAGGTAAAGCTTTTGTCGCAACAGATGGCTTCCATCGGGTATGAAGTGGTCATTGATCGTGGTGATTATGTAAAATAAAATCAATACAATACGAATTGTAATATAAAAGAAAGAGTAGGAATGTAAAATGGCAGTTTATAATCCAAAATCGCTCAAAGCAGAGGAATTTATCAATGATGGTGAAATATTGGATACTTTGGCGTATGCGGATGCAAATAAGAATAATGTTGAGCTGATTGACAGGATTTTGGAAAAAGCGCGCCCAAGAAAGGTTGGAAATGAAATTCACTGTACCGGGCTTTCTCACAGAGAGGCATCGGTTTTGCTTGCCTGTGAGATTCCCGAGAAGATTGAGCAGATGTATCAACTTGCCAATGAGATCAAGCTGGCATTTTATGGCAACCGTATTGTCATGTTTGCACCGCTGTATTTGTCTAACTATTGTGTCAACAGCTGCGTGTATTGTCCGTATCATCACAAAAACAAACACATTGCTCGTAAAAAACTGACTCAGGAAGAAGTTGAACGCGAAGTCATTGCATTGCAGGATATGGGGCATAAGCGTCTGGCAATCGAAACTGGTGAGGATCCGGTCAACTGTCCGATTGAGTATGTGCTGGAATGTATCCATACCATTTACAGCATCAAGCATAAAAACGGCGCAATCCGTCGTGTCAATGTCAATATTGCCGCAACCACCGTTGAAAATTACCGCAAATTAAAGGAAGCTGGAATTGGAACTTACATCCTGTTCCAGGAAACCTACCACAAGCAGAGTTATTTAGAATTGCACCCGACTGGACCGAAACATGATTATGATTATCACACTGAGGCAATGGATCGCGCCATGCAGGGTGGCATTGATGATGTTGGTCTGGGTGTACTGTTTGGACTGGAAAAATACAGATATGAATTTGCTGGTCTTTTGATGCACGCCGAACATTTGGAAGCAGTGCATGGTGTCGGTCCGCATACCATCAGTGTTCCGCGATTAAAACGCGCCGATGATATTAACCCCGAAGATTTTGATAATGGTATCAGTGACGACCTGTTTGAGAAGATTATTGCCTGTATTCGTATTGCCGTTCCATATACCGGCATGATTATCTCCACCCGTGAATCGGAGGAGGTTAGAGCAAAGGCGTTAAAGCGTGGCATTTCGCAGGTCAGTGGTGCATCCAGAACTTCAGTTGGCGGCTATACCGAAATGGAGCGTCCGCATGATTCCGAGCAGTTTGATGTATCGGATCAGCGTACCTTGGATGAGGTGGTACGCTGGCTGATGGAGAGTGGGCATATTCCATCTTTCTGTACCGCATGTTATCGGGAGGGCAGAACCGGTGATCGTTTCATGGCACTTTGCAAAAACGGTCAAATTCAAAACTGCTGTCATCCGAATGCGTTAATGACCTTAACAGAGTATTTAACCGACTATGCATCGGCAGAAACCGCTGCACTTGGTCATCAGATGATTCAGGAAGAACTTTCCAAAATTCCAAATGATAAGGTAAGAGCGATTGCCACACAGCATATTGAGGATATTAAAAATTCCAATCGCCGTGATTTCAGATTCTAAGGAGAACAGCATGGGAATAAATGAAAAACCATCTTCCGAGCGGGTGCATATCGGGTTCTTTGGCGTGCGTAATGCCGGAAAATCGAGTGTTGTGAATGCGCTGACTGGGCAGAAAATTTCGCTGATTTCGGATATTAAGGGAACAACGACTGACCCGGTTCAGAAAGCAATGGAGCTGTTGCCGCTCGGACCAGTCGTGATTATTGACACCCCAGGTGTAGATGATACTGGTGTGCTGGGTGAAATGCGTGTGCAGCGCACAAAAGAAGTATTATCCAAAACGGATATTGCGGTACTTGTTGTAGATGCTTCCAAGGGGATGCAGGAGATGGATGAACAGCTGCTTGCCTTATTTAAGCAGAAGAAGATTCCATATATTGTTGCGTATAACAAATCTGATCTGCTTTCGGATATTCCACAGAGAAAATTGAATGAAGTATATCTGTCAGCGCAAACCGGTATGGGCATGGATGCACTCAAAGAGCAGATTGCGGCACATTTTAAGAATACTTCAAATGGAAAACATATCGCTGCTGATCTGGTAAAATCGGGGGATGTGGTGGTTTTGGTGACGCCGATTGATGAATCCGCACCAAAAGGCCGGTTGATTTTGCCGCAGCAGCAGACCATTCGAGATTTGTTGGATGCCGGTGTGATTCCGGTGGTGTGCAGAGATACCGAATTGACAGCTGCATTGCAGGCTCTTGCCAAGCCGCCCGCACTTGTCATTACCGACTCCCAGGCATTCGGAAAGGTCAACAAACTGGTACCAAAGGAGATTCCGCTGACCTCGTTTTCCATTCTGTTTGCCCGGTATAAGGGTGATCTGGACAGCCTGGTTGCCGGTGCTGCAAAGCTGTCAGAATTGAAAGACGGTGACAAGGTGCTGATTTCAGAAGGCTGCACGCATCACAGGCAGTGTGGCGATATTGGTACCGTCAAGCTGCCAAACTGGTTAAAACAATACAGCGGCAGAGAATTACAGCTTGATTTTACATCAGGCGGAGAATTTCCGCAGGATTTAAGTCAATACGCGTTGATTATTCACTGTGGTGGCTGTATGTTAAACGAGCGGGGAATGAAATCTCGTTTGGAAAGCGCAAAGGAACAGGTTGTCCCAATGACCAATTATGGTACAGCGATTGCACAGATACATGGTATCTTAAAGCGCAGTCTGGAACCTTTAACCGCTAACAAAGCATAGAAGAATACGCCTATATCGTTTGGCGCGGTATAGGCGCATTTTTGGGGTTATTTTTGAAAAAGAGGAGCATTTTACCAGAAACGATGGTATCCGAAATAGAAGGTGATAGCAGACTTTTTCTGCGGTCTTAGATGAAATTTACTATTGTTAATACAATTATTAAGAATATGAAAAATATCTATTGACAATTTATTTTACCGGTGGTATAATTGAGAAAAAATTAAATATATGTTTAAGTGCCGCTGATATCGCTTCAGACTCAGCGGAGAATAGGAAATCCGGTTTGAACCCGGAATTGTACCACCACTGTAAATGTGGAGATTATACATATGACGAAAGTCAGTTATTGGGATATACTTCTGAGAAGGCAGTGTGCAGATTGATGATGCGTGAGTCAAGAAACCTGCTTAGATAAAATGAAAATACCTGATATTGTTTTATTTCGAGTCATGTTTTGGTACACAAAAATTCGGTTGTGACAGTTTGATAAGCTGTCGCAGTTTTTTTGTGTGAAAAAGCGTGTCGTCATTGCCGGCGTACTGGTCATAGAACCAAAGGTTATGATTCTGGACGAGCTGACAGCAGGACTTGACCCATAGGAGGTCAGCGATATCATGCACCTGCTTGCCTCGATTCGGGACAATTTGGGCATGATCATTATCATTGCCACCCACGACATGGATATTGTACCGCTGTATTGCGATGACACCTATTTATTAAGTGACGGCGGTATGTACTATTCGGCACATCTGATGGAGATATGGAAGAAAAAAGATGGACTTGATACCAATTGTCTGATTTCCACCATCGGTGCTGCCAGACAGAAAATCAAGCACATGATACAGGAAAATAATAGATAAAGAGATTTGTCCATATAATGAAAGAAGGAGAATGATCGGTGAATATTATAATGTCCGGATTGGAGCATAGCCTTGCGCCAATCGAATTGCGGGAACAGCTTTCTTTTACCAAAACACAGATGGGAGAGATGGTTCAAAAAATCCGATCTTTTCCCGGCATTTTAGGGTGTGTGCTGATCTCCACCTGCAATCGCACGGAAATTTATATTTCCTGTCTGGAGGACACCGATCCAGGTGCATTGCTGTGTCAGGCAGCGGGTTCGGAATATGAGCCGTATCGCAAAGCATTTGTTACTCATTGTGGCAGGGATGCAGTGCAGCACTTGATGGAAGTAGCTGCCGGATTGCGTTCCCGTATCTGGGGAGAAGATCAGATTATCTCTCAGGTCAAGGATGCTATTTTGATTGCTCGTGAAGCAAAGGCCGCGGACTCGATTTTGGAAACACTGTTTCGCTATGCGATTGCAGCTGGTAAAGAGGTTCGTACCTGCGTGCATTTAACCTCAGTTCCAACCTCTGCTGCAAGTATGGCAATCAAACTGCTGGAACAGAAAATCGGCGTGTTGGAGGGGAAACGCGCCATTGTTATTGGCAATGGTGAGATGGGGCGTCTTTCCGCTTCGCTTTTGCAGCAGGCAGGTTGTGATGTCTGCGTGACGCTGCGTTCTTATCGGCATGGAGAAACGATTGTGCCACCGGGCTGTGGTGTCGTGCAGTTTGATGATCGGTTTGAACATATTAATGGAGCGGATATTGTGATTTCTGCAACCACCAGTCCGCATTATACGGTGACAGCAGATCAACTGTCGGTACTTTCTGCACCGCCCGCTTTTATTGTGGATTTGGCGATTCCGCGTGATGTTCAGCCTCAGGTCGGCAAAATCAAGGGGGTATCCCTTTATAATGTGGATGATCTGGGCGACTGCAAGGAAGATCGCACCGTTCCACCGCAGGTTACTGAAATTCTGCAATCTCATCTGGAACAGTTTTACCGCTGGTTGAATTATAAAGACTGCCTGACTTCAATCGGTGGGCTGAAAGAGGCTATTGTGGAGCGTCTGTTAAATGCCAGGGAATTGGGAGTTGGTTTGAGTGAACCAGAGCTGATTGCACTATTGGTTAATAAAACAGTTGATCTATTGGTCGGCGGTCTGGCCGACCGCATTACATCCGAAAATTTGGAATATTGTGAGAGTAAAATCCGTTCGCATACAACTGGACGGTAAGACATATAAAAGAGCTGTTTATGAATTTGGAACATTATCGTTTTCCCCTGTTTATTGATTTGTTTGGAAAGAAAGTAATTGTAGTCGGCGGCGGAAAAATTGCGCTGCGTCGGGTACAGACTTTATTAAGCTTCGGGGCTGATGTTACAATCATTGCACCAGAATGCCAATCGGTGCCGGATGGCGTGACATATTTGAAGCGTCGATATATGGAAGGTGATCTTTCAGGTGCATTCTTAGTGGTCTCTGCTACCGATGACCGAAATGTGAATCATCTGGTGGGAGAAGAAGCAAAGCGTAATGGCATCTTTGCAAGCATTGCCGATTGCAGGGAGGAAAGTACCTTTTTCTTTCCGGCGATTTGTGCAGGCAGTGGTTTGGTGGCCGGTGTGGTGTCAGAGGGAGATGCACATGCAAAAACTGCTCGGGCTGCTAAGGCAATCCGAAAAGTACTGGAGGATATAGAATGAAAACAATTCGTGTGGGAAGTCGGGAAAGTCGTCTTGCTGTCATACAGTCCGAAATGGTGATTGATGCCATCCATGCTTATGATCCTCAAATCCAGGTGGAGCTGATAACCATGAAAACCACTGGTGATAAGATTTTAGACCGCACATTGGATAAAATTGGCGGTAAGGGTTTATTTGTAAAAGAGCTGGATGCTGCACTGATGGACGGCAGAGCGGATATTACCGTACATAGCAGCAAAGATTTACCGATGGAAATTCCAGAAAATTTGCCGTTGGTTGCATTTTCCAAGCGTGCTGACCCAAGGGATGTGCTGGTATTGCCGAAAGGGCAGGATTTGATTGATTTTTCCAAACCGATTGGCTGTTCTTCGCTGCGCCGTCAACTTCAGCTAAAGCAGTTGTTTCCACAGGCAGAGGTTGCACCGATTCGGGGGAATGTTTTAACCAGATTGGATAAACTGGATAATGGCCAGTACGCTGCATTGGTTTTAGCTTCTGCTGGGTTGATTCGTTTGGGACTGGAGGACAGAATCAGCCGATATTTTTCAACGGAGGAGATTCTGCCGGCAGCTGGTCAGGCAATTCTTGCGGTACAGGCAAGAAAGGGCGTGGATGTTTCCTGCTTAGTCGATTTTGCAGACGCAGACAGTCGTGACTGCATTACAGCAGAGCGGGCATTTATCCGTACTTTGGACGGCGGTTGTTCCTCTCCGGTTGCAGCGTATGCAACTGTAGATGGGGATACATTGACCTTAAAAGGAATGTATGTTACAATAGATAATAGATTATATTTTCAAACTATCTCCGGAAAACGAAATGAAGGCGAAATGCTTGGCAGAACGCTTGCAGAAGAAATGAGGGGGAAATATCGTTGAATACAGGAAAAGTAATTTTAGTCGGAGCTGGTCCAGGTGATCCGGGTTTGCTGACAATTAAAGGACGGCAGGCGATTGAATCAGCCGAGGTTGTTGTATATGATCGTTTGGTCAGTCAGGCAATTCTGGATTTGATGCCCCAGAATGCCGAGAAAATCAATGTCGGCAAACAATCGAGCAATCATCTGGTTGTACAAGAGCGTATCAACGAGATTCTGCTGGAAAAAGCGTTAGAAGGCAAGCGTGTTGTGCGTTTAAAAGGCGGCGATCCGTTCCTGTTTGGGCGTGGTGGTGAAGAATTGGAACTTTTAGCGGAGAATCAGATTCCGTTTGAGGAAGTTCCGGGCATCACCTCTGCGATTGCAGTTCCAGCTTACAGTGGCATTCCGGTTACTCATCGTGATTTCTGTTCCTCCCTGCATATCATTACCGGACATCAGCGTGCAGGCAAGCCGTTAAATATTAAATTTGATGCTTTGGTGCAAGCCGAAGGTACGCTGGTATTTTTGATGGGTGTTAGTGCGCTTTCCAACATCTGCGCCGGTCTGCTGGCAGCTGGAATGGATCCGAATATGCCGGCTGCTGTTTTGGAAAAAGGCACAACACCGGCACAGCGTCCGATTCTTGCTACTGTTTCCACCCTGACAGAAGTGGCAGAGAGGGAGCAGGTGCAGAGTCCTGCTATCATTGTTGTTGGCAAAGTCTGCACCCTTTCGGAGCAATTCGACTGGTTTGACAAGCTGCCGCTCAAAGGAAAAAGTATTGTCGTTACCAGACCGAAGGAGCGCGCTGGAACTTTGTGTGGTCGTCTGCGTGCATTGGGAGCGGATGTAACAGAGTTTCCGTGCATTGAAACGGTTCCGTTTGACCCATGCAAAGAGATGGAAGAAGCGATGAAAAAGATTGATTCCTATCAGTGGATAACCTTTACCAGTCCGGCAGGTGTATCTGCATGGATGGACATGTTGTTTAAGGCGTCCAAAGATGTGCGTGCGCTGGGTCGAATCCGCATTGCGGCAATCGGACCGGGAACCAACAGAGAATTGCGCAAATATGGACTTTGCGCAGACTTGATTCCATCGGTTTATGATGGTGCGCATCTGGGAGAAGCAATCTGTGCTGCAAATCCGACCGGAAAAGTGCTGATTCTGCGTGCTGAATGGGGAACGAAGGATTTAACCGATGCTTTGCAGCAGGGTGGCATTTCCTATGATGATATCCGTTGCTATGAAACCCGCTATACCAGCCCAAATCTGGAAAAAGTGCGCCAGCTTGTGACCGAAAATGCTGTGACTGTCACCTTTACCAGTGCTTCCACCGTCAAGGGTTTTGTATCTGCATTGGGGGATACTGATTATTCTCAGATTACCGCTGCCTGCATTGGCAAACAAACCGAGGCAGAAGCAAGAAAATATCATTTACACACCATTACCGCTAAAGAGGCAACAATGGATGCTTTGATTGAGCGGATTATGGAAGGAGATTAAAATGGAACTTGTACACAGACCTCGACGCCTGCGTGATGGAGAGACCATCCGCCGTATGTGCCGTGAAACCAGAATTTCTGCCGACAGTCTGATTTATCCGATTTTCGTGGATGAAGTGCTGTCTGGCAAACGCGAAATTGAATCTTTGCCGGGGCAGTATCAGTATGGCTTGGACTGTGTCGAACAAGCCATCGCAGAATGCATTGAAGCAGGTGTGAAAAGCTGTATTTTGTTTGGCATTCCGGCGCATAAGGATGCACATGGGTCTTCGGCTTGGGATCCAGAGGGTGTAATCCAAAAAGCAATTCATAAAATCAAGGCGGCATATCCAGATTTCTATGTCGTTACCGATGTTTGTATGTGCGAATACACCGATCACGGTCACTGCGGCGCACTGTGTGACTATAAGGTAGATAATGACGCAACACTTGAACTGCTTTGTAAAGTTGCTGTTTCCCATGCACACGCTGGTGCAGACATGGTTGCACCGTCCGATATGATGGATGGTCGTGTTGCTGCAATCCGCCATGCGTTGGATGAGGCTGGGTATAAAAATGTGCCGATCATGGCATATTCCGCTAAATACGCATCCGCTTTCTATGGACCATTCCGTAGTGCAGCAGGCTCTGCTCCGTCCTTCGGCGACCGCCGTGGTTATCAGATGGATCCGCACAATCGCAAAGAGGCTATGAAGGAATGTCAGCTGGATGTAGAGGAAGGCGCAGACATTATTATGGTAAAACCGGCACTTTCTTATCTGGATATTATCCGTGAATGTTCCGACGCATTTGATGTCCCGATGGCAGCATATTCGGTTTCAGGTGAATATGCGATGATAAAGGCTGCTGCACAGGCTGGGTTGGTAGATGAATACAGAATCATGTGCGAATCCGCATTATCCATCTTCCGTGCAGGCGCAAATATCCTGATTACATATTACGCCAAAGAGCTGGCAGCAGCCATTCAGAGAGGAGATGTCGGATAATGGAACAGAAGTCTGTTGAATTATTTGATCGTGCAAAAAAAGTGCTTCCAGGCGGTGTAAACAGTCCGGTTCGTGCCTATCGTGCAGTTGGCATCACACCACGCTTTATCACCAGAGCAGACGGTGCTTATATTTGGGATGCAGACGGCCAGAAATATATCGACTATGTATGTTCCTGGGGTCCGATGATTTTGGGGCATAACAATCCGATCATCCGTGAGGCGGTTGAAAAAGCCATTATGGACGGCCTTTCTTATGGCGCACCGACCGAGAGAGAGGTTGATATTGCGGAGTTGATGATTCAGATGGTTCCGAATATCGAAATGGTGCGCATGGTAAACTCCGGTACGGAAGCGGTTATGTCAGCGTTGCGTTTGGCAAGAGGTGTTACCGGTCGGGATAAGATTATCAAATTCGAAGGCTGCTATCATGGTCATAGTGACAGTATGCTGGTAAAAGCAGGTTCTTCTGCGATGGCGGGCGGCTGTCCGAATTCCGCTGGTGTTCCGGTTGGAACTGCAAAGGATACCTTAACAGCACAGTACAATGATTTGGTAAGCGTTCAGCAGCTGTTTGATGAAAATCCGAATCAGGTTGCCTGTGTGATCGTTGAGGCGGTTGCTGCAAATATGGGCGTTGTCGGTCCGCAGCCGGGATTCTTAGAAGGTCTGCGCACCATCTGTGACAAAGAGGGCGCACTGCTGATTTTTGATGAGGTTATCACCGGTTTCCGTCTGGCAAAGGGCGGCGCACAGGAATATTTCGGTGTTCGTGCGGATATCACTACATTCGGTAAAATTATTGGCGGTGGTATGCCGGTAGGTGCGTATTGCGGAAGCCGTGAATTGATGGAGCATATTGCGCCGTGTGGTTCGGTTTATCAGGCGGGTACCTTAGCTGGCAACCCGGTTGCAATGGCAGCAGGCCTTGCACAGCTGAATTATTTGAATACCCACCCGGAAGTATATACGGACATCACGGACAAGGCTACCCGAATGGCTGCTGATATGCGCAAAGCAGCAGAAGAAGCTGGCGCAGGTGTACAGATCAATCAGGTTGGAAGTCTGGTTGCTCCATTCTTTACCTCGGATTCGGTAGAGTCATTCTCCGGTGCAAACCGCAGTGACTTGAAGAAATATGCGGCATATTTCGGCAAAATGCTGGAACGCGGTATCTATCTTGCTCCGGCGCAGTTTGAGGCAATGTTTATATCCCATGCACATTCTGAGGAAGATCTTGCAAGGACTCTGATTGCTGTAAAAGAAGTTTTTACAGAGTTATATCAGTAATGTTGATAAAGCTGCATATAAAAACGATCCCATAAAATAATAGAAAAGCAGGTGAATTGTCCTTGTTTGGAGTGATTCACCTGCATATTTTTTGGGTTAAATTTTTTATTTCTGATTTTTTGTTTTAGGAATACGGTTTTCAAATAAATGTTTGTGGTATTTTGACTGTTTATGTTCAGTTAAATATTCATGCAGAGAATGTTCGGTCTGAAATGGTAGGAAGAAGTGGTATTTTAATTGCCGCTGTTCGTGTACCCAACGAATGTGTGCCTTGATATTTTCATAGCGTACAATAACATCGTTTTCTTCCGCGAATTTCTTTAATTTGGCGATAATCTGCGTAGAGTGAACCACATCAATGAGAAAAACGCCGTAGAACATGCCGATGACAAAGGAGAATGCCAGGTTATGCGAAAGCCAATTTAAGGCGGTTAAAATATGTGGATGAACCAGAAAATAATAAACCGCACCCAAAATGGCCCAGAACAGCGAAAACTTCGGACAGATGATGCCCTGAATATTGCCCCACTGATCCGAATAATCCCATAAGCGTACCTTGAACACCTTTAAGCTGAGGATACCTGCGATATATTCCAGTATGGTCATGGTTACCGTCATAATTACAAATATCAAAATTTTGACCAAAGTTGTATTTTTTATACCATCGAAAATTTGCAAGGATGCAATCAGGTACAGGAAACACAAACCAAATCCGTAAAGTGGCAGATATGGTCCTGTGCAGAACCCAGGATTAATCCATTTGCGTTTTGGGTTGGCGGCCGAGAAAAAGCGTCTGAATATTACTTCAATTATCCAGCCGACCAGTGAGCCAATAAAGAACAGAAAAGCCAGTGTCAATAAAATTCCCATGGTGATCCCTCCTTATCGTTTTCCAGATAACAGTATGTTGTTACATTTCTTATCTTATCGCAATTATAATGGATAATAGTAAATGTAACAATAGGCAGTTGTGGTTTAACCGCTGATTTTTAGACATCCAGATGATAAGTGTCTATTTTTGATACATTTTTAGAAATATGTCTGATTGCTCCAGTCGGTTTAATCATGATGCATCGTGCGGTATTTTGCTGGTGAAATGCCTGCATTTTTGATGAAAAAGGTGGTGAAGGAATTTCGGTCATTGAATTTTAAGCGGTATGCAATATCCTCTATGGTAAGATTGGAGTTTAGCAAAAGCGATTTTGCAACACTGAGCCGCATATCTTGATAGTACTGGTAAGGTGTGGTATGCAGTGACTGCTTGAATTCCCTGACAAGCTTATCTTTTGAAATATTAAAATGCTCACACATATCCGCAATGGAGAATCCCTCTTGAATGCATTGGGATATATAGTATTCAAATTGCCCTGCAAGGGTTTGGTCATTGCATGCGTTTTCATGCCGGGAGGAAGGCGCGGAATACATTTTCAGCATAATTTCAAGAGTTAAAGCGGACAATGCCGTAAAATCAGCTTCCTTTTGCATGATATCAAATATCTGGCGGATTTCTCGTTCGATGTTGCAGGTACAGATTGGAAAATCTTCTTTCGGGAACAGGGTATGATAGGTATTTTCAAACAGTGTTCCTCTGACATTGACCCATAGCGTGCATGCCGGGTTATCTGGGTCGGATTTGAATACATATTCTTTTTGTGGCGGAAAAATGACACTGTCTCCGCATTTTAAAGAAAAACTCTTATTATTGTATTCTAGTTTCAACGTTCCGGCTGTGATAAAAATAATAGTTCCAGTTTTACTGCCGCTGCGTTCGATACAGTAGTTTTTATCCGGAAAAAGCTCACCTGCTAGTCGGACATGAAAGATTGGATCAAACGGCTGGTTCGACTTGTAAAATTTTTCGTTGAAGATCATAAGATCCCCCCTCTACACTGTCATTATAACATGATTCTGAAAGTAGTGCAACTTTTTTGAATACAAAATATTATAATATATATATATTTTGTATATCAGTTGCGCTATAATGAAGTGGAAGAAGAAAATCTATGCTGTATCATCAGCAGGCAATTCAAAATTAGGAGGAATTTATATGGAACGAATTTATAAAGGAAAGCAGCTTGACCGCATCGGTTTTCCGATGGGTGGGCTGGGTGCCGGAATGTTGTGTTTGGAGGGAACCGGTGCTTTGGCGCAGATTTCCATTCGCAATGCACCGAATGTAAGCTTTGAGCCGAATATTTTTGCAGCACTGCACATCTGTGGCGAACATCCGAATACCAGAGTTTTAGAAGCTCCTGTTCCAACGTTTAAGATTATGAGAAGTCCGGATGGCGGTATGATGGGAGCAGGAAATGGCTTGGTCGGCAAAAATTACGGACTGCCGCGTTTTAATGGAGAAGCAGAGTTTCAGTCAAAATTTCCATTTGCAAACATCAAGCTGGTGGAGGAAACCATTCCGCTAAATGTATCTTTAACTGGATGGAGTCCGTTTATTCCGGGGGATGAAGATCGTTCTGGTATGCCGTTTGCGGCGGTGGAATATCGCTTTGAAAACCCGACAGACGAGCAAATCAGTGCGGTATTTTCTTTCAATGCATTCAACTTTATGGGATTAGACGATGATGCATGGGTAGAAAAACGCGAGGATGGTTTTATTCTGCGTCAGCCGGGCAGCAAGGAATCACCTTGGAAAGAGGGAGCATTTTATGCCTTTGTGGATGAGCGGGCAAAAGTGGATGCTGCATGGTTCAGAGGCGGCTGGTGGGATCCATTTACCATGCTGTGGAATCAGGTAGAAAAAGGAGATATGCCGGATCGTTGTTTCGAGGATGGTGGAAAGAGTGTCGGCGGTGCGTTATCTATACCGTTTACAGTTAAACCGCATGAAAGCGAAGTGATTCGTCTGAAAATGTGTTGGTATGTGCCGAACAGCGAGATGCGTTTTGGTGCTGATCTGGATGACAGCAAAGAAACCTATCGCCCGTGGTACAGTGAAAAATATGCTTCTGTTGAAGCGGTTCATGATACCATTGTTTTGGAATACGACAGTCTGTATGCCGATAGTAAAAAATTTAACGAATGTTTTGCACAGATGACCCTTGGGTCGGAAGTGCAGGAAGCAGTGGAAGCAAATCTTGCAATTTTAAAATCCCCGACCATTTTGCGCCAGTATGACGGACGCATGTGGGCATGGGAGGGTTGCTGCGATACGGTGGGCAGCTGCATTGGTTCCTGTACCCATGTATGGAACTATGCGCAGGCGATTTGCCATCTGTTCCCGCGTCTGGAGAGAAGTCTGCGGCAGACGGAATTCCATGAGAGCCAGAACGAAGAAGGGCATCAACAGTTCCGCGCATCTTTGCCGATTCGTACATCTGCGCATGATTTTCATGCGGCATCGGACGGTCAGCTGGGCGGTATCATGAAGGTTTACCGTGACTTTAAGATTTTAGGCGATGTAGAATGGTTAAAAGATATCTGGCCGCAGGTGAAGCAGAGCATCCATTATTGCATCGAAACATGGGATCCAAATCATGAGGGTGTGCTGCGTGAGCCACATCATAATACCTATGACATTGAGTTCTGGGGACCGGATCCGATGTGTACTTCTTTCTATCTGGGTGCATTGCGTGCTATGGTACTGATGGCGGAAGTGATTGGAGAAGACGGTTCGGAATATGATGTGCTGTACCAGAAAGGCCGTGCCTTTATGGAGAATGAGCTGTTCAACGGGGAATATTTTGAGCAGCAGGTGCAGTGGAAGGGACTGCGTGCAACTTTGAATCCGGAAAACGATTTTCCAGAAACCGCAGAACTGTTGCGAACCGAAGGCCCGAAATATCAGTATGGAATTGGATGCCTTTCGGATGGTGTACTGGGTGCATGGATGGCAGAGGTATGCGGAATTGGAGAGATTCTTTCACATGACAAGGTGTTGAGCCATCTGCGCAGCATTTACCGTTACAATTTCAGAGAGAATCTGAGAAACCATTCTAACCCGCAGCGTCCGGGCTATGCGTTGGGCGAAGATGGCGGACTGCTGCTCTGTTCCTGGCCACATGGTAAAAAACCGTCCTTACCGTTTGTATACAGCGATGAGGTTTGGACTGGTATTGAATATCAGGTTGCTTCCCATTTGATGTTGATGGGCGAGAATGAGTTGGGCCGCAAGATCGTTAAGACACTGCGTGCGCGTTATGATGGTACGGTTCGCAATCCGTTTGACGAGTATGAATGTGGTCACTGGTATGCAAGAGCGATGGCATCCTATGCACTGATTCAGTCTTGCACTGGCTTATCTCTGGATGAAGAAAAACATATTCTGTATTACAGAGAAACCGGAAAAGACTATCAGGCATTCTTAGCTGGCGAACACGGTTGGGGACTGGCTGGTATCAAGAACGGAAAACCGTTTGCAGAGGCTGTTTATGGTGAATTGCAGGTAAATAAAACTGCTAAAGTCATTTGAATATCAAAATAAAGCCGGTGCTTTTGAGCATCGGCTTTTGGTATATAGAAAATATTATTGATAATACTGTGCCTGTGCATACCACAAGTCATGATATTTTCCGTCTTGCTCCACCAATTCATCGTGCGAACCGTGCTGCACCAGCTCACCATGATCGAATACCACAATATTTGAACAGAAACGGCAGGAGGAAAGGCGATGGGAAATATAAACTGCGGTTTTATCTCCAACAATATCATTGAATTTTGCGTAAATTTCAGCCTCACTAATTGGATCCAGTGCGGCGGTTGGTTCATCCAGCACAATAAATGGAGCGTTTTTATATAATGCTCTGGCAAGTGCAATCTTTTGTGCCTCGCCACCGGAAACCTGCACGCCTTCCTCGGTGAAATTTTTATACAGATAGGTGTCAAGTCCTTTATCCCATGTGCTGAGTTTATCCGAAAATCCTGCTTTTTCGAGGCATTCTTTGACTCTATCTTGGTCGTATTTCACACTGGATGCAACATTTTCGCCTAAGGTAAATGGCATGAGTGCAAAGTCCTGGAATACAATACCGAAAATTTCCATGTACTGGTCATAATCGTATTTTTTGATATCAATACCATTTAAGGTGATTTTACCTTCGGTCGGCTCATATAGTCGGCAAAGTAACTTAATCATAGTCGATTTACCAGAACCGTTTTCGCCAACGACTGCCATTTTCTCACCAATTTGGAATTTCATATTGAGATGTTTCAGTGCATAATCGTCGTTGCCCGGATATTTGAAAGACACATCATGGAACTCGATTTCGTACTCATTGTCATCCCGTTTTTCGACATTCAGAGAGCCCAGATATTTCTGGTTCGGAATATCCAAAAACTCGAAATATTTTTTAAGAAACGGCATATTTATCTGCCATTCGGTTATAACGCTAATCAGCCCGTTGATACCAGTGACAAACTGGATGACCGAAGAAACATACTGTACAATGTTGCCGACGCCAAACGCACCGCCAATCGCTTTACAAGCCGCAAACAGATAGATGATACCGTTTAAGATATGTGTACTCAATGTTTTCGCCGTTTCGGTGTTCGCTCCTTTTTTCCTTACGGCATCAAATTCTGAAATACTCATTCTCATATGCGCCAAGCGGTCCTGACGATACATGCGCACATCACGCTGGCGGTCGCGTTTGATAAATGTACGCAGATAGAAATTAAATTCGCGATTTCCCTGGTTATTGGTTGCAGAGAAATTGGACACAAATTGGTCTAACCGATGTGACAATACGGCAGAAAGCACAATCGAACCGACAATGGCAGCAACAATCAACAGATTGATCCACCAGCGATTGAGCCATGCAAATCCGGGTTTGGACGCTGCCAGATAGAACATACTGACTGCCAGTGTGATGGAAGTGACAACCTGTGTAAAGCTGACCACCAACTGATCCACACTGACAAATATCAATTTGGAAAGACCAAATCCCATACCCTGCTGATGCCCGAGAATCTGATTTTCTTTATCACGAATTTCCTGGTTTTCTGTGTCAATAAAATCCATTTCCTGCATCTTATGCGACAAAAGATATTGACAATGCCACCAATCCAAAGCAGATTTACTTTCAACAAAACGCGTCAAAAAGCTCTTAATGATAAGGCAGACAAGATTTGCACCGATGGTGATAGCTACCAGCACCAACAATCTGTGTTTATCCTGCGTGCCGGTCAATTCATTTAAAATCAGTGCGGAAAGATAGATATTGATAAAGGGATAAAGAGCTGTAAAAATACTTTTACCAATTTTATATAATAAGATATTCGGGTTGAATTGATTGATGGTTTTAAATCCACGCAGCAGAAGCTGGATGCTTTCTTTCAAACCAATCTTCTGTTTACTCATTTTCTGCACCCTCCTCTACATTTTCTTTATAATATTGACTTTGAATTTCAAACAGTTCAGCATATTTTCCGCCCAATGCCATCAATTCTGCATGCGTGCCCATTTCAGCAATTTTTTGATCAGCAATCATAACGATGCGGTCACAGAATCGAGTCGATGCCAGTCGATGGGAAATATAGATGGAAGTTCTGCCCTTGGAAAGGTTGTTGTAATGCTCATACATTTTATTTTCTGCAATCGGGTCAAGTGCTGCGGTCGGTTCATCCAGCAATAAAATCGGCGCATTTTTATACAGCGCTCTTGCTAACATCAGGCGCTGTGTTTCACCGCCGGACAGCGAAACCGCATCCAGATTAACTTCCTTCACCATCAGTGAATTTTCTTTTTCCGGCAGAGAATGAATCTTATCCGCAATATCTGCAAGCTCCATACATTCCTCTACACGCTTATAGTCAACTTGCTCTTTTTCTGCGCTGGCGATGTTTTCTGCAATACTAATTGGCAGAATCGAAAAATCTTGGAATACTGCCGTAAACAGCTTATAATATTCTCCACGATCATACTGCTTAATATTTTTACCGTTTAACAGCACTTCACCTTCAGTCGGGTCATACAGTCCACAAAGTAACTGAATCAAGGTGGTTTTACCAGCACCGTTTAAGCCAACGACTGCCAGTTTTTCTCCGGCGTGAATGGTTAAATTGATGTGTTCTAACACGTTTTTGGTGGTTCCATCATAACAGAAGGAAACATCGCGCAGCTCTAACGTATAAGAATCTGCTTTTTCAATTTTGGTACCATCATGGTTGAAGATATCTGGATAATCCAAAAATTCACGCAGACGACACAAATCTAGGCTGTATTTATGCAATGTATTATATTGCTCTAAAATGCTTAAAATCCAATTTGAAAATCCTGCAATCGCTGCAAACAGCAGAACAAATTGATCCACCGGCAAGCCTCTATCTAAAACCAGCCAAATCAAATAGGCATAGGCAGCACCCTCACGTAAAAATGCTGCAAGCGCATCAAAGAAATCTACCCAGAACTGTTTGGTACAGCCTTGTTTCTGGAAATCGTCTATGATTTTGCGGCTGCTATGATAAATATCCTGTAACCAATCCCCCAATGCAAATAGGCGAATATCCTTTGCATAGGAAGCGTCATTACCGGCGTCATATATAAATCCCAGTCGATTCCAGCCTTTTGTCCCGATCTCATCGTTGTCGTGAATCCACTGGTTAACCTTTCTGCGCAGGAAAAAGCTGATGACGGTGCAACATACCACCAATGCAAGAATGGTTGGATTGATAGAAGTCAGCAATAACAGATACACAAGAAAACCTATGATGCTGATGATAAAGGTTTGAATGCAGGCGAAAATCGCTTCTGTTGGGGAATCGTTATTGTTGACAAGCAACTGCGCTTTTTGCGTTGCCTGTTCAAAATCGCTTTTGCCCAGATTGACGAAATCAGTTTGCAAAATCTTATTGTTGATTCGCTCACAATAGGATAAACGCTGTCCGACTCTGGGAAGTTGCTGTAACATTTCATGACGAATTTTCAACGCTTCGAATAGTCCAAGTACGACTGAAAATACCGCAATGTAAATTGCCAGCTCTGTGATTGTGACTTGATCGGTAACAAGCTGTACCACCGTTTTCGGCAGGTAAAGCTGTACCAGTGAAGCAGCAACCGAAGCAATGATTACAACCATCATGCGGATAACCATTGGCTTATCGGTCTGCCAGGCGTTTTTCATGACATACACGGTGTTCTGCCACACATTGTATGTCGGTTTTTGTTTTTTCTCTTTTGGTTTCATGAATATACCCCCTTTGTTGTGACTCTATCTTAACACATTCTGGCGTTTAAATGTGAAAAAGTACGCAGAATGCTCTCCTGCGTACCTGAAATGCAAATTTTCTAAATTTTGCATGGTAAATTTGGTATTCCGTTTGATAAGGCTGATCATCTGCCTGCTGTTATTTTTGGTCACAGCGATCTATGATTTCTTCTAAATTTTCTAATTTCAGTTCGCAGATACGGTGAGCAAAGGTTTGAATATCATCCTGCATGCCGCTTTCAAGCCATCCGATTACAAACCCGAAAGAAACACATTTGAGATATGAAATTAAACATTTCCGGTCGGATTCCGATACATTTCTTCCTGTTAAAATTTCATTAATATAGGTTGTGGCGGCATATTCACAGATACGCCATTGATACTGCTCATAAACATCCCGGCTGACAGAGCGGTAGATATGTAAAATAGCCTGCTTGTTTTCCAGGGCGAATCCAATAATGGCTTGCAGACAGTCTTCTAAGGAACTGATAGTCGGATATTGTGTAATAAAACGCTCTGTATCCTCTTTGATAATGGATTCGGTCAGCTGTGGGATGTCCTGAAAATGATAATAAAATGTGTTACGGTTGATATTGCAGTCATCTACAATATCACGCACGGAAATTTTTTTCAGCGGTTTTTCATTTAATAATTTTAAAAATGAGTTCCGAATGGCTTTCTTTGTAAAATCTGCCATAGCACATGACTCCTTTCATTCATTACATTATTATTATATTGGATTTTAATAGAAATTTCAAGATATCTGAAGCTATAAACGAGTATTTCTTTGCATTGTTTTTTAGGAGGATTGTTTTAGGCATTTTTGAGAATCTGTTTAAATCTTGGACAGTTGCCATGTCGCTGTCTGGTTTTACGATACTAATCCTGCAACTGTCTATTTTCAGAACAGGTGCTGTCTGTTATACTGTTATTGTAGACAGAAGTCAGAAAAGAGATTTCTGAAAATCCAAAAAAGGGAGGTATTGCAGATGGAGCGGTTTCAATCTACAACACCAATGAAAGCAGCTAAGATTGGATATATTGTTATGTCCGCTATTTGCTGTGTGCTTGGGGTTCTTTTCATCGTGTTTCCGCAAATATCCGTTTCGGTCATTGGCATGACGATGGGTATTACGCTGATTCTCTTTGGTGTTATTAAGCTGATTGGTTATTTTTCCAAGGATCTATATCGACTGGCCTTTCAGTATGATCTTGCGTTTGGCATTTTACTGCTGGCACTCGGCATTGCAATGCTTTGTCGGCTGGATAATGTCATCAATTTTATCTGCATTGTGTTGGGTATTGTATTTCTGGCAGACGGACTTTTCAAGATTCAGATGGCGATGGATTCCAAAACATTTGGCATCCGACTCTGGTGGTTGATTTTCCTATTTGCCGTTCTGACAGGAATCTTTGGAATTTTGCTGATTTTCCGTCCAGCGGCAGGTTCACAGTTTTTGATGATTCTGATTGGCATTTCATTGTTATGTGAAGGCGTTTTAAGTTTAAGCACCGTACTGACAGTTGTAAAGATTATCAAAAATCAAGAGCCGGATCATATCGAAGCTGAATTTACGGAAAAGAAAGGATGAATGATATGCGATTTTCAAAAGGTGTTGTAAAATGCCGTATTCCTATTTTAATCATTACGCTGTTGCTGATGATTCCAGCGGTTTTTGGTATGGTAAATACCCGAATCAACTATGATATGCTGGATTATCTGCCGGATGATATGGATACGGTTATTGGTCAGGAGGAGCTTCTGAATGATTTCGGAAAAGGAGCTTTTTCCTTTATTATTGTGGAGGATATGCCTGCAAAGGATGTTGCCGCATTAAAGACAAAAATCGAGCAGGTGGATCATGTCGAAACGGTTGTTTGGTATGATTCGATGTTTGATATTTCGGTTCCGATGGAACTGCTTCCGGATAAGGTATATGAGGCATTCAATACCGAAAATGCCACCATGATGGCGGTATTTTTCGATACATCCACTTCTGCTGATATTACGATGGATGCGATTCGTGATATTCGTGCAATCGCTGGCAAACAGTGTTTTGTGTCCGGCATGTCTGCATTGGTTACTGACTTGAAAGACCTCTGCGAAAAAGAGGAACCGGTTTATGTTGGCTTAGCAGTTCTGCTTGCCTGTGCTGCAATGATGCTGTTTTTGGACAGCTGGCTCATTCCGCTTATCTTCCTTGCAAGTATCGGTATGGCAATTGTGTTAAACTTGGGCAGCAACTGGTTTATGGGCGAGATTTCGTACATTACCAAGGCGTTGTCTGCGGTGTTACAGCTTGCTGTTACAATGGACTATTCAATTTTCCTGTGGCACAGCTACAATGAACAGCGGCTTTGTTGCAGCGACAACAAGGATGCAATGGCGGCTGCTATTAAAGCAACCTTGACTTCGGTTGTGGGAAGTTCCATTACCACCATTGCTGGATTTATCGCACTTTGCTTTATGACCTTTACCCTTGGTCGTGACCTTGGTATTGTTATGGCGAAAGGCGTTCTGTTTGGTGTTATCGGATGTGTTACCATTCTGCCATCGCTGATTCTGCTGTTTGATAAACCGCTGCAAAAAACCAAGCACCGTTCGTTGATTCCGGATATGACGAAATTTTCCAAAGGTGTTATCCGCATTTTCCCGGTATTTCTGGTTGTATTTGCATTGCTGATTCCGCCAGCTTATTACGGCTATGATAAAACAAACGATGAAGTTTATTATGATATGGGCGAATGCCTGCCGAAAGACATGGAATTCGTCATTGCAAACACCAAGCTGTCCGACGAATTCGATATTGCATCCACCCACATGTTACTGGTAGACGCTAATCTGGATTCTACATCGGTTCGTTCCATGATTGACGAAATGGAGCAGGTAGATGGAGTCAAATATGTACTGGGACTGGAATCGGTGGTCGGTTCACGCGTTCCACAGGAGATTCTGCCTGAGTCGATTTTGGAGATTCTTAAGAGTGACAAATGGGAATTGATGTTGATCAACTCAGAATACCGTGTTGCAAGTGACAAGGTAAATGCCCAGATTGATGAATTAAACAACATACTCAAAAAATATGATGAACACGGTATGTTAATCGGTGAAGCTCCGTGTATGAAAGATATGATTGAAACAACCGGTCATGACTTCCAGGTTGTTAATGCCGTATCCATCATTGCAATCTTCTTTATCATTGCGATTGTAGAAAAGAGCATTTCGCTGCCGTTTATCCTGATTGCGGTTATCGAGCTGGCAATTTTTATCAATCTTGGTCTGCCGCATTATTTCGGTCAGTCACTGCCGTTTATCGCGCCGATCTGCATCAGTACCATTCAGTTGGGTGCAACAGTTGACTATGCAATTTTAATGACCACCCGATATAAATTCGAGCGCATGAGCGGTGAAAACAAGCGTCAGTCAATTATCATGGCACTGTCCACATCCATTCCGTCGATCATCGTCAGCGGCATGGGACTGTTCGCAGCGACCTTTGGCGTAGCGTTATATTCGGATATCGACATCATCAGCTCCATGTGTATGCTGATGGCAAGAGGTGCCGTTGTTTCGATGCTTTGTGTTATCTTCATTTTACCAGCACTGTTGATGCTTTGTGATAAGCTGATCTGTGCAACAACATGGGGAATGCGCAAATCTGTCAAATCGGAAACGGCTGTCAAGTCAAATTAACGGAGGGATTACCATGAATAAATCAGTTCTGAAAGTATTGTCTGTCTGCCTGTGTGCAACGCTGGCAGCAGGTACATCGGTTTATGCGATTGTCAATGATAAGCAGGGCGAACAGCAGGTACTGCCTGTTTCGGTCAGCACCAAACAAAAATCCAGCAGTAAGAAGCAGGAAATTACCAAAGATGAAACGGTTTATGTGCTGGCAGGTGCAAACGGTTCAGTTCAAAAAATCATTGTCAGTGATTGGATTAAAAATGTCATGCAGGACGCCCAACTGCATGACGAATCCGAATTAGGCAATATTGTGAACATCAAAGGTGATGAAACCTACACCATGAATGGCGATACCATGCGTGTATGGGATGCCAAAGGCAATGATATTTATTATCAGGGAGATATCAAAAAAGATATTCCAGTAGAGATGTCGGTCAGCTACACGCTGGACGGAAAAAAGGTATCGCCAGAAGAACTGGCAGGAAAAAGCGGTCATGTTGTGATTCGCTTTGATTATCAGAATAATCAGTTTGCCAATGTCAAAATTAACGGCAAAACTGAGAAAGTCAACATCCCGTTTGCTATGTTGACCGGTATGCTGCTGGATACCGATATTTTTACCAATGTCAATGTTTCCAACGGCAAACTCATCAATGATGGTGACCGTATGGCGGTGGTTGGTATTGCATTCCCAGGTATGCAGGACAGCTTAAAACTGGATTCGGATAAACTGGAGATTCCGGATTATGTCGAGATTTCGGCGGATGTCACCAACTTTGAGATGACCACCACCATGACCGTTGCAACCAATGAGTTGTTCAATGAATTTGACCCGGAAAAATTAAATTCTTTTGATGATCTGAGCGGTTCTCTGGACAAATTAACCGATGCCATGAATCAGCTGATGAATGGTTCTTCCCAGCTGTATGATGGTTTATGCACACTGTTGGATAAATCCGGCGAGTTGGTTGCCGGTATTGATAAACTGGCTGCTGGCGCAGGTGAACTGAAAAAAGGTGCTGGTGATTTGGATACCGGTGCAGGAAAGTTAAAAGATGGTGCTGCTGCGCTGTCTGCTGGATTAAATACCCTTTCTTCCAATAATGATACCTTAAACGGTGGTGCAAAACAGGTGTTTGATACGCTGCTTGCTACCGCAAATAGCCAGCTCAAAGCAGCTGGTGTAACCGTTCCAAAATTAACGGTTGATAACTATGCAAAAACTTTGGAGAAGGTTATTGCATCTTTGGATAAAGACGCTGTTTATCAGCAGGCCGTTTCCAAAGTAACCGCTGAGGTGGAGAAAAATCGCCCTGCATTTGAAAAAGGTGTAACCGATGCAGTAAAACAGCAGGTTATGGTTCAGGTAACCGATGTTGTAAAAGAAGAAGTAACCAAGAAGGTAACCGCTGTTGTATATAATCAGGTTGCCGAGCAGGTGATTCCGGTTGCAACCAAAGGTCAGATGACCAAAGAAACCTATGACGCAGCTGTTGCTGCTGGAAAAGTCGATGCCGCTGTACAGAAGGCAATCCAAACTGCTATTGACGAACAGATGAAAACCGAAGCAGTTCAGAAGAAACTTTCTGCCGCTGTTGCTGCTCAGATGGAGAGCAAAGAAATCCAGGGTATGATTGCTGCACAGACCGATGCACAGATGAAAACCCAAAAGGTAAAAGCTCTGATTGCTAAGAATATCGAATTAAAAATGCAGCAGACCATTACCGGGCAGATGGCATCAGATGAGGTTCAAAAACAACTGGCTGCTGCTTCCGAGGGTGCAAAATCCATTATGAATTTAAAGACTTCGCTTGACAGTTACAATAGCTTCTATCTTGGTTTGAAAACCTATACCGGTGGTGTCAAGGATGCCGCAGCCGGTGCTGCACAGTTAAAAGCAGGCACAAAAGATTTGAAAGATGGTACTTCCAAGCTGTCTGCTGGTGCAAATGCGCTGTATGACGGTATCTTAACACTGAAAGATGGCGCACCTGCATTGATTACAGGTATCACAGAATTGCGTGATGGTTCGATGAAGCTGTCTGACGGCTTACAGCAGCTGAATGAGGAAGGAATCAAGAAGCTGACAGACGCAGTTGACGGTGATATTGCAGGTCTGTTTGATCGAATCCATGCAATTGTTGATGCTTCCAAACAGTATAATAGCTTTGCTGGTTTGAGTGATGATATGGATGGTCAGGTGAAATTTATTTACCGCACCGATTCCATTGAAGCTCCTATTGATTCTGATAAAACCGAAGAATAATCAGCAATAAAGCAAGACCAGTCCGATATGGTTCGGGCTGGTCTTTTTGTTATGCGTGGAAAACCAAGCAATTCACGGCTTGATTTTTGGATATGAGATGGAACATCATTTCAACTGGATATCCATCACAACTGGATTATGATCGCTGTATTCAAATTTTTCATCCATTGTTTCCACACGAAGGACGTCAATATTAGAAGAAACAATAAATCCGTCCAGTACATAATGTTGTGTGCGTTCACTTTCCGGATCATAGGGCTGATTCAGCAGCCGACAGGTAGGAACGGTATCATCATAGACATATCTCCATTCGGATGGGAGCTGTTCCAGAACGCCTGGAATCCATTCAGAGGTACTTTTAATTTCAGTTTTTGTGTCCGGAAAAGTTTGGTTAAAATCGCCTCCGGCAATGACATAGTTGCCTTTTGCATATTCCTCTTGCATCAAAGACATCAGCTGCTGGGTTTGTGCGATTTTTCCCTCACCATCATCGTATGCTTCCAGATGCAGATTAATCATGACGATTTCTTTCGAGGTGTTTTCTAAAGGAATACGGGATACCAACAGACAGCGTTTTAAATTTGCTGTCCGAACCGGCCACTGAAATGGTACAGGCAGACTGTACCGATCAGATGAAGTGACATCATAACGACTGTAAGTAGCAATGCCGGAATGGATTTCACCAATCGGTTTTTGGACAGGATATGGTACGAATTTGCAAACATAGTTTGGCGCATAATACATCTCATACTTTGGCAGAGCATTTGCATACTGCGTCAGCTGATTCTGATGAAAAGTACGGCGGGAATCCTTGTCGATCTCTTGCAGGAAATAGATATCTGCGTTTGCCTTTTGAAGGATGTTTTCGATTCCATGCATATTTTTTACAACCGTTTCTTTATCCGACGCACCGGTTCCGCTGCCGCCATCCATTAAAAAATCTGATTCTTTGCCCAAGCCACCGTATCCGGTGTTGAATGTGAGAATGCGCAAAGACTTTCCCTGATATTGCTTTTGAATGTCGGTGGTTCCGGTTTCTGCTGGTTCCATCTGCGTAGGGCGATATTCTGTTGCTGTCAGGTATCCCACAAATCCGACGGCGGAAAGGATCAGTGCCAGGCATACCAAACCTGGATAAAAATACCAATGGTGCTTTTTGGATGGAGTGCGATTAGAAGAAATTGAATGTAATTTTTTCTGATTCATAAAAACTGTTCCCTTTCTAATGGTATAATATTTTAATTATACCACACTTTTCCATTTTGTCTATCTGCTATTTTAGCATAGTAAAGGGGTTGTTATTGATAAAGTGTGCTAACAACAGAATATATTATGAAAGAGGGCATATTCTGGATGTAAGGGGGGCATATAACATGATAGAACAGATGATTTCTTTCTTATCGCAGCGTTTATTATTTTTTATGCTGCATCTTGAAAATAGTTCAAGTTTTCCGAAGCCGTTTCATGCACAGGAGGAGCGGGAATGCATCTATCAGATGGAACATGGGACAAAACAGCAGGCCTTGAAAGCCAAAAATGACCTGATTGAACATAATCTGCGTCTGGTAGCGCATATTGCGAAGAAATATTATGCGGTATCCTCCGATCAGGAAGATCTGGTTTCGATTGGAACGATTGGGTTAATCAAAGCAGCGAATACTTTTTGCAGTTCGCGTAATATCCGGTTTGCCACCTATGCTTCTCGTTGTATTGAAAATGAAATTCTGATGCATTTTCGGGCATTGCGCAAAACCGCTGGAGAGGTGTATCTGGGAGACCCAGTGGATGGGGAGGATGACGGCGGTATTACACTGCTTGACACCATTGCCGATCCGCGAAATCTGGAGGATGATGTTTGTTTGAAGCTGCATTCTGAAAAACTTCTGAGACTGGTTCAGACATTGCCGCCGCGTCAGCGGAAAATCATTTCGATGCGGTACGGACTGGATGGGGAAGAACCACTGGTACAGCGTCAGGTGGCGGATTTATTGGGTATTTCCAGAAGTTATGTGTCGCGTATCGAGAAAAAAGCATTGGCAAGTTTAAAAGAGGGATTGGAAGAATTATAATCGATAGACAATATTTACCCAACACATAAAATTTTACTTATGGAACAATGAAAGCCCCGGATTTTCCGAGGCTTTTTTCTGATATTTGGGTTTATCCCAGATATGCCAAAATTTCTTCTGCATTGGTATCCGGTTTTACTTTCGACATAACCTTTTCGATGATGCCGTTTTCATCAATCAGATAGGTACTGCGGACAATACCCATGCTCACCTTACCGTACATCTTTTTCTCTTGCCATACACCATATTCTTCAATCGCAATCCGATCTGGGTCAGAAAGCAGGATAAATGGAAGATTGTGTTTTTCAGCAAATTTAGCATGGGATGCAGCTGAATCTTTGCTGATACCGATGATTATTACATTTTTTTCGATAAAAGCATCATAGGCAGCAGCAAACGCACATGCCTGTCTGGTACAGCCCGGTGTGTTGTCTTTCGGATAAAAATACAATACAATTTTTTTGCCTGCAAAATCATGCAGGGATACCAGATTACCGTTTTTATCAGCTAAGGTAAAATCTGGTGCTTTGGTTCCTATTTCCAGCATATCAAATCTCCTTTATAATTTAATATTAGTTCTTAATTCTATTATAAGACATAAACATATTTTTGTCAAGAGAAAAGATAAAAGCGATGGGTTTAGCCCCATCGCTTATGTGTTTATTTGCTTTGAAGAAAAACATGACGATTTTTGTACAGATATTCAATACCCGAATACAGCGTGATTGCTGCTAAAATCCAGCATGCGATTTGAGAGGCAATCGTAAACCAGTTGCCCATCACTGCCGGATAGAAATCACTGATGCCGAGTACAAACAGCAGAATGCAGGTAACAATCATCTGCATTGCAGTTTTGACTCTGCCGGACTGTGCCGCAGCAATTACCAGACCATCCTCCGAGGCAGCCAGCAGACGCAGTGCATTCACAGCAGTATCGCGCAGAATGATGATGGCTACTACCAGCATTGGACAGAGTTTGACATCCATTAAGCAGAGCAATGCACAGGTAACTAGCATCTTATCCGCAAGTGGATCTAAGAATTTGCCGAAGGTGGTGACCAGATTGTTTTTTCTTGCCAAATAGCCATCTAAAAAATCAGTTAAAGATGCGGCAACAAACACCACAAATGCAATGGTATAATGCCCAGGAATGCCTGTAAACAGGAAGAAAAATAGAAATACTGGTACTAAAATCACACGAATTAAGGTAAGCTTATTCGGAAGATTCATGACGTTTTCTCCTTATTCAATCGTGAAAACCTGACCAACCAGATCATAGTCGCAAACTTCGGTGATGGTAACGGCAACAAAATCACCCACTGCCAGTTTGTGCGGACAGTCAAAGAAGATTTTACCGTCAATATCCGGTGCATCAAAGGTACTTCTGCCGAAATAACATGCGCCGTATTTGTCGTAGCCTTCCACAACAACCTGAACCGTCTGTCCAATTCTTGCTTCCTGCTTTTTCATCATAATATCGTACTGTAATTCCATAATAACATCAGCACGATGTTGTCTGACTTCTTCATCAACCTGATTTTCCATCATGGCAGCTTTTGTTTTTTCTTCTTCGGAGTATGCAAAACAGCCCAGATGATCAAATTCTGCTTTTTTGACAAAGTCGGTCAGTTTTGCAAAATCCTCCTCGGTTTCACCCGGGAAGCCTGTGATTAAAGTAGTACGCAGGATAATGCTTGGAATCTCACGGCGTAATTTTTCAATGAGTTCTACCAGTGCATTTTCGCTGTCCGGACGGTTCATATCATGCAGAATATGATCGGAACAGTGCTGAACTGGGATATCCAGATATTTTACCAGTTTTGGCTCAGTTTTCAAAACTTCAATCAGTTCATCCGTAATTTTGTCCGGATAGCAGTACAGAGTACGGATCCAGATGAAGTCGATTTTGCACAGCTCACGCAGCAATTCTGCCAGCGCATAATGTCCATATAAATCCATGCCGTAACGGGTGGTATCCTGAGCGACCAGTACCAGCTCCCGAACGCCCTGTTTATACAGCCATTTTGCTTCCGCAACAATGGATTCAATGGTACGGGAACGGAATCTGCCACGAATCTGCGGGATTGCACAGTAGGTACAGCAGTTATCACAGCCCTCCGAAATTTTCAGGTATGCAAAGTAAGGAAGTGTGGATAAAACACGCGGTGCGTTGATATCCAGATCGGTTTTTTTGCCATAGGAGGACCATTTCTGTCCCTGTGCCGCCTTACGGACTGCTTTGGAGATAAACTGATTACTTCCCAGACCCAGAACACATTCAATTTCCGGAATCAACTCTGCCAGTTCCTGTTGATAACGCTCTGCAAGACATCCGGTGACAACGATGCCTTTGCACCGTCCTTCTTTTTTAAGATTTGCCCAGTCTAAGATTTCCTGAATCGCTTCTTCTTTTGCGGACTGAATAAAGCCACAGGTGTTGATGATTACAACATCAAAATCCGCTTCCTCGCTGACTAATTGGATGCCGTCATTTCGTAAGGTAGCCATCATCATTTCGGCGTCCACCTGATTTTTTGGACATCCTAAAGAGACCATTGCTGCTTTGATTGCCATAAGTATGATACCTTTCTATATTTCTTGCTGTGCGGATAGATATTCCGAAACAGCCGTTTGTATTTCACTGATGCGATAACCTCGTCTTGCGAGTGCTGCGATGACATTCTGTTTCTGCCGGTAATCGCCAGAAGATAGTTTTTCTGCATATCGTTTTTCAATCAGTGTTTGCAACTGACCGCAGGTATCCACCTGCGGCGCAATCTGATGTAATGCTTTTTGTGCGGTTTGCTTTGGAATGCCTTTCTGTACCATCCACTGATATGCCTTTGTCGTGCCGTAGCGTTTGGTAATCAGGCAGTAGTTTGCTGCTTTCAGTGCGTAATTCCAGTCATTGATCTCACCAAGTTCGATGCAGCGGGAAACAGTTTTTGCTGCTGCGTGCGTTTCAATGCCTTTATCAAGCAGTTTTTTGTAAAGCGCACCGGAGGTCATGTCTTTGGCAGAAATCAATTTGATTGCCTGATTGCGGGCGTTTCTCAGCATTTCTGCTTCTGTGATCTGCTCCCATTGCTCCAGCGTGAACTTTCTGCCTGGTCTTACACCTTTGCAGTAGACCACTTCATAGTCCATAGATACAGCATCTTCGCTGCAATCCGTTGATATCAGAAAAGTACTTCCTCTTAAAGGGGTGACCGCTGTAATTGTAATAAATTCCATGCCAAATCCTTAGAAATCTTCACTGTCCGGGTCAATGTCCAGAATAGTGACATCATCTGCAAGAGAAACCTGCGGCGATTCAGCCTCATAAATAGCAGTGTTGATTTCAGTTTCATTTTCCTCATTATCTTCTGAAACAACCGGCACATTATCACGCTGTCTTGCTGCGTTGGCAACATCCATCAGCTCTTTGGAGTATTCCATAACCTGTGCTGCAACTTCCTCTGCAATTTCCGGATTCTGTAACAGATATTCCTTGGCTTTGTCACGACCCTGACCAATTTTCTCATCCTTGTAGGAGAACCATGCACCACTCTTATGGATGATATCCGCTTCTACAGCATAGTCTAAAATCTCACCGGTGCGGGAGATGCCTTCGCCGTAGATCATATCAAAGAATACTTCTTTGAACGGTGGTGCAACTTTGTTTTTAACAACGCGGCATTTGGTGTGATTGCCGATGACTTCCGAACCGCGTTTGATGGATTCGCCGTTTTTGCGGACATCAATACGCACAGAGGAGAAGAACTTCAGTGCGCGACCGCCCGGTGTGGTTTCCGGATTGCCGTACATAACACCAACCTTTTCACGCAGCTGATTGATAAAGATGGCGACAGTGCCGGTTTTGCCGATAATGGAGGTCAGTTTACGCAGCGCCTGGGACATCAGTCTTGCGTGTACGCCGACATGAGAATCACCCATCTCGCCTTCAATTTCAGCGCGCGGAACCAGTGCGGCAACCGAGTCCAGAACGATAATATCCAGTGCACCGGAGCGAACTAGCGCTTCCATAATTTCTAGTGCCTGTTCTGCGGTATCTGGCTGGGATACCAGCAGCGAGTCAATATCAACACCAAGTGCTTTTGCATAAATCGGGTCAAGCGCATGCTCAACATCAATGAAAGCTGCTTCGCCGCCAGCTTTTTGCGCTTCTGCTACGACATGCAGGGCAAGGGTGGTTTTACCGGAGGATTCCGGTCCGAAAATTTCCACGATTCTGCCGCGTGGAACACCACCTATTCCAAGAGCCATATCCAGTCCAAGACTTCCAGTAGAAATAGCTTCTACATTCATGCTGACTGCCTGACCGAGTTTCATAACCGCACCCTTGCCGAATTGTTTTTCCAGCTGTACGATTGCTGCTTCCAAGGCAGCTTTTTTATCGGTAATCTGTGTATAATCCACTTTTTCGATTTTACTTTTGGCTGTTTTGGCCATAATCCGTCACTCCTTTTTCGCTTATATATAAGGTGAAAATCTGTTGATTTCAGCTGTTTTTGATTATCTTATTTATCATAACATATTTTTATCAATATCGCAAGACCTGACAGTGTGGATTCCCTCTTTCTGCATATAAATATTTCTTGCTTTTTCAGAAAAATGTATTGACAAATTTTATAGTCTATTCTATAATAGAAGTGTACAGAAGAATAGATGAAGTCATTGGTATGAGTGATCTTCCATTGTCTGGCAGAAATTGTCGGGGGATAAGGGAATGCGGTGAGATTCCGCAGCAACAGCCATTGCCGTATGAGAGTAAATCAGATTTCTCTTTTAGCCGGAATGCTTATCGACTTCATCATGCAGAATTCCCTTGGGCAAAATTAGAAGGGTTAAGCATGAAACAAACAGACTTCGCAGTCTGTAATTTGTGTTATCCACCTTTCTAAAAATAGAAGGGTGTTTTTCATTTGTACGAAAAAAATATAAAAAGAGGGATTTCATCATGAAAAAAACATTTACCCGTATCGCAGCAGTTGTTGTCTGCTTGGCTATGGTATTCGCGTTAGGCGGATGTGGCAGTAAAATCGCAGCAGATGGTGCTTGGAAGACCGCAGCTTATCTGGAAGACACAGAACTGGGCGAAGGTAGCAAAACTTTAACTATGACTGTTGAAGCAGATGAGCAGAAACTGGTATTTACCATTCATTCGGATGCAGAAACCGTTGGTGAAGCATTGCAGGAAAATGATCTGGTAGACGGTGAGATGAGTGAGTTTGGCTTGTATGTAAAGGCTGTAAATGGTATTGTCGCTGATTACGATACTGATCAGACTTTCTGGGCATTTAATAAAGAAGGCGAAATGATGCAGACAAGCCTGGATCTGACCGAATTTGCTGATGGTGACAGCTATGAGCTTGTTAAAACCAAAGGATGATTTTTTGACAAAGCATTCTTCTGTTACAAAGAAAAAGTTGTTGCTGACGCCACTTGAGATGACAATATTTGCCATGCTCGGTGCGCTGATGTTCTGTTCCAAAATACTGACCGAGGTTTTGCCGAATGTGCATTTTCTTGGGATGTTTACGATGGTATTCACACTGTGTTACCGAAAAAAAGGGCTTATCCCGATTTATGTGTATGTGCTTTTGAACGGCATTTATGCCGGGTTTGCAACCTGGTGGATTCCATATCTGTATCTGTGGACCATCTTGTGGGCGATTACGATGCTGCTGCCGCAGCGAATGCCGAAAAAGCTGGCTGTTGTGGTGTATTGTGTGGTTTGTGGACTTCACGGGCTTGCATTTGGTACGCTGTATGCGCCAGCACAGGCTATACTGTTTGGGCTGGATTTTAAACAGATGCTTGCATGGATTGCTGCGGGATTTCCGTATGATGTGGTTCATGCAATCGGCAATCTGGTAGCAGGAATTTTGATTGTTCCGCTTTGCATGCTGATTGGTAGACTGGATAAAAATGCCCATAAAATGTATTGTTAACTGATTTTACAGACCTTTGTTAAAAAACAAGGGTCTGTATTTTTGTTTTTGGTATGACTGGGGCTTTAGAAGTTATAATAATCGGGATGGGAACCATAAACTTTCGGATAAACCGCTGAAAAACGAGCTGGTTTCTTTACATTGGGATAAAACCATGATAAAATAATAATGTTGTATTATGTAAATTTTTAAATAAAGGAAGGAATAATATATAATGGTAAGAAATGACCTTCGTAACGTGGCAATCATCGCACACGTAGACCACGGTAAAACGACCCTGGTCAATGAATTGTTAAAACAGGGCGGCGTATTCCGTGAAAATCAGGAAGTCGTAGATCGTGTTATGGACTCCAATGCCCTTGAGCGTGAGCGTGGTATCACCATTCTTGCAAAAAATACCGCTGCATCCTATAATGGTGTAAAAATCAATATCATCGACACACCGGGACATGCTGACTTCTCCGGTGAGGTTGAGCGTATTTTAAAAATGGTAAACGGCGTTATTCTGCTGGTTGACGCAGCAGAGGGTCCGATGCCGCAGACCCGTTTTGTATTACAGAAAGCACTGGAATTAAATCACCCAGTTATCGTTGTTGTCAACAAAATCGACCGTCCAGACGCAAGACTGGATGAGGTGGGTGATGAAGTATTAGAGCTGTTGCTGGATCTGGATGCTTCGGAAGAACAGCTGGAAAGCCCGATTCTGTACTGCTCCGGTCGTACTGGTACCGCTACCTTTGATCCATATGAGGAAGGTAAGGACTTAACCCCGTTATTTGAAACCATTTTGAAGCATATTCCGGCTCCGGAAGGTGATGAAACCGGCGATGCACAGATGCTGGTATCTTCCATTGACTATAATGAGTTTGTTGGCAGAATTGGTATTGGCCGTATTGAGCGCGGTGAATTGAAGGTAAATCAGACTGTTGCAGTTGCCGATTACCATAATATGCACGACATCTATACTGGTAAGATTGTTACCCTGTACCAGATTGAGGGCTTGAACCGTGTACAGGTGGACACTGCTACCGTAGGTGACATTGTATGTTTCTCCGGTATTTCTGGCATTACCATCGGTGATACCATCTGCTCACAGCATGATGTTGCACCGCTTCCGTTTGTAAAAATCTCCGAGCCGACCATTCAGATGACCTTTGCTGTTAACAACAGCCCGTTTGCAGGTCAGGAAGGCAAATATGTCACTTCTCGTCAGATTCGTGACAGACTGTATAAAGAAACCTTAAAAGATGTTTCCTTGCGTGTTGAGGATACCGATAATGCCGATGCACTGAATGTCAGCGGCCGTGGTGAGATGCATCTGTCTATCTTAATCGAGAATATGCGTCGTGAAGGTTATGAGCTTTCCGTATCCCCGCCACGCGTTCTGATGCATGAGATTGATGGTGTTCGTTGTGAGCCGATTGAGCGTTGCACCATTGATGTTCCGCAGGAATCTGTTGGTGCTGTTATCGAAAAACTCGGTCAGCGTAAAGGTGAACTGGTTGTTATGAATCCGACCGGCGACCGTACCAAACTGGAATTTTTAATTCCGGCACGCGGCCTGTTTGGCTACCGCAATGAGTTCTTAACCGATACCAAGGGTGAGGGCATCATGAACTCGGTATTCGACAGCTATCAGCCGTTTAAAGGTGAGGTTACCCGTCGTCATACCGGCTCTCTGGTTGCATTTGAAACCGGTGAGGCAGTTGGTTACGGTTTGTTTAATGCACAGGACCGTGGTACGCTGTTTGTTGATGCAGGTACCAAGGTATATGCAGGTATGGTTGTCGGTTCCAACCCGAAAGGCGAGGATATGACCGTCAATGTATGTAAGAAAAAACAGTTGACCAATATGCGTGCCGCCGGTTCGGACGATGCACTGCGTCTGGTTCCACCTCGTCGTTTCAGCTTAGAGGAAGCAATTGAATTCTTAGGCGATGATGAGATTTTGGAAGTAACACCAGAATCTATTCGTATCCGTAAACGTACCTTAGACCATACCATGCGTATGCGTGAGAATGCACGCCGTCAGGAAGGTTTGCAGCTTTAATAAGGAGATCGTATGAAAGTATATATCAGTGCTGATATTGAAGGTACCTGTGGTATTTGCTGTTGGGACGAAACCAATTTGCAGACCGAAGTCGGCACCTATTTTAGAGAGCAGATGACTCGTGAAGTTGCTGCTGCCTGTAAAGGCGCACTTGCTGCGGGTGCAGATGAGATTGTCATTAAGGACGCACACGACACTGCCCGCAACATCATTCCGTCTGGACTGCCGAAAGGCAATATCAAGCTCATCCGTGGATGGGCAGGAGATCCAGAATGTATGGTGACCAGTATTGACAAAGACTTTGATGCACTTGTTTACACCGGATATCATTCCGCAGCTTCCCTCAACGGAAATCCGCTGTCCCACACCATGACCACCGATGTACAGCGTGTCACCTTAAATGGTGTGGTTGCCAATGAGTTTTTGATTAACTCCCTGACAGCTGGATATTACGGTGTGCCGGTTGTGTTCTTGGCTGGTGATAAGGCTCTGTGTGAGTACGCCCAGAATTATATCGCAGCAATGCAGACAGTTGCTGTCAATGAGGGAACTGGAAACAGTGTCTGTTCTATGCAACCGGAAGTGGCCTGTGATGCAATCGAGGCAGGGGTCAAAAAAGCGTTATTAGGGGACTTATCCCTATGCAAAGTAGAAATGCCAGAAGAATTTGAACTGGTTGTAGAGTACAAACGCCATAAAGACGCTTATCGCTCCCACTTCTATCCGGGTGCAGAGCTGTTGAATCCGACTACAGTGATCTATAAATCTGCGGACTATATGGATGTTTTAAAATTTATTCTGTTCTGTATGTAAAAATGTAAATTAAGCTGCTTTCCCTTTTGGGAGAGCAGTTTTTGTTTTAGTTGCCAGTTTTTATAAAATGTGATATAATAAGCATACATAACATATATTAAAGTGGGTGAAGAAATGATACAAGCTGTTATTTTTGATATGGACGGCGTTTTATTTGATACCGAGCGGCTTGCAGTGCAGAGCTGGGAAAAAGCCGGCTTGGAATTCGGCATCAAAGGAATGGGCGATATTGTACCACATGTACTGGGATTTTCGCAGAAATCTTCCTGGCCGATGGTGCAGAAATTTGTCGGGAAGGATTTCCCGTATGATGATTTTCGCAGACGGGTGCACGACCATTCGTTTGCCTATTTTGATGAATTTGGCGTGCCAGTTAAAAAAGGTGTGCAGGAAGCGTTGCAGTATCTAAAGGATAACGGCTATCGTACTGCTGTCGCAACTTCGACCCGACGAGAAAGTGCAATGCATCATTTTCAACAGACTGGACTCAAAGATTATTTTGATGCATTTGTTTGTGGCGATGAGGTGAAAAACGGTAAGCCAGCACCGGATATTTTTTTGATTGCAGCCGATAAATTAGGCGTAAATCCAAAAAACTGCATGGTCATAGAGGATTCTCCCAATGGCTTAAAAGCGGCGTTTGCAGCAGGTGTTACGCCAGTGATGGTGCCGGATCTGATTGCGCCAAACGAAAAATTGGCACAGCTGTATTCATATGTGATTGATAGTCTGTCCGACCTGCCCAAACTGCTGGAAAGCGTATCCAAACAGGAGATTCATAAAACCACAGAGGAATATCTGGAAGAACTGCGAATCCTTGCCCGTAAAAATCCGGATTTGAAACAGAAACTCCTTGCAACCCAGCAGGCAGAACAGCCGCTTGCATGCTTTTGTACACTTGCAAATGAGCAGGGGATTTTGGTGTCGGTTGGTGATATGATAAAACTTGGCGAGGAGTATTACGATAATCTGTTTAAGAGCTGCAACGGTGCGGCGGTAACCCCGCTGGAAGGCTGGGAAGATGCCTATGAGATGTTTATAGCATCGTTGTTTTAAGATAGAAAAGTAAGGTGAAAGAACTTGGCAAAGCAAGCAATTTTAAAAACCAACGCCATGCGGATTCTGGAAACTGCTGGTGTGCCGTATCAGGTGCATACCTATGAGGCGACCGATGGTCAGGTGGATGGTCTGACCGTTGCGAAAAAGGTTAATATGCCACCTGAAATGCTGTATAAAACACTGGTGACGGTTGGGGCAAGCAAAGAACATTATGTCTTTGTGCTGTGCGTGACCGATGAGCTGAATCTAAAAAAGGCTGCTGCTGCTGTCGGTGAAAAGTCCATTGCAATGATTCCGGTTGCGCAGATTAACGCACTCACTGGTTATGTCCGTGGTGGGTGCTCCCCATTTGGTATGAAAAAGAAATTCAAAACGGTGGTCAGTGAAGATGTGATTCTAAGGGATACTGTCTGCGTTTCGGGCGGAAAGATTGGTATACAAGTAGAGATTACGCCGGAGGATCTGATGAAGGCTGCTGATGCTGTTTATGGTGATATTATTTTTGATTAGGAGATAAGCTATGATAACTGATTTAGAGAGTTTGCGCGCATATCCGTTTGCGATGACACATGGAGGCAAGTTTCATGCAGATGATGTTTTTTCCACTGCATTTTTAAAAATGCTGGTTCCAAATTTGTCGGTTCGCAGAGTATTTAATGTGCCGGAGGATTTCAAAGGCATTGTGTATGATATTGGTCTGGGCGAATTTGACCACCATCAGAATGACGCACCAGTTCGAGAAAACGGTGTTCGCTATGCGGCATTCGGTCTGTTGTGGCGTGCGTTTGGTAAAGAACTGATGCGCCAGGGCGTGCCGGAAGAAAATCTGGATGCTGAGGTGCAGCGGTTTGATGAAAAATTTATCTGCGCATTGGATTTGGACGACAATACCGGATGTGGTGACCAGATTGCAGACATTATCGGGCAGTTTAATCCGCTGTGGGATTCTACAGACAAGCCGGATGCCTGCTTCTTTCGTGCAGTTGCATTTGCAAAAATTATTCTGGAGAATAAGATTGCTGGGATTTTTGGAATTTATCGTGCGAAAAAACTGGTGGCAGAGGCTCTGGAAGCATCGGGCGGCGGCGATATTGTCACGCTGGAAACTTATGCGCCGTGGAGAAGCGTTCTGATTGATAGTGAAGCGAAATTTGTTGTCTATCCGTCCCAGCGCGGCGGATGGAGCGCACAGGTGATTCCGGTATCGGCTGAGGATAATACCCCACGCTGTGCATTCCCGGAGAGCTGGGCAGGCAAATCGTCTGAGGAATTACCGATTATTTCGGGCATTTCTGGGCTGCGCTTTTGCCATCATGGCAGATTTTTAATCTCCACCAATACACAGGCGCAGGCAAAAGAAGCCTGTCGGATTGCATTGGCAAAAGCAGCAATGGAAGCAATGAAAAAAGAGATTGCAGAAAAGGAAGCATAAGTGGCAAAACAGAAATCCTATTTTGAATGTTCCAATTGTGGTTATCAGACCGCTAAATGGTTGGGCAGATGTCCCGACTGTGGCAAGTGGAATACTTTAGAGGAGCATATTGACTTAAACACCGTAGCCGGTTATTCTAAAAATGAAGTGGCATCCACAGCACAGGCATTTAAGCCGATTACGCTGGATGTGGTTAAGACCGATATTGAAACCCGTTTTTCAACCGGTTCTGAGGAATTGGATCGTGTACTTGGCGGCGGCATTGTCAGAGGAAGTTTGGTGCTGCTTGGTGGTGAGCCGGGTATTGGAAAATCCACCCTGTTATTGCAGATCTGCGGCTTTGTCGGCAAGACACACCGTATACTGTATGTGTCGGGCGAGGAGTCGGCAAGGCAGATTAAATTGCGTGCCAACCGTTTGGAGGTATCGGGGCATAATCTGATGCTATTAACTGAAACCGATGTGGCAGGCATTTGCCAGACGGTGCGCAATATCAAGCCGGATGTTGTTATCATCGACTCGATTCAGACAATGAACCTAACTGGCGTCAACTCCTCTCCGGGCAGTGTCACGCAGGTGCGTGAAACCACCAATGCTTTCATGCGTGTGGCAAAGAGTGAGAATATTTCGTTCTTTGTGGTCGGTCATGTCAATAAAGATGGCGCGATTGCAGGTCCGAAAGTTATGGAGCATATCGTGGATGCGGTGCTGCATTTTGAGGGAGAACGCACTTTATCTTATCGTATCCTGCGTGCCATCAAAAACCGCTTTGGTTCTACCAATGAAATTGGCGTGTTTGAGATGTGGGCAAAGGGGCTGCGCGAGGTTAAGAATCCGTCACTGATGCTGCTTTCGGAGCGAATGGGCAGCATTTCGGGAAGCTGTGTTGCTTGTGTCATGGAGGGAAGCCGCCCGATTTTGACCGAAGTACAGTCGCTGGTGGCAAAAACCAATTTCGGTACACCGCGCCGTACTGCTGCCGGATTTGATTATAATCGGCTGGTGATGCTGATTGCCGTGCTGGAAAAACGAGCAGGCTATTTCTTCGGCGCGCTGGATACCTATATCAATGTGGCAGGTGGATTAAGACTGGATGAACCGGCAGCTGATCTTCCGGTGGCACTTTCACTGGTTTCGGGATTGACCGATAAACCGATTTCGGATAAGCTGATTGCATTTGGCGAGATTGGTTTGGGTGGTGAAATTCGTGCAGTCAGTCAGATTGAAGCGCGAGTAAAAGAGGCACAGCGTTTGGGATTTACCCATTGTATTCTTCCGTCCCAGCAGATGCAGGCAGTCAAGGAAGCACAGGTTGAGAATATCACCGTGATGGGCGTGCATACTATAAAAGAAGCATTGAAAATGATCGGATGTTAAAGAGTAGCCTGGAAACGGGCTACTTTTTCTTATTTGTAATTTATTGTTTCCAATTTCGACTTGTTTTAAATATTCCCTTGGGGTATAATGAAATAGATATAAAATAACATATTTCGTCCGGAAACGACATATTATCATGAAAGGAATATAATATGAAAAAGACATTTCAAAAAGCTGCTGCATTCGGTCTGGCAGTGGCAAGTTTATTTACCTTTGCAGCCTGTGATTCCAAAGAAACTGTACAGATAGATGCCGCAAAGGTTGTAGATACGCTGATTGAACAGGTGAAATTCGAAACCGAACTGGAACTAGCAAAAGATTCTTCCGTTGAACTGCTGTTTGATCTGCCGGAAGGTGTTTCGGTACAGCTTTATAGCGGAAATGGCGCATGTGCGGATGAACTGGCAGTATTTGACTGCGGCAATGCTGAGAATGTATCCGCTGTAAAGGATGCAGTAGACAATCATCTGGCTGAATTGAGAGATTCCTTTGTTGACTATATCCCAGAGGAAGCAGCTAAGATAGATGAAGCGATTGTGGAGTCCGAGGGAACCTGCGTTGTGCTTTGTGTCACCGATGATGATGCGGCAGAGGCAGCAGTAAAGGCTGCACTGGAATAACTGAAATAAGAGGAAAACTACATGAGAAAGAAACTGATTGCCGTTGTATTGAGCCTGCTGATGGCATGCAGTATGTTTGCTGGATGTAACAAAGTGAAATCTGATTCTGAACCGTCGGAATCTTCCAAACCGGTTTCAGACCAGAGCAGTGAGGTGTCCTCAAAAGAGGAATCCAGTTCGGAAGAATCAAAAGAAACTTCCTCTGAAGCCAGTACTTCTTCTAAAGAAGAAAACACAGCTAAGCCGCAAAACACGAAATATCCAAAGCTTTCATCCAATAAACCGGTTAAGAAGCATAAAGCAGTTGCTGCTGTTGGAAATACTGCGTATGAGTATTATGGTTATGTCGAAGATAAGGCTCAGATGTACACTGGCTTAGTCAATGATACGGCAAAGAAACTTGCAGGCGTGTCCGATGTGTATGCGATGATTATCCCGACATCTGTTGGTATAACACTGCCAGATAATCATAGAGATGAGGTTGCAGGCGGTAATATGGAAGAACCGATGAACCGTCTGTATGATGCCTTTTCTTCTCAGGTGAAGCCGGTGAGGCTGTATGATATACTGATGAAACACCGAGACGAATACATTTATTTTCGCACCGATCATCATTGGACGGCACGCGGTGCATACTATGCATATACGGAATTGTGTAAACAGAAAGGCATTGTACCGCATGAGCTTTCGGATTACAAGTTGCGGGAATTTGATGGATTTTTAGGCTCATTTTATAAGGATACCGGAAATTCCGCTGATCTTGGTGCGACGCCAGATGTGGTAGAAGCGTATGAGCCGGTTGGAAAAAATATCAAGCTGAATTTTACCGATCTCAAAGGCAATACTTATCAATGGCCGATTATTGCGGACATGAGCAGCTATCCGGCCAATCTGAAATATGGTACATTTGCTGCTGCGGATAATCCGTATACCGTAATAGAGAATCCAGATGTGACTGACGGCAGTAGCTGTATTGTAATCAAAGAGTCTTTTGGTAATGCACTGATTCCGTTCTTAGCCGATCATTATGCCACCATCTACGAGCTGGATTATCGCTACTGGGATGGAAATGTAGTTTCCTTTGCAAAGGAAAAACAGGTAGACGATGTTATTTTTGCAAATAATATCTCAATGACTCGAAGCGGCCCCTTAATCAATAACCTTGCCAAAATATTGGAATAATCTTGATTTTGGACAATTTCTATCGTTTTAAATCAAAAAGCGGTGATATTGTCCTTTTTTAATGGATTTTCTTATCTGGAAATACATAGACTTGAAATTTATTTGATTTTAGTGTATAATAATAAAAAACAATGTCATCAATAGGAATTAGAAAAGGGGGAGCTTGAGATGCTGAGCATTTATAAAACAGATGATCACATTGTATCGCAGTTACAAGACTTTGAAGATGGCGTTTGGGTGCGCCTTGTCAACCCTACCCCCGAGGAACTCGATACTGTTTCGGAATATTATCAGATTGAGCGCAATGACCTTGCCAGCGCATTGGACGATGAGGAGAGCGCGCGTATGGCTTTTGAGGACGATTATACATTGATTTTGATAGATATTCCGTCTCCAGAGGTGCGTCATCATAAAACGATGTATACGACAATGCCGCTTGGCATTATCCTGCTGTCTAATACGGTAATTACCATCTGTCGTCAGAAAACGCCGATTCTGGCTGATTTTGCACATGGCAGAGTGCGGGATTTTTCTACCAAAAAACGAATGAAATTTATCTATCAGATTTGTTTCCGTTCGGCTGCACTGTATCAGACGACACTGCGTCAGATTGAACATCAGCGCATTGAGATTGAGGAACGCGCCGATCAAAAGACCGAAGATGCTGATTTGATTGATTTGCATGAGCTGGAAACAACGCTGGTTTATTTTACCACATCCCTGCGGACAAACTCGGCTATCATTGAAAAGCTCAAACGTTACAAACGCTTGGAGCAGTATGATGATGATACGGACTTGCTGGAGGATGTTCAGGTCGAATATCAGCAGGCAATCGAGATGGCATCCATTTATCGTGCTATTATTGACAGTACACGAGATTTGGTATCCTCTATCAGTAATAGCCGACTGAATAATGTCATGAAGTATCTGACCTCTATTACGCTGGTCATGGCAATCCCGACGATTATTTCCGGTATTTACGGCATGAATGTGGATGTGCAGTGGATGCCGTTTTCAACCACGCCGCACGGCTTTACGATTGTGTGTCTGATTATGGCGTTAATCTGCGGTATTATTCTGATCATTCTGAAGAAGAAAAAAATGTTGTAAATTTCTGCAATCTTTATGCTGTAATCCCATCTGCTGAGGATGGGATTTTTGTTTTTAAAATGGCTTGACGCAAAGGTGGCATCATGCTATAATGAAGAAAAATGCTTGGGAGGCATATAACATGAAAGATAAAATTATTTTAGGATACGCCCTGGAAGAACATGGCAATCCGCTGACCTGCAACATTACGCAGGAGGATTTTGATCGGCTGACCCACATCAATGTCGCATTCGGCAAGATCACCGAGAATCAGGAAATTGATACCCAGATTGTCGGTGATGCAGAAAAACTGATTGAAAAACTGCACGCTGGACGCGGTGACCGTGATGTCAAAATTGTACTTTCGCTGATTGGTGAGTTTTCTAAAGCGGCACAATCCGAGGAAAACCGTAAAAAACTGGCTGATTCCTGTGTTGATGTGATCAGACGCTTGAATCTGGATGGCATTGACTTTGACTGGGAGTTCCCGTGTGTTCCATCCAATGGCTTGCAGGCTTCTCCGGATGATAAACAGAATTTTACTGCACTGTGCAAAACGGTTCGTGAAACGCTGGATGCCAACCAGCCACAGGGCGTGCATTGGTTATTCACCATTGCAGCAGCAGGCGATAAATTCTATACCGATTTTACCGAGATGGATAAGGTGCAGACCTATTTGGACTATGTTGCGCTGATGACCTATGACTTGAAATGCGGTTTTCATGCGATTACTGGCCATCACACCAACCTGTATCTTTCCACTGGAGATATTATCCGCAGCAGCTGCGACACCGCAGTGAAAGCATTTGTAGAAGCAGGCGTTCCGGCGGAGAAATTGCTTATCGGTGCCGCATTCTATTCCAGAAAATGGGATAATATCCCAGATCGCTGCAATGGCTATTTGCAGCTTGCAAAATCTGGCGGCGGATACGGCCCGGATTATACCGATCTGGTTCAAAATTATATCAACAAAAACGGCTATAACCGTCACTGGGATGATGAGGCAAAAGCACCGTATCTGTTTAACGGCTCTACCTTTATTTCGTATGATGATGTTCAGTCGATTGCAGCAAAATGCGATTATATCAAAGAAAATCATGTCGGCGGTATCTTCTACTGGCAGCACAGTTATGATTTAACCGGAACGCTGCTGGAAGTAATGGACGAAAAATTAAACAAATAATTAAAACATGGTTGAAAGCAGCTTCCTTTTCGGTGGCTGCTTTTTTGGTGTCAGGCAAGCGAGCTGCTGCATATATTGTCGTATCATGAATAAGGAGGGCGATATCATGCAGCCGAAATGCAAACTTGGATTTGCGCTTTGTGGTTCTTTCTGCACCTTTTCCCGCGCGATAGCCATGATGGAGGCGTTGCGGGAGGATTATGATATATATCCGATTTTATCTCAAAATGCAGCATCTTTGGATACGAAGTTTGGAAAGGCGGCGGAGCATCTGCAAAGAATCGAGGAAATTTGCGGCAGAAAAGCCATTTTAACGATTCCTGAAGCAGAACCGCTGGGACCAAAAAAGATTCTAGATATTCTTCTGGTGGCACCCTGCACCGGAAATACGATTGCTAAACTTGCAAACGGCATCACCGATACCACGGTAACCATGGCGGTCAAGTCCCATCTGCGTACCGAACGGCCGGTTGTTCTTTGCGTGGCTACCAACGATGCACTGCGAGCCAATGCCACAAATCTTGGAACACTTTTGAATCGCAAGCATTATTATTTTGTGCCGTTTGGGCAGGATGACCCGGTTCGTAAACCGTCCAGTCTGGTAGCAAACTTTGAGAAAATCCCACAGACCTTGATTTCTGCTTTGCAGCAACAGCAGATTCAGCCGTTGTTTGATTGACTTTTGTTGCCCGGTGTGCTACACTAAAAGCAGAAGAAATAATAAAAAGGAGAATCATAACATGACACAAGATCAGGTAAAACAGTGTTGCACACAGGCTCAAAATGGTGATTCACAGGCACAATATCAGTTGGGTGTATGATATCTAACCGGAAATGGCATCGAGCAGGATGTGCAAAAGTGTGGCATTATTTGAAAGTGAAGCAACACTGCAAAACGGGGATTGTGCCAATGCGCTTGGAAACTGTTACCGACAGAGACGCGGTATGCAGCAGAGTGATGAAAAAGCGTTTGCATATTACCAGGATGCGTTCCAATACGGTTGTGCGACTGCGGCATTCAATTGCATATTACCAGCAGAGGGCTGATATGGCAGATGCAGACTGCCAGAACAGTTTAGCTGCCTGTTATTTTTCCGGCAGAGGGGTAGGGCGTGATTTGCAGAAAGCAATTTCCATGTATGAAAAGGCGCGGATAAGGCCCCGATGGCCCATAATGCGCTGCAATGTATCAAACAATATCAAGCGAAACAGGAGGGAAAATAAATGAAACGGAAAATAGATGTCATACCAACCTATCGTACAAAAATCGGAAAGCGATCGAAATGGATTTGTGGCGGAACATTCCGTAAAAATCTTGGTTACAAAGCCTTGATTGCGGGATTTTCTGGATTATCCGTATTGTTTGCCCTGATTGCGGCTGGTTCCATTGCGGTATATCAGTTGCTCAAACAGGCCAAAAACTACGCAAAGGCTAATCCGCTGCATTTAAGCGCATTTCTTGGACTTGTTTCGGCACTGAATTATGTGGCAAATTATTTCACCAGTGAGGATGCCGATGCATAATTCCTATATCGCAAGGATTCCGGATTTTTCTCCAGCATTGATTGCTGACAGCGGTCAATGTTTCCGTATGCGCAGGATTGGAGAAGGGGCGTATGATTTAATTGCGCAAAACCGCTTTTTGACCATTCGGCAGCTGCCAAACGAGCAGTTTGAATTTGGATGTACTGAGCAGGAGTTTGAAACTTTTTGGCGTATTTACTTTGATTTGGATGTTGACTACTCCTCTTATATTCAGGGTGTTTTGAAAGACGATCATTATATGCAGGATGCGATAAAAGCAGGATGGGGACTTAAAATTTTAAGGCAGGATCCATGGGAAATGCTTATTACATTTCTGCTTTCCCAGCGCAAGGCAATTCCGTTGATTAAGCGTTCGGTGGAGGCACTTTGCGAAAATTTTGGTGATCCAATCCGAGATGGGATGTATGCTTTTCCAACACCAAAACAGCTTGCATCCGCTTCGGAGGATGCGCTGGCGGCCTGTGGATTGGGATACCGCACCAAGTATGTCATGAAAGCGGCACAGATGGCAGCAGCAGGTGAAATTCCGTTTGAAATGCTCATAAATGCCTCGGATGACGATTTGAAACGCACCTTGATGTCACTGTATGGTGTGGGAATTAAGGTGGCAAGCTGTATTATGCTGTTTGGATATCATCGGCTGGATTTGGTGCCGGTGGATGTCTGGATGCAGCGGGTGGCGGACGACCATTATGACGGGAAGTTTCCCTATACGGGAACAAACAGTTACGGTGGCGTTTTGCAACAGTATGTGTTTGAGTATATCCGTAAAGAATATAATCCTACATAAAAAATGAGATGCACCATTTCAGCTGGAACGGTGCATCTTTTGTTATCTGTATTTACGCAATAAAAAGAAAGCTGCAATCAAGGTGATAAATTCGGTAACAGCAAAGGAACACCATACGCCGATCATGCCAAATAGATTACCAAGTAAGATGGTGGCAACAGCAATGACAAACAGCCATTCATACAGTTTTTATCCAGTTCATCTCCTGCATTCATAATGCACCATGCACTGCTTGTGTCAAGTGTGCAAATCTGATATAATAGGAGATGGACAGGAGGAATGAAAAATGAGTGAAATTAAATTGGTGGCTTGTGATATTGACGGTACACTGCTGCATCATGGGGCAAAGGAAATAGCACCTGCTGTATTTGAGCAGATTGAGCGGATTCGAAACAAAGGGATTATTTTCTGCCCGGCAAGCGGCAGACAGTACGATTCGCTGCGTCAGCTGTTTGCACCGGTTGCGAATGAAGTTTCCTATATGTGTGAAAATGGTGCGGTGATTTTTGGGGCTGGAAATCCAGGACCTGTGCTTGCAAAAACGGTGATTGGACATGAAAAGGCAATGCAGCTTTGTCATCAGATTCTTTCCCATGTAGATTGCGAGATTCTGATTTCAGGCGAAAACACAAGTTATCTGATCACAGAGAATGCACAATATATCCGTCATATCAAAGAGGATGTCGGAAACAATGTCTGCGTTGTGGAATGCCCGGAAGCAATTTCAGAAGATATTGTCAAGATTTCTGCTTTCTGTGCGGCAGGTGGGGACAAATACCTGTCCGAATTTGTGCATGACTGGAGCGATTATTTGAGCGTGGCTTTAGGTGGTGTACAGTGGATTGATATGACCCTTGCAAATAAAGGGACTGGCATCAAAACCATCTGCGAGAAGCTTGGAATTTCGCTTGATGAAGTTATGGCGATTGGTGACAACTATAATGATATTCCGATTCTTTCGATTGTCGGACATCCATATATCATGGAAAATGCGGCACAGCCGTTAAAAGATCAGTTTTTGAATCAATGCCGACGGGTAGAAGATACATTGGCAATGCTTTAATGTTTCATTTTTGCACAAAAGAGATGAAATATGTCGAAATAATGTTGTAAACTGCTTGATTTTTAACAAAATATGAATAATTGCTTGTTTTTATTCATAAATAGGTGTAAAATATTGGTAGGGATTTCCCGAAAATAATCACATGGAGGATGAACCACCGCTGTTTGATGGTTCGGTTAACTATGAAAATTTTTCAGCCAAAACTTTTTACCAGTATGCACAGTTATAGCAAAAAGCAGTTATTGCATGATGTGATTGCCGGTGTAATTGTCGCAATTATCGCACTTCCGTTGTCAATTGCGCTTGCAATTGCGTCTGGCGTTTCACCGGAAAAGGGGTTGTATACCGCGATTGTCGCAGGCTTTGTCATTGCGATTTTGGGCGGAAGTAAGGTCAATATTTCCGGGCCGACCGCGGCATTTGCGACTATCGTTGCAAGCATTGTCGCGCAGTATGATGTCAGCGGACTTGTGATTGCCACCATTATGGCGGGCATCATTTTGATTCTGATGGGCATTTTTAAGTTTGGTTCACTGATTAAGTACATTCCATATACCATCACCACTGGTTTTACTTCTGGTATCGCGGTTACGATTGTAATCGGACAGATCAAGGATTTTCTGGGTCTTACCTTTGTTGAAGGTACCAAAGCTGTTGAGTCGATGGAAAAGGTGAAAGCCATTATTACCTCGATTTCCACTTTTAACTGGCAGGCATTGCTGGTTGGTCTGATTGCGCTTGCGATTCTGATTGTCTGGCCACATATTAGCAAGATGATACCAGGCTCACTGATTGCGGTTGTTGCTGGTGTCATCATTGTAAAGGTATTTTCGATGGATGTCAATACCATTGGTGATCTATATCAGATTTCCAGTTCTCTTCCGCCGTTTGCCGTACCAACCTTTGATCTTGCGATGATCAGACAGTTGCTTCCAAGTGCATTCACCATTGCAATTTTAGCAGGCATTGAGTCGCTTCTTTCCTGTGTCGTATCCGATGGCATGATTGATGATCGTCACAATTCCAATACTGAACTGATTGCACAGGGCGTGGGTAATATCTGTTCCGGCCTGTTTGGCGGCATTCCGGCGACCGGTGCGATTGCGCGTACCGCTGCGAATGTCAAAAACGGTGGACGCACCCCGGTTGCAGGTATTGTACATGCGGTTGTTTTGCTGTTAATTTTAGTGGTTTTGATGCCATATGCGGCATGGATTCCGATGCCGGTCATTGCAGCGATTCTGTTTATGGTGGCGTATAATATGTGTGAGTGGCGGCAGTTTGTAAAGATCTGCAAAACTGCGCCAAAGAGTGATATTTTGGTGTTGGTTGTTACCTTTGTACTGACCATCGTGTTTGATCTGGTGGTTGCGATTGAGGTTGGTATGTTGATTGCCATGATTCTGTTTATGAAGCGCATGGTGGACATCACCCATATTCGTGCATGGACCGAGGCGGATGAGAAGTCTGAAACCGATGGTGGCAGACTCAAAGTGATTCCGAAAAATACCGATGTATTTGAGATCAATGGCCCGATGTTTTTTGCTTCTTCCGAAAAGTTTGCATCTATCCCACTGCGAGAAGGTGCGAAGGTGCTCATTATCCGGATGCGGAATGTTCCAACGCTGGACGCATCTGCCATGAAGACACTCACTGCGATCTATCAGGCGTGCGAGCAGACCGGTGTTACGCTGGTGATTTCCCATGCCAATGAGCAGCCGTTGTCTGTTATGCGCAAGAGTGGCTTTGTGAATACTATTGGTGCAGAAAATTTCAAATCGAATATTGATGAAGCACTGGCATATGCCGACCATCTGGTAAAAGCATAATTTTTAAGGTACTGTGTACACACAGTGCCTTTTGTTTTACGAAAAAACATAGAAAATAAGAGTTTTTGCTATTTTATCGGAATCTGGACAGAGTATACAGGCCGTTTTTGAAAAAAACGCCAAAATCTGCATGTGTGTGAGATTTTTATTGATTTTTGCAGTATCCTATGATATAATAAAGTGTGCAATATAGGATAACCGTGTGGCACAGTTATTTTAAGTGTAATATAAATGTAAGGAGAATTTACGATGAATTGGGATTCTAATGTTAGACCAAACGATATGGCCCGTATCCAGACCAAAGAGCAGGCTGATGCGTATATCGCAGAGCAGGTAGAGTTTATCCGTAATAAAGTTGGAGATAAGAAAGTGTTGTTGGCGCTTTCTGGTGGTGTAGATTCTTCTGTTGTAGCTGCACTGTTAATCAAAGCAATCGGTAAACAGCTGGTATGTGTTCATGTTAACCACGGCTTAATGCGTAAAGGCGAGAGTGAGCAGGTTATCGAAGTATTCCGCAATCAGCTGGATGCAAACCTGGTATATATCGATGCTACCGATCGTTTCTTAGATAAACTGGTTGATGTAACAGATCCAGAGCAGAAGCGTAAAATCATCGGTGGCGAGTTTATCAACGTATTTGATGAGGAATCTAAGAAATTAACCGATATTCGTTTCTTAGGTCAGGGCACCATTTATCCGGACATTTTAGAGAGTGATGGTGTAAAAGCACATCATAATGTTGGTGGTCTGCCAGAAGAAATGCTGCTTGGCTTAGTTGAGCCAGTTAAATTATTATATAAAGACGAAGTACGCGTTGTAGGTCGTGCTTTAGGTTTACCGTCTTCTATGGTTGACCGTCAGCCATTCCCGGGTCCGGGTCTTGGTGTCCGTTGCACCGGTGCTATTACCCGTGATCGTCTGGAAGCAGTTAGAGAATCTGATGCAATTTTAAGAGAAGAATTTGACAAAGCAGGTTTAACTGATAAAATTTGGCAGTTCTTCACAGTTGTTCCGGATTTCCGTTCTACTGGTGTTCGTGACGGCAAACGTTTATACGACTGGCCGGTTATCATTCGTGCTGTCAATACCGTCGATGCAATGAGTGCAACTGTTCCAGAAGTTGACTGGGCAGTGTTAAAGAAAGTTACTGATCGTATCTTAAACGAAGTACCAGGCGTATGCCGTGTACTGTATGATCTTTCCCCGAAAGCTCCGGCTACCATTGAGTGGGAATAATCTCATACATTTGAAAAAGCCCATAAAATAAGGCTTTTCGCCATTTGAAAGTCCTCTGTGGCAACAAAATGGCAACATTATTTGAATTATCATAAGAATAAGCAAAGAGCTAACTGATTTTTATAGTCAGTTAGCTCTTTTTTGTTGTCAAAATTATGTTTGCAGTGTAAATGTTTTAAAATGCTGATAAAGTTGATTGATATTCAAGTTTGCTATATCAACAAGCGAATATTGCTGCTGTAAATATTTAATAAACTCACAACCTAAATAATAACCGACATCACTTTGTTTTTTATAATTACACCAATCTCCAAAAAAATCTTGCGTACTCATGTTGTTGTCAATACGTTTTAGATATTCCTGTTTTATTTCGGCTATATTTGATCTACACCAAGCAAGCCAATCATTTTGGTTTTGATGATAATAATTATTGTTTTGACATAAAATCTGCTCACATACCATTGCAATTCCTTCCTGATACAGTTGAACTAATGAATCTTCGCCTTTTGATCGAGTTTTAGGATATAAAATTCCATAGGTTTTATGCCATATGTGACCGATTTCGTGAAATATCAAGGCTTGCAGATTAGTTTCATTTTGCCAATTCAATTCAATAATTTTTTCTATCCCAAGCAAAATAGTATTTCTGCCATCAAGTGTTGTTTGCCCAACCTGCACCATTACATAATCCTAAATAAAGAATAATGTCTATTTCAATGTCAGTTTTAAAAAGTTTATCTATGTTGCTGTTAAGCTCATTAGTTACGGTAATAAAAGAAGCGTTTGTTTGAAATGCCGCCTCCTTATTTAATAACACATTGTTAATTACAGGGAATACATCTTTATTAAAATCATATTCTTTTGAATCTTGTTCACATTTTTCGCTCAATTCACAAGAAAACTCTTTTGTATATTTTCTCCAAGAATCCAGATCAAATGCATTATTCGTAAAACAATTTTGTATTTTATCAAATGTGTTGATTATTCTCATAACTCAACCTCTCCAATATAAAATAGAGTTCGTTCTTATATACCTTTCAGGTGCTTTTTGAACGCTTCGACCATTCATCGCTAAGATCCTGAGACGGTACTTTTGCCTACTTCTGAGTGGTATCGTACTGCGGGTAGTTGTAACGCCACTGATCATATTCTTCTTTGGTAATATTACCGTTTTTTAACTTTTCTGACTGTTCTTGCCAAGCAGAGAACATTTCAAACATAGTTGTATAATTCATACCCATTCCTTTATCAAGACGAATGCAAAGTTCGTCGGATAGGGTGTCTATTCTAAAGCCATATAAATCCTCTAATGCAAATAAAGTGTGCATTAGTCCGTTGTAGCTGTCTATATCCGGCACTGTTAAAGCCTGAGGAGATACCTCTAATACTTTTGCAAGGTCATTTGTTGCTTCAGCTTTTGGAGTTCGAGTACCACTTTCGTATTGAGCCATACGAATATCGGCAGTTTTTTCGGAAAAGCCAATTTGCATACCAAGATATTTTTGAGTCATTCCTTTTAAATTTCTAAAGAAACGAATTCTTTCACCAATTGCCATAGCAATTCCTCCTAACGTGCTATTGATAATATATATTATACAGATACGCTTAGTGCGTGTTAAGACAACTCTAGCAAATAAAGTTAATATTTTTTCAAAAACCACTTGACTTTACGGAATTTGCCTTTTGAATTCGTTCATCAGGTCTACCCATTGATGAGAATGCATTGCCTAAAACTTCATCTGCTGTTT
>JAHHTP010000009.1 GCA_020024615.1 Oscillospiraceae bacterium
GACAAGGGGAGCCATTTTACTCCTGTATCTTTCGATACGGGAGTTTTTGTTTTTTCTTGAGTGGATGATTTATCTGGAGAAGCATATACTATATTATAAATCATTAAGTTTGACAAAGTATTTATTTTTATAGGAGAGGAATATGCTTAAAAAATTATCCTTGATTGGTGAGGCATTTGCTTTACCCGGAAAACTCGTATCATATGAATTAGTTAAAAACGGGAACATTAATTCTACTTATCGAGTTATATATACTAATCCAGAGAAAATTTATATTTTTCAAAAACTAAATATCTTTGTTTTTAAAAGGCCAAAGGAAATGATGGAAAATATTGATCGCATCACAACACATATACAGAAGAAACATCCCAATCAAGAGATGCTCCATTTTTATTATACCTGCACAGGTGAAAACATTTATAGGGATGAATCAGGCGATGTTTGGCGTATTATAAATTATATTAGATCAGTGACTTTTAATACTACTGAAGATTTGAAGATAATTCGTTATACAGGAGAAGCTTTTGGGAAATTCCAGTTGGATTTGGCTGATTTTGATGCGTCATCCTTGTACGAAACCATCCCGGATTTTCATAATACACACAAGCGGCTAGTAGATTTGTGTAAGGCTTCCAAAACTGATAGTTTGGGGCGTGCGCAGTATGCATCAGAAGAAATCGCATATATAGAATCTGTAGCAAAACGAGCCTGTGAATTATGTGATCAATATTATGCAGGTGAATTTCCAATCCGTGTCACACATAATGATACCAAATCCAATAATGTATTGTACGATATAGAAACATACCAACCTTTAGCGGTTGTTGATCTAGATACTGTAATGCCGGGCATGGCAATGTATGATTTTGGTGATGCTGTGAGATTTATTGCTAATACAGCAAAAGAAGATGAACCGAATTTAAGCAAAGTCTCGTTTGATTGTGAAAAGTTTGCAGCTTACTGTCAAGGTTATATTGGTTGTGTCAAAGAGCATTTAACAAGAAAGGAACTTGACAGTATGGTTTTAGGCGCATTTTCAGTTACGGTTGAGCTGGCAGCGCGTTTTTTGACAGATTATTTAATTGGAGATATTTATTTCAGAATTGATTATCCAGAGCATAATCTGGTTCGTGCCAAATGTCAGTTACATCTGGCAAAAGATATTTGGCGTCAATATGATAAATTATGTGGAATTGTTTCGAGCAAATTATAGTTTCAACTATTTTCACAGTCTATTGTTTAAAAAGAAACAGCCGAGATAATAAAACACCGCAACTGTATAAGAAAGCCCCAGAGAATTAATAACTCTGGGGCTAGATTTTTTAAGAATTCTGGGATGCAAGCCAGATTTTTTCATTTTCATGGCGTTTCGGGCGTTCCATTAAATCCACAACAACATCTTTAACAGACTTATTGTTATGCAGAACTTCATGCAGCTGCTCAACAATTGGCATAGAAACATTATTTTTTTGAGCGAGGTTATAAGCAGCATTGGCAGCACTGATGCCTTCAACCGTCATTCCTACGCGCTTGATCGCTTCTTCAGCAGAAAGTCCCTGGCCAATAAAAATTCCAGCACGACGATTGCGGGAGTGCATGCTGGTGCAGGTGACGATAAGATCTCCCATACCCGTTAATCCGGCGAAAGTAGAGGAGTGTGCCCCCATTGCTACGCCTAAGCGTGCAATTTCAGCTAGACCGCGGGTCATCAGTGCAGCTTTGACATTATCGCCCAGCCCCATACCATCCAGTACACCAGCGCATAATGCGATGATGTTTTTCAGTGCGCCTCCAAGTTCTACACCGACTATATCGTCGCTGACATAGATACGAAGATTGGTGGACATCAGTAAATCCTGTACATATTCTGCACTGGAACGGTCTGTGCTTGCGGCTACCAAAGTGGTAGGAACGCATCGTGCAATTTCTTCCGCATGTGATGGACCAGAAAGAGCAACGATTGGATTGTTTGGGCATTCGGATTGAATTACTTCGGATAACCGCATTAAAGTGCTTTCTTCAAAGCCTTTGCCAACATTAGCAATTACAACCCCTGGCTTGATGATCTGCCCTAGCTGTTTAGATACAGAGCGAACTGCAAAAGACGGTACTGCCATAAGAATTAAGTCAGCATCATCCGCACAATGGATGTCAGAGGAAAATACAATGGAGCTATCAACAGCAACGCCCGGAAGAAGCTTGCGATTTTGACCATATTTGCGGATATCATCCAGTTCGCTCTGAAAAGCACTCCAAAGTGTAACCTGATAGCCGCAGCGGAATAAAGTGACAGCAAGAGAGGTACCGAAACCACCGGAACCAAGAATAACGATATGCTTTACCATATATAATTACCTTTCTGATTTATTTATCTTTTTTGAAAGAACGAAAAGAAGGTTCTTCACCTTTTATTAAGCGTACAATATTGCTTCGATGCATGAAAATAATAAATAGTGCCATGATTGCTATACAGATTACTTTTGTCATAGTATTTGGATCATTGGTCAAATAACCGTATAGCCAGTTCCAGAGCGGAGCCGAGGCACAGGAAATAATAGAAGAAATGGATACAATTTTGGTACATGCTAAAATGATTAAAAATACGGCGAAAGTGCCGATGGTAGGTACCGGAGTTAACAGCAGGATAATGCCTAATGCCATTAAGACACCTTTACCGCCCCGGAACTGATAGAATACCGGAAAGGAGTGCCCAAGGATAGAGGCGAAACCGACCATATAATCCAACCATACCGGTCGTTCCATTTTAAACAGAAAAAAAAGTAGCCAGCAGATTAAAATGGAGATAGCACCTTTGGTGACATCCCCTACTAAAGTGGCGATTGCCGGTCCTTTTCCATAGATACGAAGCATGTTGGTCATACCGGCATTTTTGCTGCCAAAGTGACGAATATCTTCTTTTTTAGTCAGTTTGCATACAATAATGGCAAAGTTTAAACTGCCTATTAAATAGCCGATCAGAATACTGATTACAATGAGTAGAACAGACATAGGAAACAACTCCTTTATAATAGTTTGTCGATTGTAGTGTCTTCCAGTTTCTGGTGTACCAGAAGAGAAATATCACCAAATACCTTTTGAATTTTACATGCTTCCTGACTACAACCGGCATTTGGATGGTTACAGCTGTCCTGTTCCGTTAAACAGCGGCTGAATGCATATGGTCCTTCGATTACGGTAATAATGTCTGCAAGTGAAATTGCAGATGGAGTGCGAGCAAGTTGGTATCCGCCACTGATACCCTTAAAGGAGCATAGAATTTGGGCGTTAACCAGTTTCCGCAGGATTTTTAAGGCAAACCGCTGCGGGACGCCGGTTCGCTCCGAAAGCATACCGGCATCACAGCGCCCTTCCTCGTGTGCCAAACGCAGAACAATGCGGATGGCATAATCAGATTCTAAAGTGATTTTCATTTAATTTGCTCCGATCAATAACCAAAATCTTTCAGTTTTTTGATACGGCTTGGATGGCGCAGTTTCCGCAGAGCTTTTGCTTCAATCTGACGGATACGCTCACGGGTAACCTTAAAGTGCTGGCCTACTTCTTCCAATGTATGTGGACGATTGTCTACCAGACCAAAGCGCATTCTTAGAACCTGTTCTTCACGCTCAGTCAGTGTGGAAAGAACACTATTGAGCTGTTCGCGCAGCAGTGTGTTTGCAGCGGCATCGTCCGGAGCAAGTGCATCGTCATCCGGCAGAAAATCACCTAAGTGGCTGTCCTCTTCTTCACCAATTGGGGTTTCGAGCGAAACCGGTTCCTGAGAAACGCGGATGATTTCGCGTACTTTGTCAGCCTGCATGCCTAGACGATCTGCAATTTCTTCTGGGCTTGGTTCGTGTCCCGTTTCGTGCAGCAGTTGGCTGCTGATTTTTTTAACTTTATTGATGGTTTCTACCATGTGTACCGGAATACGGATGGTTCTCGCCTGATCCGCAATGGCACGCGTAATTGCCTGACGAATCCACCAGGTAGCATAAGTTGAGAATTTGAAACCTTTGGTATAATCGAATTTCTCTACTGCTTTAATCAGACCAAGATTACCCTCCTGAATTAGGTCTAAGAACTGCATGCCGCGTCCCACATAGCGTTTTGCAATGCTGACAACCAGACGCAGGTTTGCTTCCGAAAGGCGTTTTTTAGCGTTGACATCACCTTCAAGCATGCGTTTTGCAAGTTCATTTTCTTCATCACTGGAAAGCAGTGGAACTCTACCGATTTCTTTTAAGTAAACCTTAACTGGGTCATCAATGCTGATACCATCGGTCATCAATGCTGGGTCATTTTCTACATTGGTCGGATCAAAATTAAGATCAATATCAGTGGACAAATCTTCAATGACTTCGATATTCATATTTTCCAGAGATTCGTACAGCGTTTCAATCTGATCTCCATCGAAATCAAGGTCTTCCAGAACATCAGTGATTTCTTTGGATGTCAGGGCGCCTTTATTTTTTGCCTGTTCCAGTAAAGCAGATACTTTTTTCTCCGGTGCAGCGGACAGAACAGCATTTTTGTTTTTGGAGTTTTTGTTTCTTGCAACTGGTTTGCGTGCAGCTCTTTTAACTGGTGCGGATTCACTTTGACCGTTTAGAATGATTTGTTCCAGAGCTGTGATTGGCTGTTCGTCAGAGAAATCGTCTAAGATGATCGGTGCGTGGTTGTTTTCATTTATCATATTATTGTTTCCTTTCTATAAAATGTTTGCAATTATTTTGATCGCAAACGAAAATGGGTGATTCTATCTGCGCTTTTTTTCTTTCAGACGCATAAATTGTTCTGCGGAAATAGCCTGTCCTTGTAATACTTTATTCTGCTGTGCTTCTTCCAGTCTGGCTTTGCAGTCGAAAAATATTTTTTCAGGAGAAGCAAATTCATCATATTTTGCAGCGATGGCAGATATAGCAGTGCGTTCTTCCTCCTCAAGCTGTGAATTCAGCAGCGTTACACTGATGGATTGTCCCTCATCGGACAGTTGCCGGAGTACAGCAAGTACTTTTTGATTGAATTCTGTAATAAAAAGATTTTCCGGAATCTGCTTTAATATACTTTTTGCAAGTTCTGGGCGATGCAGTATCAGGCTGATGATCATTTCTTCCGCTGCCGCCTCTTTTTCATATTCTGCTTTCTGCGGATTTGCCTTATAGGCTGATGTGGCATGACTTGGAGCAATGATTGCCCGAATCTGCTTTTGTTGTTCTTTTTTTTGATTAGAGCGGCGAATGGTATCAATGCGTCCGACCAGTATCTGAGCTTCAATTCCGCATTCCTGTGCCACATTACCAGCATAGACGCTACGAGATACGGCGTCATCCATCTGCGCAATGGCATAAGCAGCATCTTTCATATATGCAATCTTGTCCTCTGCCAGTTCTAAGCGGTATTTGGATCGGATGCGGTTTAATTGGAAATCCATGACGCTGCTAGATTCATTGAGTAAACGCCGGAATCGATCGGCACCGAATTTTTTTATATATTCATCCGGATCTTTGGCTTCCTCGATATGCAGAACATTGGTCTGGATACCGACTTCTGAAAACAGATTCATTGCTCGCTGAATGGCTTTCTGTCCGGCTTCATCTGCATCATAGGAGAGAATGACCTCTTTTGCATATTTGGCAATAATGCGTGCTTGCTCTGGCGTGAGCGCAGTTCCAAGTGTTGCCACAACATTGTGAAATCCAGCTGCATACATGGAGATTACATCCATATATCCTTCCGCCAGAATTAAGGTATCATCTTCTGCTTTTCGGGCAAAATTTAAGGAGAACAGATTTTTGCTCTTTTTAAACACCATGGTTTCTGGTGAGTTTAAGTATTTGGGTTTACTATCATCCATGACACGGCCACCGAAAGCAACGACATTACCGGCAAGATCGATAATCGGAAACATAACGCGATTGCGAAACAAATCATATAAATTGCCTTTAGAACTGCGTTTTGCTACCGCAGCCGCTTCAATATCGATATCAGCAAATTCTTTTTGATGAAGATAATCAATCAAAGTATGAAAAGAATCTGGTGCAAACCCAAGACCGTATCGAATAATGGTTTCGTCGGACAGTCCTCTGTTTCTCAGGTATTGATAACCGGAGGCTCCGATAGGGGAGCGCAGAACTTTGTGATAGAATCGAGCGGTTTCCCGATTGATTTCCAAAATGGTTTTCCGGCGCTTGGCGGTAATATCCTCTTTGCCTTCTGGGACAGCAAGGCCCATCCGTCGAGCAAGGGAATGAATCGCCTCCACATAGGAGAGATTTTCTGCTTTTTTTATAAAAGTAATGACATCTCCACCGGTTCCGCATCCAAAGCAGTAAAAAGACTGGGTATCATGATACACGCAAAAAGATGGTGTTTTTTCCGAATGGAACGGACACAAGCCTTTTGAAATACGCCCGGAACGCTTTAGCTGTACATAAGAACCTATGACATCACCGATATCACAGCTTTCGGTCAATCTGGTAATAAACTCTCTTGGAATTTCTGGCATGGTAATCATCCTTTTCTTTAGAAGAAAATCGACAGAATCAAGCGATTTTATCTTCTATCATATAAATACAGCATACCCGTCAAAAATCCTTTTTATCAGAGAAAAAAATTAAATATCTCCAGTGATATACCGTAGAATAGAAACAGCGGTTAATGGTGCGGTTTCACAGCGCAGAATCAGTTTTCCAAGAGTACAGCTTTTAACGCCGTAAGTAGCAGCCTTTTCCACTTCTTCTGGTTCAAATCCGCCTTCACTGCCGATAAACAGAGCAATCGAACGATCTGTTTTCTGATATGCTTCATTTAGCCGGATTCCGCCACCTTCATAGCAGATGATTTGACAGTCACAGTTTTGGCTGTCAGCAAGCGCTTCTTCATAGGTGACAAAGTCCTTAATTATGGGCAGAATGCTTCTGCCACACTGTTTGGCTGCTTCCACTGCGATTTTTTGCAGACGCTCTCGTTTTTTAACCTGACTTTTTGGATCTGGACGGGAAATGCAACGTTTGGTAAAGACTGGGACAATGGTATTCACACCAAGTTCCACAGCTTTCTGCACAATCATATCAAATTTATCATTTTTAGGAACGGCTTGATAAAGGGTGATACTGACTTCTGATTCTGTCTGGCTTTTTCCGAAGGATTCTACATCTAGTGTGACAGTTTGCGCGTCGAATGCGCTGATGATACAGTGATAATCCCAGCCGTAGGTATCTGCGGTTTGATCGGTATTGCAGACGGTAAATGCGTCACCAACTCTGCTGCGCAGGGCATAGCCGATATGATGGGCATCTTCTCCGGTTACGATGATTTGCTTTGCTTCATCTGGTACCGGCATGAAAAATTTTGGCATATGATATTCCTCCCGGAATGTATCTAAAAATAAGACAAAACAGGGGCGAGTTCTGTTTCGCCCCCGTAAAATATGGAATTGTAAAAAATCAGTAAGAAATCTTCAGGGTCTTGATTTCAAACGGCTTGAAGGTAAGTTTCAGCGTTTGCTCTGCTGGTAAGGTTTCTTTCACTTCTTCAAGCATATTGGTGATAGCGGCAGCTTTTGGTGTAAAACCAAAGGATACATTTGCATGAGTATAGCAGCCTTCTGCCTCATAGATACGCAGAATGTATGCCTTTTCTCCAGTTTCTATACTGTCTTCCAGCGGTTTAACTGCTTCCACAATGACATTTGCTTTGTCGGAAGAACCTAAGTTTACCATTTGATAATCGCCTTTTGCGGCAATAACAGGATTGTTCAGCATATAAGCTGGCAGAATAGTGTCTACTGCATTGAATGCGCTGTTATGTGGCAGCATAGAATAGGTGACATAGTGAATCCCCACATCACCGCGCGGATCTGGACGGCAGCCGCCTTTATGCAGTGACAGACGAATGTCAGAACCTTCGACAGAAACACCATATTTGCAATCATTGAGAATGGAAATACCGTAACTCGTTTCGGACAGGTCGGTGTATTTATGGTTAGTAACCTCAAACATTGCCTGTTCAATAGATGTGTTGCGAGTGGTCGGACGTTCAACATTGCCAAACTGAATTTCATGGCGTGCAAAACGTGTGTGTATGGTGGTGTTGAAGTCTGCTTTTAAGAAACGGTGTTTACTGTTCCAATTCATCTCAGTTTCAAAATCAACACGCGGCGTATGCGCATAGAAGATCATGTCCTGGGAAACGATGGTGCCTTCAAAACGATATGTGCTGCGAATACGCAGTTCTACTGCGCCATCTGCAACCAGTTCACGAGAAACAAGTTCACCGCAGTCGGAAAGACGGTCGTTTAGGTCACATTCCACATCCCAGTTATCCCAAGACTGTGGGATATCTTGACCATACAGCAGTGCACCGAATGCACAACCTTCCTTAACCAGTTCTCTGTCATTTGCTTTGTCAATATAAGAAGAAATATAACCTTTTTTATTAAAGGTAACTTCTGCAAACGGGGTGGTCAGGTGAGTGCCGTCATAAATAAAAGCACTTTTGCTTTCTGGTGTTCCGTCATTTAATTTGATATTGGTGCTACCCATTGCCGGAACGGTTAAACCTGCTGCAACCAGTCTGGATTCACCTTTGATGTTGGTGATCTGCTGCTGTGCAACATCGGCAGCAATGGATTTATCTTCTACTGGCAGGGTAACGATATCATTATACTCAAAACTTTGGGTGTTGACCAGAGTATAACCGTCTGCATCATTTTTTAGAGCGTTTTCGGTCATCTGTGCAACATTAGTGAGGAGTTTATCCATTTCGGAATAGCATTGGTCGTGTGCAGCTGCAATGCAGGTTCCTGGCAAAATGTCATGGAATTGATTCACGAGCAGGGTTTCATACTGTTCGTGAATTGGAGCATCATCTGCAATTTTGTCTGCTTTGACCGCATTTGCAACTTCAAGAATTTCCAGGTTGCGCAGAGCGATTTCTGCTTTCCGATTGTTGTACTTGATTTTATGCTGATTGGTTAAGGTGCCACGGTGCAGTTCTAGATATAGTTCGCCTGCATAGGTGTTTGGTGTGTTGGCAGTTGCTTTCAGGTCATCCATAAAGTCGCCAACCAGAGTATGCTCAGTTTTCGGAACACCGTCTAAGTCTTTAACGCGTCTGGCAGCCTCAACCATCTCAAACTGTGGACCGCCGCCACCGTCCCCAAATCCATAGGATAGCAGACGCTTATCAGAAACGGTTTTCTGATGCAGGTAGTTGGTAGTATGATCATTGCCGTGGTGGTTTTGAAGGATTGCTTGCGGATCTGGCCAACAATGGGTGCAGTTGAAGTGGGTAAATACTTTAGAACCGTCAATGCCTTCCCACCAGAAGGTCTGATACGGGAACGGATTGGTGTCATTCCAGGACATTTTCGTGGTCAAGAAGTAATCAACATCACAGCCCTGCATAATCTGCGGAAGTGCAGCAGAATAGCCAAAGGTATCCGGCAACCAGAAGCAGTTGGAAGTGAAGTCAAAGTGTTTGCGTGTGTAACGCTGCCCCCATAGGAACTGACGGATCATAGCCTCACCACCGGTGATATTGCAGTCGCACTCTACCCAGACACCACCATTCGGCTCATAACGACCCTCTTTGATGCGCTGCGCAACACGCTGGAACAGCTTTGGATAATGTCGGCGGATGACTTCCAGATGATAAGCGGAGGACATGACAAATTTGTATTCCGGATACTGCTCCATCAGATTTAAGGAGTTTGCAGCGGTACGAGTTGCTTTTTTAACGGTTTCTGGAATGGTCCACAGCCATGCGGTATCCAGGTGGGAGTGACCGATGATGCCACAAGAACCAGAGGATGCACTGCCACGCATCATTAAGAATCTCTTTAAGGAGACACTTGCTTCTTTTAAGCTGTTGCGGAATAATATTGGATCGGTGTCATCTGGATCATATTCCACAACGGTGTTGACTTCCAGAATACAGTTGATGGCCTGCGCATAACGCACACTTTTGTTGTCCAGGTTTTCAACCAGCTGGAGAACGGTGCGCAGATCGAAGTAGAAATCAATGATCTCATCGTCTTTGGTGCAGATGGTGACATCGTTGTAAGTGTAAGTAAAATTGTGATTATCCGATGTTTCAAACGGCTGTGTGCCGATGACATAATGGCCGGCATAGGCTTCAAAGGTAAGATGGATTTTTTCGCCCGCTTTTGCATGCATACGAATCATATCGCAGTAATGATTACCATGTGCAGCATTGGTGATCTTATTTGCGAAGGTGCCGTATGGGACATCATCTATAAACATTAAAGTTTCATAACTGCCGAAATGCGGCATGGCAAATAAATTTTGACCGTCTAATGCTTCTGGTACTGTATAGATTCCGTCAAACCAGCAGTAGCCTAATTCTTTGCCCCAAGTATCTCCTTTTTGTGCTGGGGTAAATTCTGCATCCTGCGGCATGGCATCATAGCGCACGCTAGTTTCATATTTGCTCATTGGAACGGTCTCATGTTTGACAAACATACGGTTTTCCAAAGTTAAGAGGAATCGTTCTAATTTGTGGCAAACACGGTTGATTTGCGGTTGATTCATCATAATTTTAAAGTCCTTTCTTTAAATATAGCAAATATAGTTCCTCTATTATATCATATTTTTTTTGATTCGTACAGCCTATTTGAATCTTTTTTTATTTAGTTTTGTTTAAAATTTCAATTGTGCAAAATACACAAAAATATCGGGGGATGCCGAAAAAAGGTTCGGACTATCTATTTTTGGGAGAATGAGTGTGAACTTTATACAAATCAGGTAGATGTATTTTAGTGCTTTTTCAATGAGCAGGGTTGTTTCAAGCGAATTTTACTAAAAATTAAAAGTATTTTTTGTGCGGGTTGCTAGTGATGGTTTTCTGAAGTTTTTGAATTTTTTAACTCGGAAATATCGCGTTTTTATTGAAAATGCGTTCAATTACTAACTTGGAGAAAAATTTTTTTTATTTTTTGTAAATAAACACTTGATTTATCATGAATTTTATTATATAATAGTGTCAAGGTAAGCTAGACGGGCAAAACTGTACTTTGATCTTTCGTATAATTTGCCGGAACAAATATTGTGCGAAAGAAGAAAGGACAGTTATGCCGCCTTAGCTTAAATTAAATTTTAATAGTATAGGAGTGGCGTTAATGTCGAGAAAAGAAGACAAAAAGTACAAAAAGAAATTTACTCGTGATGACTTTGAGTTAACTCTTTTGGCTCTGCCGACCACAATCTGGTATCTTGTTTTTAGCTACCTGCCGATGTTCGGTGTCATCATTGCATTCAAAAACTTCAAACCAATTAAAGGCAGCGGTTTCTTACCGACTCTGTTCTTTAAATCTGAGTGGATGGGCTTCCAGAACTTTAAGTTCCTGTTCTCAACTGGTGCAAGCTTCTTTGAAAGCCAGACTTGGTGGATGTTCCGTAATACCATCCTCTACAACATTATCATGATTGCTCTGGGTTGTATTGTTCCGGTAACCTTAGCTATTATGATTACTGAGCTCTACAGCCAGAAACTGGCAAAGGTCTGTCAGACCATGATGTTCTTACCGAACTTCCTGTCTTGGGTTGTAGTATCCTATTTCGTATTTGCATTCCTCTCTCAGAGCAAAGGCTTAGTTAACTCTACTTTAACCTCCATGGGTAAAGAGACAGTTGGTTGGTATACTGCTGAGGCAATGCATTTCTGGCCACCGTTCCTGATTCTTCTGAATATCTGGAAAGGTGCTGGTTATGGCATGGTTGTATACCTGGCTACTATTGCAGGTATTGACCAGACTCTGTATGAAGCAGCAATTATCGATGGTGCTACCAAATGGCAGCAGGTTAAACACATTACCCTGCCGATGTTGAAAACCATTATCGTTATTATGATGATTATGGCAGTTGGTCGTATCTTTGCTTCTGATTTCGGTCTGTTCTATAACATTCCGAAAACCTCTGGTGACCTGTACCCAGTTACTTTAACCATTGACGTATATGTTTACAATGCATTAACCAATCTGGGTAATATCGGTATGTCCTCCGCAGCAGCATTGTTCCAGTCTATTTGTGGTCTTATTATGATTAACCTTGCTAACTTAACCGTTCGTAAGATTGATCCAGGCTCTGCATTGTTCTAATTAGGAGGTATTAAAAATTATGGCAAAGAAAGAAAAACTTCTTGATGGTCTTGCTAAGTTTAACCGAGTATCTCCTGTAGTAAATGTACTGTTCTCGATAGTATTTATTCTTGGAGCACTTGCTTGCGTTATTCCGCTGATCTTCGTTATCATCATTTCCTTCTCTTCTCCGGAATCTATTGCTACAAAAGGTTACTCTTTCGTTCCGCAGGAGTGGTCTTTGGCTACCTATGCATATCTGTGGACTTCTAAAGAAGTACTTGGTAAAGCAATCGGTATTTCCTTACTGGTAACCATTGCTGGTACCTGTCTTGGTATTACCTTGAATGGTTTACTGGGTTATGTTCTTTCCAGAAGTAACTACATCTTAAAACCGTTCTTTACTTACATGATCTTAATCCCGATGCTGTTCGGCGGTGGTATGGTAGCAAGCTACCTGATCATCACTAAGTTCTTACACTTAAAAGATAACCTGTTGGTATTAATTCTTCCATTAGCTGTTGGTTCGATGAACGTCATTATCTTCCGTACGTTCTTCCAGACGACGGTGCCAGAAGAGGTTATTGAATCAGCTAAACTGGACGGTGCTTCCCAGCTGTTGATCTTTGCAAGAATCGTTCTGCCGATTTCCTTACCGGCAATCGCTACAATCGGTTTAATGCTCTGCTTCGCTTACTGGAATGACTGGTTTACTGCATTGCTGTACATCTCCAATAAAGACCTGTATCCGTTACAGTACTTCCTGATGAAGATGGAGCAGAACATTCAGTTCATGAAACAGAATGCAATGCTGATTGGTGGTGCACTTGCTGAAATGGCTTCTCAGATTGAGGGCGACAGTGTTCGTATGGCAGTTGCTGTAATCGTAGTTCTGCCGATCGCTTGTGCATATCCGTTCTTCCAGAGATACTTCGTTGGTGGTTTAACCATCGGTGCAGTTAAAGGTTAATTTCTTTGATATCTTCATACAAGAAGGATACATAGTAAATTTAATATCTTTGGATATTCTAAAATTAAGGCGGGTTACCGAAAGGTAGCTTGCCTTTTGTTGTATATACAAATGTTGGCTGGTTTTTGTGAAATTAAAAAGTATTTTATAAATCCTATTGCAAAATCAATTTAAATCATGTATAATAAATTTAATAGGAAAGGAGTGTATAAGACATTCCTGACCCACATTTCAAAAAATAATTTGAATGGAGAGATGTAAAATGGCAAAGATTATTGGTGGACAGTCCCTGCCGAATATACCGTGGGAAGATAGACCGGCCGGCTGTAAAGATGTAATGTGGCGTTATAGCGCTAACCCGATTATTAAAAGAGATGCTACCCGTATTTCCAACAGTATTTTTAATAGTGCGGTTGTTCCGTTTGGCAATGGTTACGCTGGCGTATTCCGTTGCGATGACAAATGCATCCGTATGAATATTTTCGTTGGTTTCTCTGATGACGGTATTAACTGGAACATCAGCGACGAGCCGCTGTCTTTTGAAGGTGATCCGGATGTTACTCGTTTTGAGTATCGTTATGATCCGCGTGTCTGCAAAATTGAGGACAAATATTTTATCACATGGTGCAACGGTTATCATGGTCCAACCATTGGTGTGGGCTACACCTATGATTTCAAAACCTTCTATCAGTGTGAGAACGCATTCTTACCGTACAACAGAAACGGTGTTATGTTCCCGCGTAAATTCAACGATAAATATCTGATGATGTCTCGTCCGTCCGATACAGGCCATACTCCGTTCGGTGATATCTTTGTATCCGAGTCTCCGGATTTGGTATACTGGGGCAAACATCGTTTCATGATGAAACCGACTCCATTTGATAAATCTGCATGGCAGTGCACCAAGATTGGTCCGGGTCCGGTTCCGATCGAAACCGATGAAGGCTGGCTGCTGTTCTATCATGGCGTTCTGCAATCCTGCAATGGCTTTATTTACAGCTTTGGTGCAGCAATCTTAGACCGTGATGACCCAAGCAAGGTTCTGTATCGTTCGGCTCCGTACTTAATCCATCCGTCCACTCCGTATGAGTGCACCGGTGATGTTCCGAATGTATGCTTCCCGTGCGCAGCTCTGTGCGATGCTGATACTGGCAGAATCGCTGTTTATTACGGTGCTGCTGATACCGTTACTGCATTGGCGTTTACTAATGTCAATGAACTGATTCCGTGGATTAAAGCAAACGCTGTTGAGGAATAATCTAACAGAATAAGTATAATTGCTTTTAGGATAAATAAGCAATCCGAAGAGCGGTGTTGCGATTAACAACACCGCTTTTTATTTGAAAAAAGAGGAAATAAGATGGATATGAATTTACGACAGCAACGAGTTTTAAAGATTTGTGAGGATCTGGAAAAATATACTCGTTTGCAGACTGTTCCGATTACCGGATTTCAAATGAAAAAAGCCAAGGTGTTTACACCAGCTGAGGCTGATGCCTGCGAGATTCCGTGGCAGAACTTTGATTCGGCTAAAGATGTATGGCCAGGCCCAGATATGCATTACTGGTTTAGAGCTGAGGTTACGGTACCAGAAAGCTTTGCTGGAAAAGCACTGTGGTTGGAGATTTCTACGCAGGTTAACTTCTGGGATGCCGTTAATCCGCAGTTTTTGGCATTTATCAATGGGGAGATTGTGCAGGGTGTTGATGTCAATCATCGTGAAATCCGTGTATGCGAGCATGCCAAAGCGGGAGAAACCTTTGTTTTAGATCTACAAGCCTATACTGGTCGGGATAATGACCGCACAACCGGAACGACTGCCAATCTGCGCCTGTTTGCGGATATGGTTGAGATGGATGCACCAGTGCAGGAATTGCTGTACAATTTGTTTGTTCCGTCTAAAATCGTAAAACATCTGGATGAAAATCACCCGTCCAGAGGCAAACTGCAAAATGCGATGGAATATGCAATCAATCTGATTGACTTCCGTGTGCCGCAGTCAGCAGAATTCCATGCATCTGTTAAAGAGGCAAACAATTATCTAAATAAGACGGTTTATGATGAATTGGCAGGCAATGAAGATGTTTTGGTCACCTGCATTGGTTCTACCCATATTGATATTGCATGGTGGTGGATGGTAGATCAGACCAGAGAAAAAGCTGCTCGTTCGTTTGCAACTGCATTAAAATTGATGGATGAGTATCCAGAATATAAATTCATGTCCTCTCAGCCGCAATTGTATGAATTTGTTAAAGAGCGTTATCCGGCATTGTTTGAGAAGATCAAACAGCGTGTGAAAGAGGGGCGCTGGGAAGCGGAAGGCGGTATGTGGATTGAGGCGGATTGTAATGTGACTTCCGGTGAATCGCTGATTCGTCAGTTCCTGTACGGAAAACGCTTCTTTAAAGAAGAATTTGATAAAGATAATAAAGTTTTATGGCTGCCGGATGTATTTGGTTATTCTGCTGCCCTTCCGCAGATTATGAAAAAATGCGGCATTGAATACTTTATGACCACTAAGATCTCCTGGAATCAGTATAACAAACTGCCAGTAGATACCTTCTGGTGGAAAGGCATTGACGGTACTGAAATTTTTACTCATTTGATTACTGCACAGCATGAAGGCCAGTCTAAAGAGAGTTTTAATACCAGTTATGGTGCGGATTTATGCCCGATTACTGTTGCTAAAACATGGGAAAGATACCAGCATAAAGAGATGAATAACGATGTTCTCTTAAGCTATGGTCATAGTGATGGTGGCGGTGGCCCAACCCGTAAAATGTTGGAACATGGCGTGCGCCAGTTGAAGGGATTCCCAGGTATTGGAAAGGTCAGAACCGAATTGGTGAAACCGTATTTTGATGAACTGAAAGAACGCTGCTTGTCCTCCGGCAGAATGCAGAAATGGGATGGCGAACTGTACTTAGAGTATCATCGCGGAACCTATACTTCCATGGCACGCAATAAAAAATCCAACCGTAAGAATGAGTATCTCTATCAGGATCTGGAATTTTTCGCAAACTGGGCAAAACAGTATGGAATGGAATATCCGGAAGAAGTATTACGCAAAAACTGGAAGACAATTCTTGTCAATCAGTTCCATGACATTTTGCCAGGTTCTTCTATCCATGAAGTTTATGAGGTAACCAAGGAAGAATATGCGCAGATTGAGGCGGAGGGTGAAAGTTTAGTTACTGACAGCCTGAAACGGATTGCTAAAGAGGCATCTGGTGCGAAAACGCAGGATGTAGTTGTATTCAACAGTTTATCATTTGACCGTGATGATGTCATTTCGGTTGATGCAAAAACATATGCAGATGTCACAGCTTTTACTGATAACAAGGGCAATGAATATCCGGTGCAGAAAACAGCAAATGGCGATCTGATTTTCCGTGCAAAACAGATTCCAGCAAAAGGCATGGGTGTTTATACGCCTTGTACTGCGGCTGAAGCTAAAAATATTCCATTTGAGATCGAAGAAGGTAGAATTAGCACCCCGTATTATGATATTGAAATGGATGAGGCATTCCAGTTTACCTCGATTTATGATAAAGAAAATGATCGTCAGGTTTTAACTGAGGGTGAAAAGGGCAATGTCCTGATGGTATATGAGGATAAACCGATTTACTATGATAACTGGGATATTGACATTTATTATGATCTGAAATATTGGCCGGTTGAGGATGTACAGAAAGCGGAATGGATTGAAGTTGGTCCAGTAAGAGCAGTTCTGGAAATCACCCGTAAGTTCTTATCCACAACCATTGTACAGAAGATCATCTTCTATGCAAATGATCGCCGCATTGATTTTGATACTTATGTGGATTGGACACAGTTCAACCTGCTGTTAAAAGTTCTGTTCCCAGTTGATATCAATACCAAAGAAGCTACTTTTGATATTCAGTTTGGTAACTTGACCCGTCCAACCCACAAGAACACTTCGTGGGATGCAGCTAAATTTGAAACCTGTGGTCATAAATGGGCTGATTTGTCTGAAGGTAATTATGGTGTTTCGATTCTGAATGATTGTAAATACGGATACGGTATTCATGAAGGCGTGATCGGTTTAACATTGATTAAATCCGGTATTCTGCCGAATCCGACTACAGATCAGGAAGAACATACCTTTACCTATGCACTGCTTCCGCACGATGGTAACTGGAAAGAGTCGAATGTTATTGAAGAAGCTTATCGCTTGAATGTTCCGGCACGCCCAGTTATTATGGATGCGGATGCAAAAGAGGATGCAAAACAGTACCTCAAACTGGATACCGTAAATGGTCACAACAATGTAATCATTGAGACCGTGAAACAGGCTGAGGATGGGGAAGGTACCATTATTCGTGTATTTGAGTGCAAGAATATGCGCACTAAAGCAACAATAACCCTTCCGGCAGAAGCAAAAGAGGTATATCTTTGTGATATGCTTGAAACTGTCGAAGAAGAAATTTTGACAGAGCAGGGCGGCTTTACCTTTACCATCCGTCCGTATGAGATTTTGACCTTCCTGATCAAATAAGGAGAAACTATGGAGCTATACAAAAATTCGGCACTATCGGTGGAAAAGAGAGTTGATGATCTCATCTCCCGTATGTCGGTGACAGAGAAAGTTGGACAGTTAAATCAGCGACTTTTCGGATTCCGCACATTTGAGCGTGTGGAAAATGAGGATGGAAGTGTTTCGTTTGAACTGAATGACTATTTTAAGAAAGAAGTTGAACGCTATGGTATGGGTGTTCTGTACGGATTATTCCGCGCAGACCCATGGGCGCAGAAAACTTATGAAAATGGCATCACAGCCAAAGATGCTGCAAGAGTATATAATGAAGTACAGCGATATGTCATCGAACACAGCAGACTTGGCATCCCAATGCTGATGAGTACAGAAAATCCACATGGATTGCAGTCGTTGGATGGCTACATTATTCCGGTCAATCTGGCAAGCGGCTGTACTTTTAACCCGGAACTGCTGAAAAAAGCGTTTGGTGTCACCAGAAAACAGCAAAAAGCTATGGGTGTGCATCTTTCTCTGGTTTCTACTTTGGATATAGCGCGTGATCCGCGCTGGGGAAGAAGTGAAGAATGTTACAGCGAAGACCCGTATCTTTCTGCAATAATGGCTGTTGCTGCTGTACAGGGCAACCAATTTGATGAAGACGGCAATCTTGATTTGATTACGGTTGTAAAACATTTTGCAGCGCAGGGGCAGTGTACTGGCGGTATCAATGCCAGTCCGGCAAGTATTGGTGAGCGTGAATTGCGTGAAATTCACTTGCCAGTAATGAAACAGCTGGCTAAAGCAGGCTGTGAATGTTTGATGGCAGCATATAATGAGATTGACGGTGTTCCGTGTCATGCTAATCCATGGCTATTAAATGATGTTCTGCGTAAGGAAATGGGCTTCAAGGGTGCGGTTATGTCGGATGGTGGTGCAATCGGCCGTTTGAATGGTACACTGGTGGAAGATGCACCAAGCGCAGGTGCGTTAGCACTGAAATCTGGCGTTGATATTAGTTTGTGGGATGATTGTTTTTCTGAGTTGGAAGTAGCGTTCCATAAAGGATATATTTCGGTTGCGGATTTGGACCGTGCTGTCCGCCGTGTGCTGACCATGAAATTTGAATTGGGACTGTTTGATCATCCATATGTGGAAGAAGTTGATCTATCAGATTTCAATTATGATAATTATCCGGAGAGTTTGGAACTTTCCAGGGAGTCTGTTGTTTTGTTAAAGAATGATGGTATTCTCCCTCTGGATGCTGCGAAATACCAAAAGATTGCTGTTATTGGACCGAATGCTGATAATATTTATCATCAGCTGGGTGACTATACACCTTCTATGCGAGAGGGCGTTGGCGTTACTTTATTAGAGGGGATCAAAGAGCAGTTTTATGGTGAAGTAAACTATGTACAGGGCTGCACCGTCTGCACTTGCGATTTGGATGAGATTGATAAAGCAGTGCAGGCTGCGAAAGAAGCCGATCTGGTAATTCTGGCACTTGGTGGTTCAAGTGCGCGTGATTTCAATATTGAATTTGACACCAATGGTGCAGCGATTGTTCGGGATAAAGTTCTGGACATGGACTGCGGCGAGGGTGTTGATGTTGCAGATCTGACATTAGGTGAAAAACAGAAAGAACTGGTAAAAGCGGTATTTGCGACTGGAACACCGACTGTTTCAATTATCATTGCTGGCCGAGCTTATGCGTTTGGTGATGCAACGGAGCCGGCGAATGCTGCACTTTGTGCATTTTATGGTGGTCCGATGTCCGGTCGTGCGATTGCTGAAATTTTGTTCGGAAAGGTTAATCCGTCCGGCAGACTGTCGGTTTCCATTCCGCGTTCAAGCGGTCAGCTTCCAGTTTATTATAACGATAAAGATCTGGGCACAGAGTTGAAATATCATGATTCTACGCGCAGACCGCTGTATCCGTTTGGGTATGGTTTGGGTTATCAGAATATGGAATACTCCGATTTTCGGTTGGAAAATGATTCCTTGTCTGCTATACAGCTTGCACATGGTGAAAGAACAAAAGTTGTATTCAAAGTGAAGAACATTGGAAACTGTGCAGACTATGCAGTTCCGATGCTATATATCAAAGATTTGCAGGCGAGTGTAACGCGCCGAATTAAGGAACTGAAGGATTTCTCTAAAGTCTGGTTACAGCCGGGCGAAGAAAAAGAGATTAGTTTGTCGGTTGGTGAGGATGAACTGTCCATTTGGGATGTTCATATGAGATTTACCACTGAGCCAGGTCAAGTAAAACTGATTTTACAGGATTCTGATAATCTACTGTTTGAGCAGAATATGACTATTTTGGCATAATATTTGCCGCTGTCTGATGAAAAAGGCAGCGGCATTTTTGGTAAAATAAATTGGCGTGATTTGGTTTTAAGATTTGTTCATTTTGTGTGATAGATTTTGTAAAAAGGTTCGTGTATCATAATAGTTATAGTATATGGATATTAGAAAAGCGTTTTGAAAATGAGAGGAGACATTACAGATGAATTGGTTAAGACGATTTATGATGGGACGATATGGCCCAGACGAATTGAATTTTGCTTTATTGATTGCCAATCTACTGTTTTGGATGATTGGCGTTTTTACAGGATGGTGGATTTTTCAAATTTTCGCTTATTTGTTCTGTGCGCTTGTAATTTATCGTATGCTATCCAAGAAGATTCCGGTTCGTCAAAAGGAAAACAGACAATTTTTGAAGGTATGGTATCCAATTAATCAAAACTTCCAGCAATGGATGTTCCGTGTAAAGGATCATTCTCATCGTTATATCCGTTGCAGGAATTGCAAAGAGCGTCTGCGTCTGCCGCGCGGAAAAGGAAGAATTGAAGTAACCTGCCCGAAATGTAGAGAACGATTTATTACCAAAACATAATAGAATATCAAATGATCTGCTGTGTTAAGACAACAGATCATTTTTTCATAGTTGATTTAGAACATATGTTTTATTTTTAAATAAAAAGAATGCAAGACAAACCGTCTTGCATTAAAAAATGGGGAAATTTATATGAAAAAGAAGTCTAGCAAAATCAATCAAGGAGAATATCAATATGTGATGTAGAATTTATATTTTGTTCTTTTGAAGTCTCTCCCTGAGTACAATATTATTATACTTCTTTTACATGGAATTGTCAATGGCTTGACAGCACTTTCTGCGTTGTGGTAATATTATACGAATATCTATATATAATTTTGTGTAATATCACATTATACTAGCAGGCTTAATCAAGTAAGTCGGCAATCAAAGCGTTTGAAAGCAGAAAACCATTTGGTGTGAGTGCTACTTTTTCGCTTTCTAAAGTAAGCAGATTTGTGTGTTGATACTTTTGACATCGAGATTTTAATCGGGAAATATCACCGCCATGTGCAGCATAGTCCGAAAAATATAGACCTTCACATAAACGAAGACGCAACATGGCATATTCATCGGAATCCGGCGTACATTCCTCTGGGATTGTGTATCCACGTTGAATGTATTGTGTTAAATCAGCCGGATAGGCAAAACGCCTGCCACGAAATAAGGAGTGTGCAGCAGGACCAAATCCCAGATAATCTTCGCTGTTCCAGTATTTGGTGTTATGGCGGCTTTCATAGCCGGGGCGTGAAAAATTGGAAATTTCATACTGCTGGTATCCATACTGTGCCAAATGCTGTACAGTATGCAGATACATATCACTTGCAAGACCATCATCTGGACAGGATTGGATTTCATCGCTTTCAGCGAATGGTGTACCAGGTTCAATTTGAAGCAGATAAGCCGAAATGTGCTGCACTTTTAGAGAAGCAGCAAAATCAATGGTGGCACTGATCATATCTAAGGTTTGATGTGGTAGCGCAAGCATGATATCCAACGAAATGTTATCAAGCCCAGCAGCACGCAGCATTTTCACCGCATCTGCCGTCATATCTGCGGAATGCCGACGGCCAAGCATTTTTAACTCGTTGTCGGCTGCCGACTGCATGCCAAGGGAAACGCGGTTGATGCCAGCTTTGAACCAACTTTCGGCACGCGATGGCGTGACCGTACAGGGATTGCACTCAAGTGTAATCTCAGCATCAGTGGTGACAGAGAAATTTTCTTTGACGGTTTTTATACATTCCGCAATGGATTCTGGGCGAATCAACGACGGAGTGCCGCCGCCAAAATAAATGGTATCGGTAGTAAGATGCTGTTCTCGATATGCCAGAATATCTCGTTTGACAGCAGCAAGATACTGTTCTTCCAGCGGAATGCGCCACGGAACCGAATAGAAATCACAGTACGGGCATTTTTTGGCACAGAACGGCACATGAATATAAATTCCAAGCATCATTTAATTTCCTGCAATGCATTGGATAATGCAATAAATTGCTCCATCGTCAGGGCTTCCGCTCTGGCAGTTGGAGCGATTCCAATCTGTTCCATTGCTGCAATGATCTTCGCTTTCGGCAGGCACAATCCGGATGAAAGAGGATTCGGCAACGTTTTTCTGCGCTGAGAGAAGGCAGCTTTGACAACCGAGAACAGGAACTTTTCAGACTTTTCATCATGGATACCTTCCGGACGCTCTGATTTCAAGTCCAGACGGATAACAGCAGAATCTACATTCGGAGCAGGCATAAAACTGCCACGCGAAACATTAAACAGTAGTTTCGGCTCGGAATAGTAGCGCACTGCAAAGGTGATAGCGGAGCAATCCCGGCTTGCCATTGGCGCACACAGACGGTCAGCGGCTTCTTTCTGTACCATAACAGTGATGGCAGAAATCGGCAGACGCTGTTCCATTAAATGCATTAAAATTGGCGATGTAATATAATAAGGAAGATTTGCGCATACAAATACTTCCATTCCGTCAAATTCTTCTTTTAAAAGGGAAGCAAGGTCGACTTCCAAAATGTCATTGTTGATAATTTTAATGTTATCAAATTCCGCCAGCGTTTCGTCCAGGACTGGCAGCAGGCTTTTATCAATTTCTACTGCAATAACCTTTTTGGCACGCTGTGCCAGTTCGGCAGTCAGAACACCGAAGCCGGTTCCAATCTCCAAAACACCGGTATCCTTTGCGGCACCGCCCATTTCGGCGATGCGTGGGCAGACAGATGGATTGATTAAAAAGTTCTGACCCAGCGATTTGGAAAAGGTAAAGCCATGTCTTGTGGCAATATCTTTGATGCGGGCTGGGGAAGAAAGTGGTTTATCAGTCATAAATGATATCTCCTATATTATAATAATAGTAGTAATCTACCATAATGTTATCATGAACCGAAAGGGTTGTCAAGCAAAGGAGAAAGGATATGACAAAAAAACAACCGCGCTCGGTCCTGAAAAGTACGCTGATGCTGATTCTCTCCGCATTGATGTTGCAACTTCTGGGCTTTTTATATCGAATGGTACTTTCCCGGATGCTAACAGCAGAATTGATGGGGGTATATGGTCTGATGATGCCGGTATATTCGTTTCTGTCAGCAGTAGCCCTTTCAGGATTCACGGTGGCGGCATCCAGAACGACAGCACACTTTGCCGGAACACAAACCGAGCGGCTGCACTGGGCAGCACAGGTACTGAAAACTTCATTAAAGGTATATTTTCCCATCTTCTTACTGACCGTCATCATATTTTCGGCGGTGAGCGGATCGGTCGCAGGGATGCTCGGAAAAAGGGAATTGCAGACAGCATTGTTGCTGCTTTTGCCTTGTCTTTTGATGACATCACTTGAAAATGTCATTAAATCGGTATTTCAGGGATTGAATGATGTCGTGCCGTCGATGATCTCCGAATGCAGCGAACAGCTGATACGCATTGTGGCGGTATGGGTCTTTTTAAAATATGTTCGCGGCTCGGCAGGGCGGGTGTGTGCGGCGATTGTATGCGGCATGATTGTCAGCGAGGTGGCATCAGATATTATTTTAACCACATTTGGCAAAACACTGTTTGCCATCCCCACGACGCAGGAAAGCACACTGCCAGGGCAAATCCTACATAGCGCGCTTCCGGTCAACGCCGCCAATGCCTGCGGTATGTTGCTTTCTGCAATATCGGGAGCAATCGTGCCGGTTGCTTTGCAGAAATACGGATACACCCCCAGTGCGGCTTTGGCACAATACGGCGAGCTTTCCGGTATTTTACTGCCGCTTCTGTCCATTCCAGGGGCATTTGTGTATCCAATTTACACCGTGATGCTGCCAAAAATAACGGGTGTCATTGCGGCAGGCAGGCTAAAAGAGGTGCGGCAGAAAAGCATACAGACAATGGTTGCTGGTGCGGCAATGGGGTGTTGTATGGAAGGAGCAGCGGTGGTATGCGCACCCAAACTGGCGCAGATATGTTTTCATACGGTTTGTCCAGCGGGAAGCGGTTCTCTACTACTTCTGGGGATAGGGATGTTTTTTGGATTTGCCACTTCGGGAGCGGTCTGCGTGTTGAATGCAAAAGGAAAACAGTGGCTGATTGCAGCAATTGGAATCATCTGCGGTATCATCGAGCTGCCGGTTTTATACATCGCGATCGCGACACACGGTATCAACGGTTATGCATGGGTGGGACTGATACTCAGTGGTATACAGTTTGTGGTACTTCTAACATTTGCTATGAAAAAACGATAAAACTTTTAAAATTCGCGATTTTGACCCCAAAATATTGGAACTCGCCCTCGAAAGGTTGTGCTATATTCATAAAAATATAATGTAAAGCATCGTTTAAATTTACGAAAAAAGGGGATATACCCCCTTTACAAACAGGGGTAAATCGTGTATAATTAGTTATACAGTCAAGGGCTGATGTCGGCTCGCTTATTTTGAGGCGGGAGGCAGAGAAATCTGGAAGGCCGTTTGAGGGGAAAGAATAACGCAAGTTATTCTGGTAAACGGAAGCGCGTCTTTGGATTCTGCATGTTGGGCAGCGATGCCTGATTTACAGGGAATACAGTGCTTGGATGCCGCAGACCCTTTTGCCGCAACATGAGGGCAGCAGTGTTGAAGAATTGTGACCCGGCAGAAAACGAAACAACCGGAAAGAGGACAAAACCAAACAAATCAAAAGAACCGAACAGACGGAAAACCTTGTGACTAAACAAAACCATGCATATTATCACAAATCATGGTTTGAAAATTTTGAAAGGAATGTGATTTATAATGCTTAAAAAAGTACTTGCAAGCGCATTAGCAGTTGCTACCGTAGCTACCTGCGCATATGTACCGTCTGCATTTGCATCTGCTGCTACTGCAGAGAGCAAAACTGCAAGCCGTGAAACTTACACTGCTTGGCTGAATTCTCAGGATAAACAGCCGACCACTACCGTTAATGTCAGCATCGTGTCTGACAAATCTTCTCTGAACAACACTTCTGCATCCTTTACTCTGGATACCGAAGGTTTAGGCGCTGAGTCTGTTAAAGCAGCTCTGCACCAGAAGATGAGCGCTCTGGAGACCACTCTGGATGCTGAGTATGTTAACTTTGTACAGAAAGGCAAACTGAGCCCGTATCAGTTCTCTGTTTCTGTTGCTCCGGGCGCAGATAACAAATCTTATCACGCTTACATCTCCTACAAAAAAGCTGTATTCTTCAACCCGAACAAACAGGCTGGTGAATTCAACAAACCTAATGAAACTTATCCGGAATCTTTAGATTCTAAAGTTCTGAAAGATGCAGGTCTGACTCTGTTAGGTTACTATCCGGAAATCACAGCTAATGATGTAGCTACTAAAATGATGCTTGAAACTCAGGTAGCTGCTAAAGCACCGGCATTTAGAGTAGCTGCTAAAAAACGTACTGGCTTCAAATTTGATGATGCTAAGAATATCGTTTTCGCTGTAACTGATACCCTGAATGATAATGATTGGAATGGTACTGATCCGATTGAGGCGACTCATACCTTAAAATTAAAAGTTCAGAAAAACGATGGTAATTCTCCTAAAGCTCTTGAGTTAATCAATGGTACTTATGCTGGTAAAACCCAAGTTAAAGCTGACATTCTTGTTCCGGTATATGACAAAGCAAACTGGGAAGCTTATCTGAGAGGCGAAGCAGACGTTAATGCAGCACTGGAAGCTACTAACAAAGTTACTGTAGATGGAGTTGACTATATTCCGGCTGGCTTAAAAGCTGTTCCGACAAGTACTGCTAATACCGACAAAATCGAGTGGGTTATCACCTACAAAAAACAGGTACCGGTATACGATACTACCACTACCTACACTCTGAAAGTTGGTACTGGTTCTGATCTGAAATTCACCACCGTTAGATATGGTAATAACAATCCGTTCTTTACCTCTAATGTTGCTGATATCTACAAAATGAATCCGGCAGATGATTACACCAAAGATATGGTTGCTAAATATCCGACCGTAGAAGCATTATTAAACAGAGATAAAGAAAACACTGGCGTTGTATACGAATTAGGCAAACTGCAGCAGTACAATACTTCTGCTAATGGTATTGCTGCAACTGCTACCGTAGCATACGAAGTTATCGCAAATGGCGGCAAAACCGTATATTCTTATGACGAAAAAGTTGAAGGCAAAGTTCTGAAAACTGACAAAGTATTCTTAAGCAAAGATCAGTCTACCGAGATCGGTCAGAAACTGACTGCAACTGCTAAAGATTTAGGCATTGCTGAGGCTGTTGTTATCGGCGGTACCAGATACGTATTTGATTACGCTAAAAACGATGTTGACAACTCCATCGCTACTGTTTACAAAATGCAGGCTCTGGAAGTTGAGATGAACGACTTCGCAATGGCTACCGGCAAATTCAACGACAAAGCTTACTTTGGCCGTGCAGCAAAAGCTGGTAACAAAGTAACCCTGAAAGTTTCCCTGTCCAAAGCAGGCGAAGACAAAGCACTGGATTTAACCAAAGTTACCGTTAAATTCAACGTTGAAGGCGCTAAAGCTAGTAAGAACTATGAGTTCAAAGCTACCGAGCAGTTCAAAGCTGGTGTTGCTAGCGACATCACTTTAGGCAAAGGCTTCAACATGGTAACCGCTACCGTTTCCTACGACGGTAAAGAAATCGGTACCACCGCTCCGTTCTTTGCATATGTTGGTAAATAATTTACTACTTGTGTAAAACAGTGAGTGAATTAACTGAATAAGTTATCCCTCCGGATTTATTCCGGAGGGTTTTTGTTTTATTCTGCAAGCATTTTGACAATTGGCGCCGCCGTATCATTCCCGGATACAGCATCTTCTACCATCACCGTTATGGCGATGGTTTTGCCTTTGTACTCATACCATCCGGCAAACCATCCGTTTAAGCGTTCTCTATTGTCTTTGAATTGTCCGGTTTGGGCTGTGCCGGTTTTCCCGCACACAACGCCAGAATCGGGTTTTGCTTTTGCAGTTTCGTTTTCCATGACCGCCTTGTATAATGCGTCCTGCAAAATACTGGCGGTTTTTTCTGTTATAATGCGGGTTGACTGCGGAATGGAGCAGCCTGAAATGTTGCTGCCGTTTTCGGTGGTTCCGGTAATCAGAATAGGTGTATGGTAATTTCCGTTGTCTGCGATTGCCGCATATGCGGCACATATCTGCAAAGGTGTGGCTAAAAATCTGCCCTGTCCGAACGAGAAGTTTGCTTTTTCGCCTGCATTCATATTGGCATCCGGCAGATTTCCGGCGGCAGAGTATAGACTGTCGGCAAGTTTGATTTTTTGTCCGAATCCAAATTGATAAACGGTATCAATCAACAGTTCGGGCGGCAGTTGTGCGGTTAGCTGTACGAAGTATGGATTGCAGGATTGCTTTAGTGCGCCATATAGGTTTAATATGCCGTGTCCATTTCGGTTATGGCAGCGGAATGTGGTTTGTCCAATAGTTGTGCTGCCAGTACATTCGAATGCGGTGTGGGGAGAAATGCCGGTTTCCAGTGCTGCCGCGGCAATAACGGGTTTTAACACCGAACCCACTGGATAGGCAGTAAATGCACGGTTGATCAACGGTGTGTTGGGGTCTGATAAGGCATCTGCAACATTGTCATATTCTGGGAAGGATGCGCAGGCTAGAATTTCCCCACTTTTGACATCCATGCAGACAACCGCTCCTTTTTTAATGTCGGATTTCAAAGATTGTACCTTTTTCTGTAATGCAAGGTCAAGGGTCAGGACAATGCCGGATCGGTTTTCCGGTGGGACAGAGAGTGAAATTTGGGAATCGGGAAGTGCTGTTCCATCCCCGATGGTTGGGATTGCGGCATATGCCGCCACAGCGTTTTGGCTGAGAAAGGAATCAAAGGCAGCTTCTATTCCACACACGCCTTTTCCGTCTTTGAGATAGCCCAGCAGATGCGGTGCGGCGGTATCATTGCGTGCTGGGGCAAGATAGAGTGTGGATTTTCCGGCGATTTCTACCTGTTGTACATCGTATGCGCGGGTAAGAGGGGTTAGATTGCGATCATAGATTTGGCCGCGTGTGCGATAGAGTGGCACAGTCTGTTTCCCCATATTCTGTGAAAATGCCTGATAGGTTTTATTTTGTGTGATGCTGTAAAGATGCAGAAAAAGTGATAAGAATAAAAGCAGTGTGATTCCAGAGAGAATCAGTAGGCGTTTTTGCATAATTAGCTCCTTTGTATGATTTGACTTTAAGATTAGTTTATGATACAATTAAACTAAGTATACGGATTGAGCCGATAAGCGGCTTATCAGGAGGAACATATGGAAATCAGTATTATTACACCGTTTCATACCGGGAGGCAGTATCTGATAGATTATTTTGATAGTTTGTGCTGTCAGACCTACCGCAATTTTGAAGTGATTTTTGTGTTGGATCACGCAGAAGATGTTTCAGACATTCTTCAGAAGTACGAACAGGTTCTGAACATGAAAATCTATACGCTGACTGGTAAAAGTGGTGTTGCTGCGGCAAGAAATTTTGGATTGCAGCAGGCGTCAGGAGATTTTGTTTATTTTGTGGATGCAGATGACTATCTGCTGGAGCATACATTGGAGCGTTTTGCACTCAGACTGGAAGAAGAACCAGAGCTTGAAGTTTTATACGGCAATAAGAAAAAAACATGGTATAAGCGCTCTCTTACCTTGGAAACACTGCATGCCGAGCAGATTGAACGCTGGAAGGACATATTGACGCAAGCAGGCGTTACTTTCCCGGAAGACGCGGACGAGGCTACATTGGAATCATTGGTTGCCTCGATTGTTGATGATGAACAGCAGTCAGAGGAAAACGCAGAAGATGCGCTTGTAGATGCCGCTGAATCTGAAACAGAAGATGCAGATGATAGTGAAGGATTTGATTCCGATGAACAGGAAGAAGATATCATTTTGCGTGAGGAAAGATCACGTGAAGTGCGGAAAGATCGTGCGGCCAGAATGCTGATTACTTCCCGAAAGGGCATAAAAAATATCTCTGTCCTGCATATTCTGATAAAACGCAGTTTCCTGGAAGAATATCAGATTCGCTTTGATGAAGAAGCGGTATATTATGTTGATTTGACCTTTGTTGTTGAAATTCTGGAGAAGGCAACGGAATACAGGCGAGTTTATTCCTCCAAATACTATCAGCGTAAACACAATGACCCGATCAATCTTCCATCTATTGCACAAATGAAATCAGAAGATCGTTTTTCGGAGTTGCTGAGTGCTTACAATAAAGCAGTGGCATTGCTGCCGGCTGATAGTCCATTAAAAGCACGCATGAACCGTAAAATAATCAACTACTTCTGCAACTATTTTGCTGTTCAGATGCATCGTAGCCCACAGAGCAAATGGAAAGAAGAACGCTTTGCAGAGATGCGTGAAGTGATTGCACAAATTGAACCGGCGTATGTTAAAAGATTTGGTTATCGAAAACGTCGTCTGATAAAAGCACTCCTTTCTGGGGATCAGAAAAAGACAGAAAGTATTATCACGCGTTATCTGGCTTTACAGAAGGTCGGTAAGCTGATTAAGAATCCGAGCAAAACCAAACGAGAAATGTATAATCATGTTTATAAAAAACAGCCAATCATACCGAAAACGGTATTATTTGAATGCTTTTTCGGCGGATTTTATTCGGACAGCCCAAAGTATATTTATCAGCAGCTGATCAAAGCTTATCCGGGCGAGTATGATTGTATCTGGGTTTATAAGGATAAGAAAATTGATATTCCATTCCCATGCAAACAGGTAAAGCGTTTTAGCTTAGCATATTATAAATACCTTGCCTGTGCCAATTATTTTGTATTTAATAATCGTCAGCCGGCATGGATGGAACACCGCGAAGGTCAGGTATTTCTGGAAACCTGGCACGGTACGCCTTTAAAACGCCTAACCTTTGATTTAGATGAAGTATTGTCGGCTTCTCCGAATCATAAACACTTAATGTATCGTTCTTCTCGTAATTGGGACTATATGGTTTCTCCAAATGCTTTTTCTACAAAAACATTCCGCCGCTGTTTTATGTTCGAGAATAAAATGCTGAATACTGGTTATCCAAGAAATGATATTCTGCATCGTGAAAATAAGGAAGAATTTGCAAAACAGATTCGTGAAAAACTGGGAATTCCGCAGGATAAAAAGACCATTCTTTATGCTCCGACCTGGCGTGATGATGAATACTACGATCATGGAAAATATAAATTCTCTTTGAAATTAAATTTACAGCAAATGAAGGAAAATCTGTCGGATGAGTATGTTATTTTGCTTCGTACACATTACTATATTGCGGATGCTATTGATGTAACCGGTATGGAAGATTTTGTGTTTAATGTCTGCCGTTACAATGATATTGCGGAATTATATTTGATTTCGGATATTCTAATTACTGACTATTCTTCGGTATTCTTCGATTATGCTGGATTGAAACGCCCGATGTTATTTTACACCTATGACCTGGACAAGTATCGTGATGATCTGCGTGGATTCTATATTGATATGGAAACCGAAGTTCCGGGACCGCTGCTGTTGACAACAGATGAAGTTGTGGATGCAATTCAAAATATTGATGAAGTCAATGCCAAGTATGCTGCTTGCTATGATAAATTCTATGAACGCTTCTGTGGCTGGGAAGATGGTCATGCCGCTGAAAAGATTGTTGATTATGTGTTTAAAGGCAAAGAGTTCGATAATCATGAAGAATGTGAGCAGTGAGAAATTTGTAAATTTTCGATGATTTTTTCTGTAAAATTTATTAAAAACAATTGAATTTCTTGCCGGATAGGTATATAATAGGAGTATAGCCAAATAATGGCATCTTATAAAATGGAGGAAAGATAATCATGGCAAGAATGGTATTGAACGAAACTTCTTATTTTGGACCTGGTGCAATCAAGAACATTGCGGACGAGGTAAAAAATCGCGGTCTGCATAAAGTTCTGGTTGTTACCGATCCGGACCTGATTAAATTTAAAGTTGCTACAAAAGTTATGGATGTTCTGGCTGAAGCTGGTATTCCGTACGCAGTATATGACAATGTAAAAGCAAATCCGACGATTGAAAATGTACAGTCTGGTGTGGCTTTCTGTAAAGCAGAAGCAGCGGATTGTCTTGTAGCAGTAGGCGGTGGCTCTGCTATTGATACTGCAAAAGCAATCGGCATTATTATGACTAATCCGGAATTTTCTGATGTTCGTTCTTTAGAGGGCGTTGCTCCAACTAAAAATAAAGCACTGACTTTAATGGCGGTTTCTACTACATCCGGTACTGCTGCTGAAGTTACCATCAACTATGTTATTACCGATGTTGAGAAACAGCGTAAATTTGTATGCGTTGACCCGCATGACATTCCGGTTGTTGCAGTAATCGACCCTGATATGACCATGTCCATGCCAAAAGGTCTGTGTGCCGCTACTGGTATGGATGCTCTGACCCACGCTATTGAAGGTTATATCACCAAAGGTGCATGGGAGTTGACCGATGCAATCCATTTGAAAGCAATCGAGATCATCGCCCGTTCTTTAAGATCATCTGTAGCAGGGGAAGCGAAAGGCCGCGAGGATATGGCTTTGGGCCAGTATGTTGCAGGTATGGGCTTCTCCAATGTAGGTTTGGGCATTGTTCATTCGATGGCACATCCGCTGGGTGCCGTTTATGATACACCGCACGGTGTTGCAAACGCAATTATCCTGCCTACTGTTATGGCTTACAATGCAGAGGCAACTGGTGAAAAATATCGCGAAATTGCTCGAGCAATGGGTGTTAAGGGCGTTGATAGCATGACACAGGAAGAATATCGAGCAGCAGCAGTAGAAGCTGTTAAGAAATTAAGCACAGATGTTGGCATTCCAGCAACCTTAACCGAGGTTGGTGTAAAAGAGGAAGATCTTGATATGCTGGCACAGCAGGCAATGGATGATGCATGCCGTCCGGGCAACCCGAAAGAGCCGACTAAGGAAGATATCATTGCATTGTATAAATCCATGCTGTAATGATTGTAATTTGATATTTGCCGCAGAGCCATATGACTCTGCGGTTTTTATTTTGACAGTAGAATTAGGATGAAAATAGTATTTTCAAGTAAAAAGTAATAGTAATGTAAAAATAATTATATTTTTTTTATTCATTGAAATAATATTAAAAAAACTTGTTGACAAACAAGAGTGAATATGCTATAATAATCAAGCAGTCAGGAAATGACAGCAAGAAAACATTGGGGTGTCGCCAAGCGGTAAGGCAACGGACTCTGACTCCGTCATCGCGAAAGTTCGAATCTTTCCACCCCAGCCAGAGAAAAGACGATTCATTTAGGATCGTCTTTTTTGTTATGTAAACAATAACCTTGATAGATGAAAATCTTTGTGTAAAGGTGAAATATTTACAAACTGAGCGTTGTTTTTGTAAATGGAATATGATACAATACTACTTACAGGATATTTTGAAATGCTGCAGAATATAGGATTCTTAATCGAAAGGATGAGGTGATTGAAACACATGAAAAGAAAATTGCGGTATTTGGCATTGTTATGCGTAGTTGTTTTCTGCTGTGTGAGCATGTCTGCATGTATTCCGGCGGATGCCTCTATGCCGAATGAGGCGGATATTAAGTTGATTCAGTTGGAGCCACCCAAAGAGGGTCAGGATATTGCAATTTTTGAAACCAATTATGGCATCATCAAAATGATGCTGTTTACGGAGGAAACACCGCAGACCGTAGCGCATTTTAAGACGCTGATCAATGCTGGATTCTACGACGGCAGAAAGATTTCGGCTGTGGATACCGTTACTAAGACCATTTATACTGGAGAAGATCGGACAACCGATACATTCGGTAAGGTTATGACGGAGAATGGAAAGGATGTTCCATTGGAAGTTCATCCGAATCTCTGGCATTTTACTGGAGCGGTTTCAGCATATCAGAAGGTAAACGGATTTAACAGTAAGTATACCAATTCGGACAGCCGCTTTTTCATCATCGGTACAAAGGAAGCAAGTGAGCAGACCTTGTTTCAGATGAAGGAGCAGGAATTCCCACAGGTTGTCCAAGATGCTTATAAGGAGCATGGCGGCTTGGTGGAATATGCAGGCTGCTTTACAGTATTTGCACAGGTGTATGATGGTCTGGAAGTTGTGGATGATATTCTTGAAAATGTACAGCTAAAGGAAGACTCAGTAGAACCGGCTGAAGAATTATATATCAAAAAAGCAACCCTTTCTACTTATTCTTCGCAGAATCCGTGATACACATAAATAGGAGGAATTTAAAATGAAAAATAAATGGATGCGTGCTGGTTCAATTTTACTGGCTTTGATCTGTTGCGTGGGCATTTTTACTGCTTGTGGAAAAGATGATGAGGTATTGAACTTAAGAGAACCGAAAAAAGGAGATACCATCGCTGTTATGCACACCTCAATGGGGGATATAACTGTGCAGTTTTTTGAGGATGCTGCACCCAAAGCGGTGGAAAACTTTTTGACACATGCAAAAGATGGTTATTATAATGATTTGATTTTCCATCGTGTTATCAAGGATTTTATGATTCAGTCGGGTGATCCGCAGGGAACTGGTATCGGTGGTGAGAGTATCTGGGGCAAACCTTTTGATTTGGAAGTTGTGGATAATGCGTATAATCTGCGTGGTGCATTATGCATGGCCAATACCGGCGTTCCGTGCTCTAATGGCAGCCAGTTTTATATTGTACAGCAGGGCAAACTGACAGACCTTACATTCGCCATGTATGAATCCTATGGTTATTCCTTCACCGAGAAGCAGAAGGAACTATACGCGGAATACGGTGGTGCTCCATATCTGGATGGCGGATATACCGTATTCGGACAGGTTGTGAGCGGTATGGATGTTGTAGATTCAATTGCAGGCGTATCAGTTGACAGTGCAGATAAGCCGCTTGAGGATGTCGTTCTTGAATCAGTTGAAGTTACAACTTATCAGCCGGAATAGTTAAAAAAGTAATTCCCCATCTGTTCGTTGGTTTTACAAGGAACGAATGGGGGATTTTTATGCAGTCAGGCTTCTCTGGAACGGATAGATTCAATAAACTGTTTGGCGGTACGCGGTGAATATCCACTCTTGCGCATCGCGAATGCACCTGCTTTAATCAGCAACTCTTGTGAGGAAATTGAAATATCATAATATTTTGCAAGATTTAAGACGATTTCATCAAAATGCTTTTTATCAGGTTTCGAGAAGGTAATGGTTAAACCAAAACGATCGGACAAGGACAGGAGTTCTTCACGTGTGTCACTTGCATGAATATCATCTCCCTGTCGGTCGATAAAGCTTTCTTTTACCAGATGGCGGCGGTTAGAAGTGACATAAATTGCAAGGTTAGAGGTTTTCGCAGAGATAGAACCTTCCAAAATTGCCTTTAAGGCAGCAAAATCATTGTCATCACTGGAAAATGATAGGTCATCAATAAACAGGATGAATTTAAGCGGATTTTTGGAAAGAGAATCCAGAAGGGCAGGAATTTCATGCAGTTGCTCTTTGGTTAGTTCAATCAGACGCAGTCCGCGTTCATACAGTGCATTTGCCACTGCTTTGATGGTGGAAGATTTTCCGGTGCCTGCATCGCCATAAAGCAGCGTGTTAGCAGCTGGTTTTCCTTCGAGCAGGGCAATCGTGTTGTCCATAACCAGTTTGCGTTCGCGTTCATAGCCAGAAAGTTCTGCAAGACAGACAGAATCCGGATGTTTGATGGGCGTTAAGAGGCCGTCTTTTATCATAAACGCATGATATTTGGCAAAAATACCGTAGCCATTGATATGAATTTGCTGCATGCGGTATGCATATGCTGTATTGAAGTCGTAATCCGAGGTTTTCCAGCATGGTAAATAGCCGTTATATTGGATAGAAGTTTGAATATCCATCGGATCTATGGAAGAAATCTCTTGTAAAAGAGAAAGTTCCTGTCGCAGCGTTTCTTCCAACATAGGAGAGACCGACTGGTTTTGTGCTTTTGCGAGCATATAGAAGTTTTCATCCTCTAAAATCAAATTTAACAGCCAAGCAGAAAAATCTTCGTTTTGTGAAAATAAATTATAGGCGAAAGCAGTATATGCATCAATTGCAGCCGTTTGATTCATAGGAACCGCGGCTAATGTAGCGAATAAAGCTTCTAAATGCTGTATTACTGGATTTTTTCTGATATTACGGAAAATCACCAGAGAACAGAGTGCTTGGTGATAGTCTTTGGTTTTGCTGAGCATGATAGTTCCTTCTTTCTAATATTTTACAACATTATAGCATATTCTATTTGATTTGAAAAGAGATTGCGGCTGCTTTAATAGAATAATATGTAAAAGAAATGGATAAAAAAGGAGTGTCATTGTTCAAAAAAGGGAGAAAGATCGTTATCCTTGCATTTGCCTTGACATAGCGATTGAAAATGTGGTATGCTATATATGTATAACATCGACTGAAGAAAAATAATATTCGGAAGGAGAGATTGAAATGGACTATAATCGAATCGCTCAGATATTCTCGCAGAAAGTACAGGCAGAATATAAAGAAGATGTTGCTGCGATTGTACTTTATCAAACCGCTGCACAGCAAGAAAATCAGACCGTGAGAATTTACTTTATTCCGAAAACAGATAGAGGGGAGAAGCTTGGCTGGTCTTTTTTAATTAAGGATACGGCAATAAAAATTTTGCCATATACATGGGATGCTCTGAAAGCACTGACAAGCGGTGATCGCAGAAATGTCGGAATGTTGACAGAAGCACAGCTGGTATATGTATGTAGTAAGGAGGATGCTGCACGATTCACAGCATTGTCTGAACAGGCAGCTGTTGTGCAAAATAGAGAAGAACAGTGCGCAAATATTTTGCAGGAATGCAAAGATCTATATTTTTCATTTGATGTTCCGAATTGCGATGCGGCAAAGGTGTTTATTGAAATCTTTGAAAAAATAGTTTGCGCCTTGATGTTATATAATGGAAAAAGTTTCCGGCATGGATGGGATACCATCAAACAGGACATGTCAGAACTGGAAACTTTGCCGGAATGTTATGGGGAATGTGTGGATATCGTTACACATACGGCGGATCCGCAGATGTTAAAATCGGCTTGCTGCAAACTAATTCTACAGACGCAGCAGGTCATAAAATTGGAAGAACAGGAAGAAGCCGTTTCTATTTCAGAAGGATTTGCAGGCTTGTATGAAAGTGCAAAAGAGTTGTATCAGAGGATTATCACAGCAGCTTTTGCCGGAAATGCACTGTCTGCGCTTCTATATGCTAAAGAGTTGCAGTGGCAGCTCGATCAGGTGGGAGAACGCACAAAACAGCGAGTCCCGCTTGAAAATTTATTAGACTTATATTATCGTAAAGATTTAACTTCTTTTGCGGTAGCGATGTATGCACACGAGGCTGGTCTGATGGGCTTTATACTGAATCATGGTATTCAGTTTGAACAATATGCAAATATTGAGCGTTTTGAGGAAGCAATGCTTCCAAAAGATTAAGTCCGAACTGCTTTCTGTGTCGGCTTGTTGAGCCTGTAAAAGAAAGGGTAACAAATATGGACAGAGATTCTGTTTCTCGAGTGATAGAAACATTTCAGGAAAGAAAAGGATATAGGGCTTTTCGGGCAGAATATGCCGATGATGCCAGTTCTGATCCGCATTCTCATGATTATATGCAGATTTGGTATGTGTTAAAGGGAAAATGTCATGAGTATATTGCGGACGAAGAGCATGAAATCATTGCTGGTGAAACTTTTATCATTCCGCCGTATGTGGAGCATCATGCCTTGAAAGAGGCTGGTTCTGTACTTCTGTGCTGCGAATTTAGAACCGAACCGTTTCTACCACAGTGCAGATGTAGCGTGTTTAATCGCCTGTCGGAATATGTGGATGAGCCGGAGGAGATGTCGGTGTTGCAGCGTTTGATGGAATACTCGGCAGAATCTAAAGTACTTTTTCCACTTTCCTCCACCGCCACCCGTGAGGTGGAGCGAACAATGCTCAAGATGATTGAAGAATATGATAATGCAGACCGTTATAGCGAACAGTTTATGTATATTTATATTCAAGAGCTGTTACTGCTGCTTGCTCGTGAATACGAGAAAACTGATGATGCCGGCGTTTCAGAAGCGTTGTTTGCCAAGCATAAAGATGCAATTTTAACAGCAATGAAATACATTGACGAAAATTACGCGGAGAATCTGCATTTGGATGATCTGTGCCGTGTGTCGATGGTCAGTAAGACCTATTTCTGCTATCTGTTCAAGCTGATGACCAAGCAGACATACAGCGAGTATTTGCAGAATGTCAGAATGCAGCATGCAATGGAAAAATTGGAGCAGACAGACGAATCTATTACACAGATCTGCTTTGATGTTGGATTTAACGATTCTACACATTTTTCCAGAACATTTAAGAAAACGCTCGGCGTGTCTGCAAGGGCATACCGTTCTATGAAGCAAGGAAAAAAAGAAGCATAAATATAAAACAGCAGATTAGTGATAGGCTCGTCTGCTGTTCTTTTTATACTGGGATCAATCATTCACCAATTATTGCTTTGAATTTCTGATAAGCATCCTCCCAATCGAGGGCACGATTGCTGGTGTATACAATTGGGGTGGTAGTGGCTTTAACAATTTCACGCGCCTGTGCAAGACCGTCCACTTCGCCAAGTGCAACTAGGCAAGCGGCAATATTGCCAGTGACAGTAGCTTCAATCGGACCAGCATAGACCGTTGTGTTAGTTGCATTTGCAGTCAGCTGGCAGAGGAAATTATCTTTTGTACCGCCGCCAATCATGTGAATGGCATCATAGGATTTTTCAGTAACATCTTGAATGGCATCGAAGGTTAGGCGGTATTTAAGAGCTAAACTCTCGTAGATGCAACGCATGATTTCCCCTTTAGTCTGCGGAACATATTGACCGGTTCGTTTACAGTATTCCTGCACGCGTTTGGGCATATTGCCCGGAGCAACAAAAGAAGCATCATCTGGATCAATGAAGCAGGCAAACGGCTTTTCTTGCAGCGCAGCCTTTTCAAGATCGCCATAAGATACATTGTCACCAATGTTGACCCAGTATTTTCTGGACTGTTGAATCAACCATAAGCCCATAATATTTTTGAGCAGGGTGATTTTATTGCCGAATCCACCTTCATTGGTAAGATTATAGCGGCTGGTCTTTTCATTGATAATAGCATTGTCACATTCGGTGCCAAACAGGCTCCAAGTGCCGCAGCTGATGTAGATAAAATCTTTTCCGGTATTCGGTGTTGCAACGATTGCAGAAGCGGTATCGTGGGATGCAACCGAGATGACTGGTACTTTCTCACAGCCGAGTTCTTCACACAGTTCGTTGGTTAAATAACCATTGATAGAACCACTTGGTACAATTGGTGGCAGGATGTCAGTCGGAATATCAAGAAGTTTGCAGAGATCGTAATTCCAGTCTTTTGTTTTTGGGTCAAGCAGCTGCGTGGTAGATGCTTCGGTGTATTCTGCTTTTTTCTCCCCGGTTAAAAAGTAGTTGAATAAGTCTGGAACCAGTAGCAGTTTGTCTGCTCGTTTGAGGGTATCGTTTTTTTTCAGGGAGTATGCCATCAACTGAAAAATCGTATTCAGCTGTAAAATTTGAATACCGGTTTTTGCATACAGTTTATTGCGTGGAATTTTTTTGTAGACTTCTTCCATCATGCCATCGGTGTAAGCGTCACGGTAGTGAATCGGATTGGCAAGCAGATTACCATCCTTGTCGATTAAACCAAAGTCAACACCCCATGTGTCAATGCCAATACAGTCAAATCCGCCTGCCTGAACTGCTTTTAAGATACCCTGCTTGATCTCATGGTATAAGCGCAGGACATCCCAGTACAATACGCCGTTAACCGAAACTGGGTCATTGGAAAAGCGATGGATTTCTTCCATGTCAAAGGTTTTTCCATCGAATTTTGCAAGCATGGCGCGTCCGCTGGAGGCACCGAAGTCAAATGCAAGTATGCGTTTCATAAAATTTCCTCCTGTTAGCAAGAACGCCCCACCGAAAAATGGGTGAGGCGTTGATAAGTAGTGTTATAATTATTTCTGCTTAGCTCTGTATTCATCGTATTTCTTTTTGCCCGGATGTCTGCCCGGAACATCGAAAGATCTACGCAGGTCTAAGCATTTGTCTAGATCTTCGCCTTCGATTTCACGAACAACGCTGGAGAGGTTGTTCTCGGTGAATTTCTTCATACAGCCGATAGCGGAAGAATAGAAAGTGGTTTTTGCATGATACTCTAAGGTTTCCATGCGGTAATAAGCGGTCATTAAATCTTTGCCGACAGTTAATGCACCATGGTTCTCCAGAAGGATTGCATCATTGGTGGCCAGCAGCGGAGCAACTGCATCCGGAATCTCATTGGTGGACGGAGTGCCGTATTTTGCGATCGGAACCGAGCCGATGAAGATAACAACTTCTGGCATGGTATTCAAATCGAGCGGTTCGTGGTCGATTGCGAAAGAAGTTGCAATCGGCGGGTGTGCATGAACTACTGCACCGACATCCTCACGCTCTTTATAGCAACGTAAGTGCATTTTGAATTCAGAGGAAGGTTTGTATTTGGTGTTGCCATCTAATACATTGCCTTCACCATCAACCAGAAGAATCATTTCCGGCTTTAAGATGCGTTTGCTGGTGCCGGTTGGGGTGCAGAGATAGTGGTCTGCATCAAGTTTTACAGAGATGTTACCATCATTTGCAGCTACGAAACCAAGCTGCCAAATGCAGTGGCCAATCTCACAGATCTGTTCTTTTAATTCAAGAATTTCCTGATCGTTTAACATAGTAATTACCACCTTTATTAAAATTTCTTAACCGCCTAAGAGGGTCAGGTTATCACTATTTTATTGTAACATGATTTTATGCAAAAGTAAATACGACAATATTGCAAAGAAATTTGAAAACGATTGAAAAAAAGCAAAAAATTCGGTATAATAGAGCGTGGAATTGTATCAAAAAGGAGTAATGAAGCATGAGAATGAGAAGAAAACCACAGGCAAGACCGCAGTTGGCTGTCTGCCCATATAATATTGCAGATCCGGCGGCATTAAAGGGAAAATGGCAGCAGGAGTTTGGTAATAATAATCCGATTTATCTGGAGTTGGGTTGTGGCAAGGGCAATTTTATTGCAGAACATGCTGTAGCCCATCCGCAGGTCAACTATATTGCCATTGATATCAAAAGCGAGGTTTTGTGGGATACCATGAAGCACATAGACGCAGAATTTGCAGCAAAGAATTGCAGCCCAGAAAATATCCGTATTATGTCACACGATATTGAGCGCATTCATCTAATGCTAGAAAAGCCGGATAAGATTGCAAGAATCTATATCAACTTCTGTAATCCGTGGCCAAAGGATGCGCATAAAAAACATCGCCTGACTCATACCAGACAACTCATGAAGTATCGGGAATTTTTGGTGGATGGTGGTGAAATCTGGTTTAAAACCGATGATGACGAGTTGTTTGCTGAATCGCTGGATTATTTTAAGGAGAGCGGTTTTGAACCAATGTTCCTAACCTATGATCTGCATGCTTCGGATTTTGAAGGTAATGTACAGACTGAGCATGAAAAGAAATTTTCGGCGCAGGGGATCAAAATAAAAGCTGTAATTATGAAAAAGGTGTCGTTATGAAAATTTCGAATGTAAAATCGGATGTTCCATTCTCAGCACGGGTATATGAGGCTGTTAAGCTCATTCCGTGCGGTAGAGTATCATCATACGGGGCAGTGGCAGTGATGGCAGGCAGTCCGAATGCGGCCAGAGCAGTAGGAAATATTCTACATAAAAACCCGTATTTGGGACAAGTTCCATGTCATCGTGTCGTGCATTCTGATGGCAGGTTGGCAGACGGTTTTGTATTTGGCGGTCCGGGAGAACAGAAGCGAATGCTGATGGAAGAAGGCATTGCGTTTAATGGAGAATGCGTTTTATTCGGTGAAGAAGGCCTATATTTTGAGGAAACGATATATTCCAAAGCAAAGGAATGAAGTTGTATAAAGTAGCCACCTTTGGAAAACAAGGTAGTCATATTTGGATATACAAATCATAGAAAAGAATGTTATAATGAAAATAGCGAAAGATTCGCATGGATTATGTTAAAATAAATGGGGGAAATATTTATGGGTCAGAAAAAACAGATTGCTATTATTGGATGTGGTACCATTGCCAATGCGCAACACATCCCGGCTTATTTGAAAAATGATGGATGTGAAATCAAATATTTTTGCGATATTATTCCAGAGCGTGCAGATGAGATGGTAAAAAAATATAACTGCGGTAAAGCAGTATACGATCATCATGAGATTTTGGATGATCCGGATTTGGATGCTGTCAGCATATGCACCCCGAATAAAGCACATTCTGAAATCGCAATCAATTTCCTGCGTGCAGGCAAGGATGTTCTGTGTGAAAAACCGGCTGCAAGAATCTATGAGCAGGCTTTGGAAATGCAGAAGGCTCAGCACGAAACCGGCAGAATCTTAAATATCGGTGTTGTCAATCGTTTCAATACCGCTGTCAATCACATTAAAAAGCTGATTGATAAAGGTGAATTGGGAGAAGTGTATCATGTATATGTATCCTTCCGTTCGCATCGTTCCATTCCAGGACTTGGCGGTGCATTTACCACTCATGAGATTGCAGGCGGTGGTTCGCTGATTGACTGGGGCGTTCATTTCTTAGATATCGTTATGTACTGCTGTGGAGATCCGAATCCGCAGACCGTTTCGGGCAAGGCTTTCTGCAAACTGGGTAAGGATATGGAGAATTACACCTATACTTCTATGTGGGCAGGACCGCCAAAATATGATGGTGTTTACGATGTAGATGATAGTGTTACTGCTTTCATTCGCACCGAAGGGCCGACCATCACCTTAAATGGTGCATGGGCGCAGAATGTATTCGAAGATGAAATGTATATCGACTTCTTAGGCGATAAAGCAGGTATTCGTTTACAGTATGGCGGTGATTTTAAACTGTATACTGCAAAAGATGGCATGTTGCAGGAAATCGCTCCAAAATTCCAGTCTGAACCAATGTTCGAGATTGAGATCAATAGCTTCTTGGCAGATTTGGATTCCCGTGAGAAGCTACCATCTCATATTGATAATGCAGTTCTCACCAGCAAAATTATGCAGGCGATTTATGATTCTTCCGACAGTGGCAAAGAGGTTGATGTGACAGCATATCCAGTTTGCGAGTGCTGACAGAAAGAAGTCTGAGAATGAAAAAGATAGGGTTCATTGATTACTATTTGAATGAGTGGCATGCCAATAACTATCCGGCGTGGATTGCAGAGGCAACCGGCGGTGAAATGAAGGTATGCTATGGTTATGGCAAGATTACCAATCCGGTCAACGGTATGACCAGTGAAGAATGGTGCAACGCTAATCAGGTGGAATGTTGTGCGACCATTGATGAGGTCATAGAGAAAAGCGATTATCTGATTGTGCTTTCCCCGGATAACCCGGAGATGCATTGGGAACTGGTTCAGAAACCACTTCGAAGCGGTAAGCCGACTTATGTGGATAAGACCTTTGCGCCAGATAAAAAGACTGCTGAAGCTATTTTTGCATTGGCAGAAGAAAATCATACCCCAATGTGGTCGTCTTCCGCACTTCGTTTTTCCAATGAGATTCAGAATTTGGATACTGCGAAGATTGACGGTATTGTCAGTGTTGGCAGTGGTGTGATGGATATTTATCTCATCCATCAGGTTGAGCCGATTATATCGCTGATGGGTTGCGATGTAGAAAAGGTGATGTATGTGGGAACTGAGATGACCCCTCATCTGGTGTTGCAATATAAAGATGGTCGTACGGCAACGATTGCACATATGCCTGAAGCACCATTTGCACTTTACATCAACAATACGGATGGCACTACCATTTCGATTCCGTCAACCACTGGATTTTTCCCGAATTTGATTGCGCAGATGGTAAAATTCTTTAAAACAGAAGGCAAAGCAGTCGGCGCTTTGAAAGAACAGACTCTGGCAGTAGCTGCTGTTTTAGAAACCGCAAAAGAAGCCAAGAAAACACCAGACTGTTGGGTGATGGTTAAATAATAAGTTTGGATAAAAGCGATGTCCTTTGCATAGGATGTCGCTTTTTGTTAGGCAACACTTGAAAAAATCCGAAAAAGTGGTATAATATAAGATGTACACACAAATGAAGAAAGGAAGATTGAATCATGAGTGAAGAATGTAATCATGACTGCTCGAGCTGCACACAAAATTGTAGCTCTCGAAATACGAATCCGGCTGATTTCCTTGAAAAACCGCATCCGTCCAGTCATATCAAAAAAGTAATTGCTGTTGTCAGTGGCAAAGGCGGCGTAGGCAAATCCTCTGTAACCTCAATGTTGGCTGTTCTGGCAAATCGTAAAGGTTATAAAACCGCAGTATTGGATGCAGATATTACAGGTCCGTCTATTCCAAAAATGTTTGGTTTACACACCCGTGCTACTGGTGATGATAATGGAATTAATCCGGTTATTACCGAAACAGGCATCAAAACCATGTCCTTAAACCTGCTGGTTCCGGATGAAACCGACCCGGTTGTATGGCGTGGACCGGTTATTGCAGGCAGTGTAAAACAGTTCTGGACCGATGTTATTTGGGGCGATGTAGACTATATGTTTATTGATATGCCTCCAGGGACTGGTGATGTTCCGCTGACTGTATTCCAGTCAATTCCGGTTGATGGTATCATTGTTATTACCTCTCCACAGGATCTGGTATCCATGATCGTAACCAAAGCGGTTCGTATGGCAAAAATGATGAATGTTCCGATTATCGGTCTGGTAGAGAACTACAGTTATTTGACCTGTCCAGACTGCGGTAAGAGAATTGATGTATTCGGCAAGAGCAAACTTGAAGAGGTTGCGATGGAGCAGAACCTGAAAATTCTGGCAAAACTGCCGATTAATCCGGGTTTTGCTGCACTCTGTGATGAAGGCAAGATTGAGAAGTTTGATCATTGTGATCTGGATAATGCGATTGATGTAATTACTGCAGAATAAAATTTATTTGATTATATTATAAGTTGATGAACCGTAGGGGATTTTGTTCTCTGCGGTTTTTGCTTGTGATAAAAAAGCTGATAAAAAGGTGGAAAAATGAGCTGAAATATGCTATAATATACTTTGTGTCAGTGTGTTGTTTGTCCCCAAACGTTCAAAGCGGACAGTTGTCAAAAAGAAAGCAGGTGAGTGAATGCGGAACAAAATGCAGTTGCTAGTGTTTGAAGCAAAGAATAATGATGCAAAATTTTCCGAACTCGTGGCACAAAGCTCTGATTTTATTCTAAAAATTGCTGGAAATACCTGCCGCCATTATGTGGATACTAGCAGTGATGAATGGTCTATTGCATTATCAGCTTTTCATGAAGCGGTAATGTCCTATGCAGAAAACAAAGGTAACTTTTACATATTTGCCCAGCTTGTTATAAAACGCCGTTTGACCGATTTTATGCGGAAGCAATACCGGATTCGTCCGGAAATTTCTATACCACCGGAAGCTTTTTCTGGAAATGCAGATGAAGATGATGTGATGAGTCAGGCTCTTCAATCTGAGGTTATGCAGAAAGTAGCTGTTTCACCGGAAAATCCGATTGCATTGGAAATCGAGGTGATCAGTTCTACTTTGTCAGAATATGGTTTCGGATTTATGGATTTGACGGAATGCTCTCCGAAAGCTGGAAAAACAAAAAAAGCCTGTGCAGCAGTGATTCGTACCATGCTTTCGCGAGAAGATTTGGTAACTCATTTAAGACAGGTCAAAACACTCCCAATCAAAGTTTTGGAAAAAGAGTACGGCTTACACCGAAAAATATTGGAGCGTCATCGAAAATATATTATAGCAGCAATAGAGATTCTAAAGGGAGACTATCCTTACTTAGCAGATTATCTGAAATTTGTTTCGCAGGAGGATTGATCCTAACAGCTGCAAAATTTTAATTATTTGAGTTGACGGAAAGGAGTGATTGACTGCCTATGAAAATGGTAATTTTAGAGGTTGCTGGAAATTATGCAGCAGCTTTATCCGATGATGGCACTATCTCTCGTATTCCGAATCAGGATTATCAGGTTGGGCAGACACTCATGAGTGTACAGCCTAAGCGTCCTGTACGCTTTACCGTTTATGCCAGAAGAATTGCAGCAGTTGCGGCTGTATTTGTGTTGATGTTGGTAGCAGCGGGATTCGCTATAGGCACGCCGGTCACCTATGTCAGTTTGGATGTAAACCCATCGGTAGAATATAAGCTTAATATGTTTGACCAGGTTGTTGAAGTTGTATCAGTAAATGATGCTGCGGAAGAACTTTTGCAGGACGCCACTTTTGCATATCAGCCTGCTGAGTGTGCCATTAAGCAGACGGTTCATTTGTTGAGTGAAAGTAATTATCTGAAGTCAGAGGGAAAAAATAATATTCTTGTTTCAGCTACCGGTTCAGTTACATCTAAAACAAAATCTGTTTTGAATACGATCACACAAGCGACGCGTGAAGCGACTGTATCAGTAGATGTATCAGCGGATATTATTGCGATTGAAAGTTCTTTATCTGACTTAAAACAGGCAAAAGAACTGGGAACCACTCCAGGGAAGTTGTTGCTTGTAAATCAGATGGTTGAGGCTGATTCAAATATGTACTCTCGATCAGAAGAATTTGAAAATATGCAAGATTTATTGCAAAAACCGGTTGCAGAGTTGGTTTTGGTAATTTCAGAAGATGGACTAACGCAAATCAGTCAGAAGAATGATAGCATTAGTTATTTTCAGACCGATCGTATTTCTGAGGCCTCAGAAGCAGATGCTATTTCAAAAGAAGATACTGGCATGGAACAAGGCACTGTTAGCAAGGACAGTTCTGTTGTAAGCGGTGCTACTGTTTCAGTAGGAGGAAGTTCACAGACAGGTTCTTCAAATACAAGTTCTTATAGTAGCAACAGTAATACCAGCAGCACAGAATCGCTTGATTCTTCATCTGATATGATGGATCCAAATGAAATTTCCGATGTTGTTCCAGGAATGGGCAGTTCTTCTGCACAAGATGAAAATACTACAAGTCAACCGGAAAATTCTTTGGATATCGAAACTTCGGATACAACCGATCTCCCAAGTATCAGTGAGATTCCGGATGTTATACCGGGATTTGGTGCAGGAGATACTTCTGATACAGAATTAGATATTGACGATGAAAACAGTATGGATATTACAACATCTACTCCGGAAATTGAAGATTTGCCAGAAAGCAGTATTCCAGATGATTCGGAAGATAGAAATAGTTTGACCGAAACTTTTTCACAGTCGGATCAGATTGTTTCATAAATTGAAATGCAAGCTACACCTAATGTGCCTATCTCTGTACATTAGGTGTATTTTTATAACTTTCTTGATTTTTTTCTGGTTTGTGATATAATTAAATTGGTTGAAATTGTTTTATAACAGTATTTAAATCAAGACAAGCATAAATTTAAAATAATTGAATAAAGGAGAAGAATGATGACATTTGAAGAAAAATTACAGCAGTATGCGGATGTAGTGGTTCGTATCGGCTTAAATATTCAGAAAGATCAGGAGCTTGTAATCAATGCACCGATTGAAACCGCTGACTTTGTACATGTTGTGTCGGAGGCTGCCTATCGAGCAGGCGCAAAGGATGTTATCTTAAACTGGGATGATGAAATTTGTCGTAAACAGCGTTTTACTTACGCTTCGGAAAAAACTGTATCAGAAATTCCGCAGCCGTTGGTTGATATGAAAATGTTTTATCTGTCCCGTGGTGCAGCATTTTTAAGCATTCATGCAGAAAACCCGACACTGATGGCAGATATTGATCCCCAAAAACTGGGTGCGGCAGCAGGTGCGAAAGGAAAAGCGTTTAAGGAGTTCAGCGATAAATTAGGTGCAAATGAAAATGTTTGGTGTGTCATCTCGGTACCGACCGCAGCATGGGCACAGCAGATCTTCCCAAATAAAGATGTAGAACAAGCAAAAGAAGCTTTGTGGAATGTCATTTTTGATACTACCCGTATCGGAGAAGGCGATCCTATGGAAAAATGGCATGCGCATATGAATGATTTGACATCTCGTTCTGCTTTTCTGAATGAGAAACAGTTTGTTAAGCTACATTATACCAACAGCATAGGTACTGATCTGGAAGTCACCTTGCCAGAACATCATATCTGGGCAGGCGCACTGGAAAAATGCTTAAATGGAGGCACTGTTTTTGTTCCGAATATGCCGACTGAGGAGGTTTTCACTGCTCCAAATTGCGATGCAGTCAATGGCGTGGTTAAATCCGCATTGCCATTGATTTATAACGGAAAGCGTATTGATAAATTCAGTTTGACCTTTAAAAATGGTAGAGTAGTAGATTTCTCTGCGGAGGAAGGTTATGATGTTTTAGCTGCGATGTTTGAAAATGATGAGCGCGCAAGATATCTCGGCGAAGTTGCATTGGTTCCATATCATTCTCCGATTTCACAGAGTGGTATTCTGTTCTATAACACACTCTTTGATGAGAATGCTGCTTGTCATCTGGCGTTCGGCAGTTCTTATCCAACCTGTATGCAGGGGGGAACGGATATGAATGATGAGCAGCTGCTTGCACATCATATGAATGTGGCAATTACCCATGAAGATTTTATGGTCGGTACACCGGATCTGAATATTGTTGGCATTGACGCAGAAGGCAATGAAACAAAGATCTTTGAAAACGGCGACTGGGCATTCTAATTTCAGAATATAGCAATAGGGCATGCACTTGTTATCGTGTACGCCCTGTTTTTTTATTTTACTTGATGTTTGCGGTAATATAAATAAGAATAGATTACAGGAATCAGCGTTGCAAGTATCATAACAACAAATATTATCCATAACCATTGGAAAAATGCGCTGCACACCATTAAGATACCACTGATAACCCATACAAAACCAGCCAGTCGATGCGTTTTTTGCCAGTTGTCTTCATCTTGTAGTGTCCATAGCAGTTTAATCCCGACGGTATAGCTTTGTTTGCATTTGGGCAGATAATTTCCAATGACAATAAACATGATGCCAACCATTAGTGGAGTAATAAATTCGATTTTAGGATCAAGGCCCAGTGCCTGTGCATAGATACCCGTCTGCATCACCAAAGAGATCATTGGACAAATCCAGAGAATCAATCCTAAAATTTTAGGACTAATATTTTTATGTTTTGGATCGGTAGAAGTGGCAAAGATGCAGATCCAATGGATTGCAAGCAGAAATGCAGGGATACCCAATACAGCGAACCATTTGCTGCTGAATCCATCTGCTTTACCATCAAAACCCCAATGTGTCGCAATAGTGTCCGGCATTTTATCCCATAGAATGATTCCGATCAGAATTGGAAGTAGTGTGATGGCAGATGTTATCAACAGTTTCCATTTATTTTGTTTAATCATTTCCATCTTCTCCTTTCAGATTGCTGATAAACAGCATAATTTCCTCTAAAACTGAGGTGTTTAATGTGTAGTAAATGAATTTGCTCTTTCGTTTATCTTGTATGAGATCAGCTTCTTTTAGAATGGATAGATGTCGGGAAATGGCAGCTGCGGTAATATCGAAATGGGTACAGATATCACCAGCGGACAGTGTTTCCTTTTTTAAGATCTGGAGAATTTCTCGTCTGACTGGATCTGAGAGTGCCTTTAAGGTGGATTGTAGTCCCATTAATACCTCCTTCCACAAACAATTAATATTTAACTTAAATGTTAATTGAATTATATCATATCAAACTGTTTTTGTCATGAAAATAATAAAAAAATCCTCTCATGATATGCATGAGAGGAAGAATGAGTATAACAAGATTATTCCTTAAAGGAAGCTTTGAACATATCCACAGCCGAATTTGGATCTGCGCAGACTGCCAACATAATATAGTTGCCTTCTTTCACGATTTCTGCGTTTTTGATTTTAGGCATATCTTCTGCATTGTAGTCAGCAAATAAATCAGTTAATACGGTAATACGCAGCTTAAGGGCTTCTTCTATTGCGCCAAGGTCTGCGGCATCATTGCTTTTGATGATAATAACTTCATCTGCGTTGGCACCGTTTCCGGATTTCAGCAGAACCATTTCAGCGATTTTGGAAGCATCCAGGTCATACATGGTTAGAATGGTGTCTGCATCATCAATAGTGGTTACCTGTGGGATTTCTACAGTTTGTACAATTGTTGCAGCCATAGAATCAACAGCTGGTTGGATAGAATTTTCCTGTTTGGAACAGCCAGTCAAAATAGCTAGTCCCATCAGTGTGGAAAGAATCATTGCAAGTAATTTTTTCATAATGACCTCCAAAAATTTTACTGTACAGTATGGGTTAAAGCGTATGAAACAACAGCTCTTGCAGCCTTCGGAGAAAAGTGCAGACCGTCACCGCCGTTGTATTCGGATTTGAGATTGCCATATTTGGTTGTGAAGTCTTCGGCAACATTTAGATAGTAGATATTATCAGAACGCCCCTCTACCAGCTTGAGTAAACGCTTATTATAATCGGTAATTGAAGCATTATTGATATTTTTATCTTTTTTATTTTTTTCAGAGGAGACAGGTGTCATGGATTCCACATAGATAATAGCATCCGGATACCAGGATTCAAGTTGATCTAATAAATCATCAAAGTATTCAATCTGTTTTTCATTAGACCAGCTGTTCATACCATTGGCACCAAGCATGACATATATCTTCTTCGGATTTTTTCCCTTTAAAGCGGTTTTCAAGGAAACCTTGCCTTTCGGCGTTGAAAATACTTCCTGACCGTCAACCACTTGATGGGTATTAACATTCTGGGTTGCAATGACATTCTTCGCTGGAAGTGCCTGATACAGGGAAAGACTCACAGAAATGGAGTCGCCAATGAATACGGCATCATCCAGATAGGAAGCATTAGCTTTTTCACTTTTCGGAACAATCTTATCAGAATTTTTAATGATATTAGAAGATATAGTACTTTCTGTTTCAGATTGCTTAGCAGATTGTGTTGGATTTTTGGAATTAGTTTCCGAAGATGAAATATCGTCTTTGTTTTTAGAGGAAGAACTGTCTGTTTTGGACGAATCATCTTTTGAAGTGTCTGATCCACTGCTTACAGATTCCGATTGGCTACTCTGCTGCGGTGTCAGAGAAGACAACTCAGCACTGTTATTCTGCTTGTTCTGAACTAGCAATATCCATAGTAAGCCGCTTAATACAATCAGTAAAGCGGTAATTAAGGTTGTTAGTATAATTACAAAACGTGTTTTGGAGTGTACTCTATGTGTTGCCATGCAAACAACCTCCTTTTTGGGATAGGGTGACAATCATAATTTGGTGGTATAAATGTTGATGCGTATAAATTCTTTCATATAGGCATTCTGCAAAGTTTGGAAAGAAGATTTGTTATATGCATTTGGGCAGTTAGTGGATTTCGTAAGCACGCATAGTATTTTCGCGTGCAAGGTCGATGATCTGCTGAGCAGTCAAACCTTTGATTTCTGCCATTTTCTGTGCGGTATGCGCGATCATATCCGATTGACAACACTTTCCCCGGAATGGGACCGGAGCCATATAAGGGCAGTCAGTTTCCAGAAGAAATCTGTCGTTTGGAATTACTTCAGCCGATGTGACTGCTTTTTTTGCATTGTTGAAGGTCAAGACACCGGTAAATCCGATGTACATACCCAGTTTGATAATTTCTTTTGCTGTTTCGGGTGAACCTGAAAAACAGTGTACAACACCTTTGGGCTTATATTTTTGCAGTAGCTCTAAAGTATCCGCTGTTGCATCACGCGAGTGAATGCAGACCGGAATATCCAGTTTTTTTGCAAGAGCCAACTGCTGTTCAAACACCAGTTTCTGGATTTCTCTTGGCGCAGCATCGTCGTAGTAATAATCCAGTCCAATTTCACCAATACCGACTACTTTTGGCAGTTTGCAAAAATCTTCCAATTGTGTCAGATAATGCGGATATTGTTTAAGTGTGTCGGCACTGGCTTCCGGATGCACACCGACCGTACAGTAAAAATATGGGAACTGCTCGGTCAGTGCAATGCTGGTACGGCAGCTTGGCATATCACAGCCGATGTTGATAAAATGAGATACGCCGTTTTTATGAATCGCTTCAATTAAATCTGGCAGATTCTCTGAAAACACACTATCATCATAGTGGCAGTGTGAATCGAAGATACCAGTGAGATTCATAAAATTGATTGGAGGGAGAACTTTATTTTTGGACATCAGTGGATTTTGCTTCCTTCTGGAACGGAATCATCTATGAAGATGACCTTAACATCATTTTCTCCTGCATCTGCGGCAAGTAACATACCTTGACTTTCAACACCACACAGTTTTGCAGGAGCGAGATTAGAAACGAGAATAACTTTTTTGCCAATGAGTTCTTCTACGGTGTAATATGGAGCGATGCCCGAAGCAACGGTGCGGGTTTCATAGCCTAAATCAACGGTTAAGCGATACAATTTTTTGGATTTTTTAACTTTCTCGCATTCGGTGATTTTGGCAACACGCAGTTCTACTTTTGAAAAATCATCAATATTGATGATGACATTTGCTTTGTCCTGCGGATCCTTCTTTTCCTCTTTTTTGATGGTCGGCTGCATAGATGCAATCTGCTCTGCTACCACTTTTTCATCCAGACGGGAGAATAGAACTTTTGCTTCACCAACAGTGATGGATGCTTCTTTGCCAAACTGCTCTAAAGATTCCAAAGATTTTTCCTTTGCACCAATCTGCTCTAAGATTGAAGCGGAAGTCTGCGGCATAAAGGATTCCAGAAGAATTGCAATATAGCGGATGGTTTCCAACAGGTTATACATAACTGTTTCCAGACGATCTTTCTTGGATTCGTCTTTTGCCAGTACCCACGGGGTAGTCTCGTCGATATATTTATTTGCACGGCGAGCGAGCGTCAGGACAGCTTCCAGACCATCAGCAACACGGAAGTTGTCCATGTTTTTGTGCAGGTCAGCAATTGCTTTGTGGCAACATGCGATTAAGTCTGCATCCATTTCGTCTGCAACGCCTTTGTTGCAAACAGTTTTGCTGAAATATTTATCTGCCATTGCGATGCTGCGGTTAACCAGATTGCCTAAAGTGTTTGCCAGATCGGAGTTATAGCGTGCAATCAGAGTTTCATAAGTGATGCTACCATCCGATGCAAACGGCATTTCGGACAGAACATAGTAACGAATTGCTTCGACACCAAAAATTTTAGCAAGATCGTCAGCATACATAACATTGCCTTTTGATTTGCTCATCTTGTCCGAACCGAACAGCAGCCATGGATGTCCGAAGATGTGCTTTGGAAGCGGCAAATCTAAAGCCATCAGCATAATCGGCCAGTAAATGGTGTGGAAACGCAGAATATCCTTTCCAATAATATGAACATCAGCCGGCCAGTACTTTTTGAACTGTTCGCTGCTGCCATCCGGATCATATCCTAAACCAGTGATATAGTTAGAAAGCGCGTCAATCCACACATAAATAACATGTTTTGGGTCGAAGTCTACTGGAACGCCCCATTTAAAGGATGTTCTGGAAACACACAGATCCTGTAAACCCGGTTTTAAGAAGTTGTTGACCATTTCTTTTTTACGGGCTTCCGGCTGAATGAAGTCCGGGTGATCTTCAATATACTGCATCAGGCGATCCTGATATTTGCTCATTTTGAAGAAGTAGGTTTCCTCTTTGGTTTTGGTGACTTTTGCGCCGCAGTCTGGGCAACAACCGTCTTTTAACTGTGTTTCGGTGAAAAAGGATTCACATGGGGTGCAGTACCAGCCTTCATATTCACTCTTGTAGATATCACCCTGATCGTACAGTTTGCGGAAGATTTTCTGGACAACCTTTTCATGTTGTTCATCGGTGGTGCGGATAAAGTGATCATAAGAAGTTTCCAGCAGATCGACAATGCTGCGGATTTCACCTGCGACACCATCTACATACTCTTTCGGGGAAATACCTGCTTTATTTGCATATTCCTCAATTTTCTGGCCGTGCTCATCGGTTCCGGTCATAAAAAAAACATCTTTTCCGATTTGACGCTGATAGCGTGCAATGGCATCGCTTAATACAACCTCGTAACTGTTGCCGATGTGCGGTTTGCGTGATGTATATGCGATTGCGGTAGTCATATAATATTTTTCCTGCATTATAAACCTCCATTGATAGTAGTACTTCCTATAAAAATAGGCACAGTATTATTATAACAAATATTTAGTAAAAAGAAAAGGGG